>DASRWD010000025.1:0-5887 GCA_035654755.1 Trueperaceae bacterium
CGCCATCCGTCGCCCGCGTCGAGCCCCGGGCCCCCACTCGACCGATACGAGCCTGGCGAGCTGACCGGAGGCATGGCAGAGGAGATGACTCAGCGGCCTGTCATGTTCGACCACGCGGCCGTCCTGGTCGACCTTGATGAAGCTGCGGCACCTCAAACACGTGCGGCTGAACCTTCCGTCGCCCACGTACCCCCCTTGTTTTGCGCTGCTACTCCCATATCTGTTGCCAGGACCTGCTGGTCTTCGCCCAGCGCCTCGTCGGCTACTCGGAGGCGAGGTTCGGCGTCACCGCGCTCAGACGGCCCGAAGGCGACTGCACGGTGCCGTAAAGGGAGTCTCCCATTCGGGTTGCCGGTTCCGGAGGGTTTTGCGACAGCTCCTACCTGTCCATACCCGGCGCTGTTGCGGTCGGCCATCGCTTTCGAAGTCAGCGTCAGCGCATCATCGGCTGGGCACAGGGCCGTGCTCGGTCGTCTGTCGCGCAGCGGGTGAACCGCGCCCAGCCGTCGTGGTCAGATCCGCTCCCTGCGCGTGTCCGTGCCGAGGGTCTGCAGACACAGTTCGGCCCAGACCGTCTTGCCGCCGGGCGGGTAGGGCTCGACGCCCCAGCGGTCGGCGAGGGCGGTCACCAGGAGGAGGCCGCGACCGGACTCGGCGTCCAGAGACGGTTCGAGGTTCGGGGCGAACGACGGAAGGCTCTCACCCCGGGCGTCGGTGACGGCGATGCGTAGTAGCCCGGTCGCGGTGTCGAGGGTGAGGGCGAGCCGGAAGTCGCGGTTGTGCACACGACCGTGCAGGGCGGCGTTGGCCGCGAGTTCTGCCACGATCTGCTCGGCCCGTTCGGTGACGCCGGGTGACACCTCCCAGGAGCGGAGCTGACCGGCGGCGAGCAGACGGACGAGCCGGGCCTCGCGGCGAGTGGACGACAGGAGCTGGGCGAACGTGCGGACGGTAGGGCGGTGTTGGGGCGTGATCGTGTTCATGGAGCCACGGTGACGGGTGCGCGAGGCGTGTTCCAGGCGCACGGCCCGTACGCTGCGTCAGCGTACGGGCACATTCTGTGGACGGTACGACGGCTCATGCGTCACGCTGAGTGCCGTCGACTTCGAGACGGCGAACAGCGCGGGAACGAACCGGAGGTGGCTGCGGATGGCCGACGGCGGTGTGGCGGACGGCGGGGACCTGCCGTGCGGCGAGACGGATCGGGAGCCCGGCCCCTCGGACAGTCTGCGGACCTTCGGAGCCGTCATGCAGGCGCTGCGCGAACACGCGGGCTACAGCAGAACCGAGTTCGCGAACCTGGTGAGCTTCTCGAAGCACACGGTCGAGTCAGTGGAGCTGGGGCGGCGGATGCCGGATGTGGCGCTGGTGGAGCGGTCCGAGGAGGCGCTGGGCAACACCGGCGCCCTGCGGAAGGCCTCGCAGTACGTGACACGGGGGCGCGGGGGCGTGGGGCTCGCGGCGTGGTTCCGGCAGTGGGCTCGGCTGGAACGGGTGGCGGTGAGTCTGTGCACGTACGAGTGCCGGCTGGTGCCGGGGTTGTTGCAGTCGGAGGGGTATGCGCGGGCCCTGTTCGAGAACCGCATTCCGCTACTTACCGACGAGCAGTTGGAGGCTCAGTTGGAGGCCAGGCTTGATCGGCAAAGGATGCTGCCGGAGCGGCCCACTGTTCCCTTCCACTTCATTGTGGAGGAGGCCGTATTCCGGCGCAGACTGGGTGGTCGGGATGTGCAGCGTCGCCAGTTGGACCTCGTGCTGGAGCGTACTCTCCCACGCAACGTCACGCTGCAGGTCATGCCGTTGGATGCGGAGTCTCATGCCTGCATGGACGGACCCGTGCGCCTCTTGGAGACCCCGAAGGGGCGACGGCTTGCGTACTCCGAAGGGCAGGAGAACGGCCGGTTGATCTCTGACCCGAAAGAGGTGAGCCTCCTCTGCCAGCGCTATGACACACTGCGCTCGCAGGCCCTGAACCCCAAAGACTCCCGGGGCCTGCTGGAGCGACTCCGAGGAGAGCTATGAGCACGTCCGAACTGGTCTGGTTCAAGTCCAGCTACAGCGGCAGCTCGGGCGACGACTGCGTCGAGGTCGCCATCACCGAACAAACCGTGTGCGTACGGGACTCCAAGGACGTGTCGCGTCCTCACTTCGCTGTCGGCTGCGAGGAGTGGTCGCGGTTCGTGGGGTTCGCGACAAAGGCGTGACGGTCGCCTGGCCCGTGCCGTCGCACGGGCCAGGACAGGGGTAACCGTCAGCTTTCGCGGTTGCGGCAGATGCCCGCGAAATCGCAGCTGGCGCAGGTTGCACACCAGTTGTCCCGGCGGGACAACTGGTTGGTGCGCAGCGAATCCGCCGCCTCCGTGACCCGTTTGCCGAGGTCGGTCATAACCTCGGGGTCCACCATCTCGCGGGTGTCGCGTCCCGCCTTGTCGAGATTGAGGACCTCGACGACGTCCGCATCCTGCCCGGTAAGCTCTCTGTAGCCGAGCACATACAAGTGCAACTGGTCACGGGTCAGATCCTCGGCCTGGGCGCGTTCGCTGGACTTGAAGTCGACGACCGACGTCTCCTTTGTGTCCAGCCGCTTGATCAGGTCGACACGGCCGGTCACGGTGACACCGGGGACCGGGTGGATCTCGACGGGCTGCTCGGAGTACCGCGTCTGGTGGAGGGTCGTGCCATGGCGCTCCAGGTAGCGCCGCACGGCCGTCTCGGCGGCTGGGCGGAGCTGGTCGGCTGCCGCCTTGTTCGCGAACGGGAGGTTGAGGTGGCGGTCCACGAGGTCCTCCGCCTCCTCCGGGGTGGCGATGTCGCCCTCAATGGCGCGCTTGTGGATCTCGGCCATGACGTCGTGCAGGGACTTGCCGAAGCCGAGTTCCTTCTGCAGCGGCGAGTCGAAACCGTAGAGCAGGCGGAGCTTGAAGGAGTAGGGGCACTCGAAGAGGTACTTCAGGTCCGAGAAGGACATGACGACGTCGGGGGTGCCGCGCCTCGGAGTCGGCGTCAGTCGCCCATCGGGGGAGGGGACGACCTCCCGGGTCAGGACGGTGTGGACTCCCGTGGCTTCGTTGAAGAAGTCCGAGCGCTTCTTGCCGGTGCGCTTCTCGCTGGGGGCGAAGGAGAGCGCCAGGTACTTCTGGGCGCGGGTGACGGCGACATAGAATAGGCGCCGCTCGTCCGCCTCGGTGCCCCGGTAGCGGGCCGCGCCCGGGATGAGGTCCTCCTCGACCACGTGGAAGACGCCGAGCCCTCCCCGGCCGGAGGCGGGAAAGGTGTTCTTACGCAGGGCAGGCAAGAAGACCGCAGGCCACTGCATGCCCTTGGCCTGGTGCACGGTGGCGATGACGACGGCGTTGGGCTGGGCGTAGCCGTTGTCCCCGTCGGACTCCTCGTAGTAGTCGGGTGCCTGGTGCTCGACCCACTTGGCGAACGCGTCAAACCGCTGCTGGGGTTCGCTGGTGAGGTGGATGCGTTCGAAGTCCCCGATTGCGGTGGAGAAGCGGCCGAGGTTGTAGTAGACGAGTTCGCCCCGCTCGTTCGGAACACGCTCTTCGCGCAGCTCCACGGCTTCGAGGAACTCTAGGAAGACGCCCTGGAGCGTGGTGGAGTCCCAGGGCTTGGAGGCATCCCACTGCATGGCGGCGGTGAGTACGGGAAGTCCGGCACGTACGTCACCCTCCGCGAGTCCGACGCCGGCGTCCACCCATGCATCGACGACGTCCTGCTCGTCGGCCAGCCCCGCGACGAACCGGAAACAGGTGACGGCTGCCTGCACTTCGGGGGTCTCGAAGAGCTTGGTGAGGCCCTTGATGACGTACGGGATGTCACGGCGGCGCAACTCTTCGACGAGAGGTCCAGCATCGGCCTTGACGGAGCGGAAGAGGACGGCGAAGTCGGACCAGTCGAGTCCGCGCGGCTCATTGCCTTCCCGGTCGTGGAAGGGGACGCCACGCAGTCGCTCCATGCGGTCGACGAGCCAGGTGGCCTCGGCCTCGGTGTCCGGGAACTCCAGCGCCAACAGGTCACCGCGCTCGAAGGTCTGATGGCCCGCGGCGGTCATCGCCTTGCTGAGACGCTCGCCGGGAGGGATCTGCTCGACGACGTGGCGAGCGAGATCGACGATGGCGGAACTGGAGCGGAAGTTCTCATTCAGGGTGACGCGGTGGACGTTGGGGTAGCGGCCCTCGATCGTGAGGATGTTCTCGACGGCACTGCCACGCCACTGATAGATCGTCTGGTCGTCGTCGCCGACCACGCACAGGTTCGCGCCGTGGCGGGTGAGCCCGCGGATCAGCTGCTCCTGGACCGGGTTGGTGTCCTGGTACTCGTCGACGACGACGTATTTGACGGTCTCCTTCACGTGCCGCTGAAGGTCCAGAACAGACTCGTCACCCTCGTCGTTGTCGTCGTTCAGCAGGACTGCGGCGTTGTGGAGGATCGCCGTGTAGTCGAAGTAGGCGCGGTCGCTGAGGAGCCCCATGTACTTGTCGAGTCCGTCCGCGACGTCCGGGCGCAGCCCTTCCAGGTCCACATCGTCCTCGCGGAGGATCGACATGACCTGCTGGTACAACTTGGAGTTGACCCAGCGCCGCAGGGGTTTCTCGGTGCCTCTGACGACCGCGTTTGTCGTGGTCAGTCCGGAGCGGGTGCTGTACTTGTCGATGATCAGGCGCGTCTGCACGTCGTTGAGGACGTTGTACTTGAATGCCTCAGGGACGTGGCTGTGCAGTAGGTCCAAGGCGTAGCCGTGCATGGTGCCGATGTACATCTCGGCCAGGCCGTGCACCTCGCCGTGGAGTTCACGGATCCTGGTGTGCACACGTTCCTTGAGTTCACCGGCGGCCTTCTCGGTGAAGGTGAAGGCGACGATGTTCTTCGGCTGCACATCGGGCCGCCCGAGCAGGCCGGCGATCCGCTGCGAGATGACCTCTGTCTTGCCGGACCCGGCACAGGCGACGATGAGGAGATTGTCGTCGTGTGTGTTGATGGCGGTGCGCTGGGCATCCGTGAACGGCATTGTTCCCCCCGGAACTGACTGGTGCCTCCGTGTGCCGAGGCCGGTGGTGGGCGGGGTGGGTGCCGTGGTGGCACCCACCCCGCGAGTGGTGACGTCAGACCTCGATGGCCTTGAGGACCTCGTCGCCGTAGTAGTTGACGACCTTGACCGCGATGCGGCCGGACTCCGGTTTGGGGAAGGGGCGCGACTTAGTGGTGAAGAGGGTGGCCAAGGCCTCCTCGTCGATCTGCCCCTTGAGCGCTTTGCCGAGCCGCTCGTATGGGTTGAGACCCGTGGGCTTCCCGTTCTCTCCCGAGAAGTAAACGTGGCGCACGATGAAGGCCTCGGCATCGTAGTTCGTGTCGATGGACCACATCATGATGTCGTCGGGACCTTCGGCACGGACCTGGCCAGTCGTCGGGTTGTAGATGTCGAGTCCCTTGATCTCGGCGACGAGCTGGCCCTCGCTCGTCTCGGTCACCTCGATGTCGGGCTCGCCGAAGACCGTGAACAGGTTGCCGGCGCCGGTGTTGGCGAGTTCGTCACCCATGGCGAGGTCCGGGTTCATGCGGACGTTCAGCACGGTCAGTTTGCCGACCTGGCGCTGCTGGATGACGGAGAACTCGCCCCTCTCCTCGTTGATCTCGTTGGTTGCCTCGGTTGCGTTGGCGTCGAAGGCGAAACCGAGGATGAGGAGGAGGTCAATTTCGCCGAACCGGAGGGCTTCACGGGCTGCGTTCTTGATGAACAGCGAGTCGACGGTTCCGTACTCGGGGCCGAGTGCGATGCCGACGCGAGCTGGCGTCCCCTCCTCGGCGCCCTTGCGGATGCCTACGGCGGTCAGTATCCGACCGGAGACCGGCTCGACCGACTCGAACTCCAGCCGCTCGT
>DASRWD010000026.1:0-3561 GCA_035654755.1 Trueperaceae bacterium
TGGCCATCGCCATCCTCGCGGTGCTGGGCCCGGGCAGTTTCAACACGGGTCTGGCTATCGGCATCGTGTACACGCCGATCTTCGCGCGGTTGACGAGAGGGCCGGCCCTCACCGTGCTGAACTGGGACTACGTCTCGGCGGCGCGTGCGCTTGGCTCCTCGCCGGCCCGCCTCCTCGCCAGGCACGTGACCCCGAACATAATGGCGCCGCTCATGGTGCAGGTGACGATCTCGCTGTCCACCGCCGTCCTCGTCGAGGCCAGCCTCAGCTTCCTAGGGCTTGGCACTCAGCCGCCCACGCCGTCCCTAGGTCTCATGCTCTCCGAGAGCCGTAACACGATGCTGCTCTCTCCCTGGGTGTCCGTCTTCTCCGGTCTCGCCATCCTCCTGGCCTCGCTGGGATTCAACCTGTTCGGAGATGGCCTCAGGGACCTGCTGGACCCCACGCTGCGCGACGCGTGAGGTAGGCATGGCCGATACCGAGTACGAGGGGCTGCTCAGGCGCGTACCTCGTCAGGTCCCTCGGTGGTGCCCGGGATCTTGAGCTATTGACCGATGCGGACCTTTTCGGGATCCGCCAGGCCGTTGGCTTCGGCTATCCGCATGTAGCTGGCACCAGGGCTCGACCGAACGTGTTAGCGCTTCCATTGATAACGACGGGCAGGTGAGAAAGCGGACGGCCCCGCGGTTTGCGGGGCCGTAGGGCAGGCGGGACTGCGGTGGGGCGACGTCAGTAGACGTCGTGGGAGGTGTTGTGGACGTTGAACTTGCCGGTGGGGGTGATCAGCCACTCGCTCTCGATGCGGTGGATCTCCTCCAGGGTCTGTGCGTCGTAGACGACGATGAAGCTCTGCTTGTCCATGGGTGCCCAGGCGGATACCCAGAACTCGGTGCCCGCCATGTTGAACTCGGTATGCACCATACGAGCGCTCTGCTCGGCGGCGCCGTCGACCTCCCAGCACGTTCTCTCGCTCATGTCTTCCTTGCGCCAGGCGCACAGCGTCACCTGACCGACCGGAACGACGCTCATGGTGAAGTCGGCGATCAGCCACGGGCTGGCCTCGTGCGTCTTGATGAACAGGTTGCCAGTGAAAGGTGTCTGTAGCTGCCGCACCACCTGCCAGGCGTGGTCCGGATGGCTGGTCGGGTCGGCGCCGACGACGGTGATCTCCGTGCTTCCGAGGTTGCCAGTCGCCCATACCGGTCCGAACTCCGGATCCACCCAGTTGGCGCCACGCCCCGGGTGGGGCCTTATGCCCACGTCGATGACGGCGGCTACCTCGCGTTCGAGGGTGTCGAGCACGACGAGCTTGTTCTCGTTGTTGGCAGCGACGATGAAGTAGCGCCCCTGTGCCCAGCCGCCGTCGTGCAGGTAGAGCTCGGTGTCGAACATCGTGACGCCCAGCGGCCTGCCTTCACGATCGAGCTGACTGTAGTCGACGAGCCAGGTCTGACCCGCCTCCTTGACGTTGACGATCCACTCCGGGTTGTACTCGGACGCGACGATCGCGGCCACGCGGGCAGCGTCGACGCGCTCGCCGACGCTCTTCTCGTACGCCACCGTCGAGACGACCTTGAGGGGCTCGAGCGTGAGCCCGTCCATGATCGCGAAGTGGGGAGGCCAGTAGCAGCCCTCGATCACGTAGTCGTTGACGTAGCCCTCCATCTTCGAGGACTCGATGCTACGAGCATCGAGGCACGGGCGCGCCTCTGCGACGACCTGGGGGACCTCCGTCCAGAGGTCTATGAGGCTCGCCTTGCCGTCGCGCCCCACTGCCTGGAAGTAGCGCCCGTCGCGGCTGGCGCGCAGGATGTGGATCGCGTAGCCGGTGTCGAGGAGAGCGACGAGGTCCTTGGTGTCGCCGTCGATGATCGCGACCTGACCGGCGTCGCGCAGGATCACGCCGAAGTAGTTCTCCCAGTTCCGGGCCGTCTGCGGCGCGGTGGGCCGTTCGGCGACGGGCACGATCAGGTTCCAGCTGTCGTAGATCTCCTGGAACGAGAGCATCGGCGGCTCGGGCACCTCGTTCAGGAGGTACTTGGCCATGAGCTCCATCTCGTCCTGGTCGAGAAGGCCCTGGCGTCCCCAGTCGGGCATCCCTCCCGGAAGGCCGGCGAAGAGGACAGCTTGGATGTAGGGCAGGCCCTTGGCGGCTAGCGTCTCCGCGGTGACAGCCGGCCCGGTGGCGCCCTCGCGCGTGGGCCCGTGGCAGCCTGAGCAGAGGTTGAAGTAGATGTCGAAGGCTCGGTCCATCTCCTCCTGCGTCATGGAAACGTCGGTCGGCGCCTGCGCCGTGGCGGCCGCGAGCGAGACTGCCACGAAAGACGCCACGAGCACCTTCAAGAACCTGCCCATGTCCACTCCTTCCTCGCGCCCAACGAGGCGCGCGCTCTGACGGTGCCCTCCTTTTACGCCGCCGGAAAGTAATGCCGGCAGAGACGTTAGTCCCGCTATCCCGACGTCCATGTCCATGTTGTTAAGGTGTGGCGCAGCGCAGGAATCGGAGCTGGAACGTTTGAGGAACCCGTCCGTGGCTTAGCATCTCTCGGTGGTGAGGCGCTTCTTCGAGTACTACCGCCCCTACAAGGGGCTCTTCATACTCGACTTCTCCTCGGCGGTGGTGCTGGGCGTCCTCGAGCTGGGCTTCCCGATCGCCGTCCAGGTCTTCATCGACCGGCTGCTGCCCAGCGGGCAGTGGGGGATCATCACGCTGGCGGCAGGTGGCTTGGCCCTCATCTACGTGCTCAACACGGTGTTGACGTTCGTCGTCACCTACTGGGGTCACATGCTGGGCATCAACATCGAGACGGACATGCGCCGCAAGGCGTTCGAGCACCTGCAGAAGCTCTCTTTCCGCTACTACGACGAGCAGAAGACGGGCCACCTCGTCGGCCGCATCGCGAAGGACCTCGAGGACATAGGTGAGCTGGCGCACCACGGGCCGGAGGACGTGTTCATCGCCGTCATGACGCTGCTGGCATCGTTCGTGCTCATGCTCTTCGTCAACGTGCCGCTGGCGCTCATCACCATGGCCATCGTGCCGTTCACGGGCTGGTTCACCACGCGCTACGGCGGCAAGATGACGCGGACGTGGCGCGAGATCTACTCGCGCATAGGCGCGTTCAACGCCAGGCTCGAGGAGACGATCGGTGGCATAAGGGTCGTCAAGGCGTTCACGAACGAGCAGCACGAACGGCGCCTCTTCGCCGAAGACAACGCGAAGTACCGGACCACGAAGCTCGAGGCGTACCGAATCATGGCCCTGACGCACTCCTCGAGCTACATGAGCATGCGCCTCACGCAGCTCGTCGTGATGGTGGCGGGCAGCTACTACGTCATCTCCGGCGACCTCTCGGCCGGCGGGTTCGTGGCGTTCCTGCTCCTCGTCAACGTCTTCTTCCGGCCCATCCAGCAGATCAACCAGATCATCGAGCTCTACCCGCGCGGCATCGCCGGGTTCGGCCGCTACCTCGAGTTGCTCAACACCGAGCCGGACATCGTCGACCGACCGGGCGCCGTGGAAGTGGGCACCTTGCGGGGCGACATCGTCTTCGACGGCGT
>DASRWD010000027.1:0-26309 GCA_035654755.1 Trueperaceae bacterium
TTGCTTCTGACAACCAACGCCTGTTGAGGATGTGAGCCCGTAAAAGGGGGAAACTGAAACGGTCTGGGTCCTATGGAGCCCTGTACCGGAAGAGCTTCTCCACAACCTTTACGCGAGAGTTTCGCCTCCCGAGACCATCCAAGATGGCTCATTCGGTCTTACTCACACTTTAGGGTTGTCTTGAAGTATCTCACGCTCCTTCTTGCCCGTTTAGGCCTGGATGGTAGCACGACGGTCCGGAAGTCACGGTCGCCTCCTTCACAGGAAGCGTGTCAGGGACGCGAAACAGTCAGGGCTTGACAAGCGCGGCCCCGGGCGCTATTAGCCGACGTGCCCGTGAGGCCCGCGGCCCGCGGTAGACTCCGCGCCATGCGCTGGCTGGGCGAGCGGGAGCCTGCCTGATGGCGAGGCGGCGTGGCGGGAGCGGAGATGCAGCTCGCGCCGCCGGCCTGGCCGGGCCGGCAACGTTCTGGCTGGTCGTCTTCTTCATGCTGCCGCTGGTGTTCATCGCCGTCGCCAGCTTCATGTCGCGCGGCACGGGCGGCGCTCCGGTGCCTCCTGCCACGCTCGACCAGTACGAGCGCACGTTCACCGTCTTCGCGCCCGTCATCTGGCGCAGCGTCAACGTCGCGCTGCTCACGACCGTCCTGTGCCTGCTACTCGGGTATCCGCTGGCGTTCTTCATCAGCCGACGCCGGGACCCGCGCGTCCGGCTCCTTCTGCTCTTCCTCATCATGCTGCCGTTCTGGACGAACTTCCTGGTACGCACCTACGCGCTCATCACCATCCTTCAGCGCGACGGTCTGCTGAACGGACTGCTGCAGTCGCTCGGCGTGATCGCCGAGCCGCTGCAGCTGCTGTTCACACCCGGCGCCGTGCTCGTCGGCCTGGTGTACGGCTACCTGCCGTTCATGGTCTTGCCCATCTACGCGTCGGTAGAGCGCCTCGACATGCGCTACGTCGAGGCGGCCAACGACCTGGGCGCGAACGACCTCAGGGCGTTCTGGCGCGTGGTCTGGCCGCTGACGCTACCCGGCGTCATCGCGGGCTCGATCCTCGTGTTCATCCCCGCTATCGGTGCGTTCGTCACCCCCGACCTGATGGGCGGCACGCGTGGGCTGATGATCGGCAACCTCATACAGAGCCAGTTCGGCGGCCGTGGGAACATCCCTCTCGGCAGCGCGGTGTCGATGGTGCTCCTGGCCCTCGTGTTCGTCGGCGTGCTCATCTACACGCGGTGGGGACAGGAGGACGACGCGTGAGCGTGCGGGCCACTGAGAGCCGGGGCCCGGGTGACACGACGGGTATCCACGCCGGTCGTTTGCGCAGGGACCTCACCGTCCGGCGCGTCGGCCGTTTCCTCCTCTGGGCCTCCCCGTTCCTCGTGTACTTCGTGCTGTGGGTGCCCATCGTCGTGCTCATCGCGTTCTCGTTCAACGACGGCGCCTCGGTGTCCGTCTGGAACGGGTTCACGACGCGGTGGTACGAGAACATCCTCCAGGGCACCATCACGGCCGGCACCGAGGCAGCGAGGTTCCAGACAGAGCTGCTGCTTGGCGCCGTTCGCAACTCGCTGCTCGTCGGCGTCGTCTCCACCCTCGTCGCAACGGCGCTGGGCACGATGCTGGCGCTCGCCCTCGCACGAGGCCGCTTCCCTGGCCGTCAGACGTTGAACGCGCTCTTCTACCTGCCGGTCGTGATCCCCGACATCACGCAAGGGGTCTCGCTCGCCATCTTCTTCAACCTGGTGTTCGAGGCCGTGCAGCGCGCCCTGGGCGTGCGGCTGGTGCCGGGCTTCGGGACGATAATCATCGCGCACATCGCGTTCAACATCTCCTACGTGCTCATCGTCGTGCGGGCGCGGCTGGCGACGATGGACCCCTCGCTCGAAGAGGCCGCCAGCGACCTGGGAGCCGACCGGTTCCAGGCCTTCTGGCGGGTGACGTTCCCCATCCTCATGCCCGGCGTACTGGCTGGCGCCCTGCTCGCGTTCACGCTCTCTCTCGACGACTTCGTGATCACGTTCTTCAACGCCGGGGTCGGCACGACGACGCTGCCGCTCTTCGTCTACGGCATGCTCAAACAGAGGGTCCCGCCCGAGATCAACGCGATCTCGACGTTGATGATCGCGGTCTCGATCCTGCTCGTCGGCGCCTCGCTCGTGCTCCAGCGACGCAGCGCCAGGTCATAGGCCGAAGCGGACGCCGCCCTGCGCGTATGCGGCCGACCGCGAGCCTGCCCGCGCTCGCTCAGGCCTTCAGGTGGCGCTCCAGGAACTCTGCGGTCATCCGCAGCCACTCGACCCAACCGTCGCGTCCGGGCGGACCGTGCCCAGCTTCAGCATCGACGTAGTACTCGACGGGGACACCGCGCTCTCGGAGCCGCTCGACCATCTGGTCGCTCTCGGCCTTGACGACCCGCGGGTCGTTGGCGCCCTGGATGACGAGCAGCGGAGCCGTCAGTTGGTCTACGTAGGTGATGGGCGAGCGCTCGATGAGCATGTCCCTGTCCTCGTCGGCGTCGCCGACCCAGTCCCTCATGTTCGAGCGCCAGAACGGCGGCACGCTGTTCACGAACGTGACCAGGTTCGAGGGGCCGACGAGGTCCACACCGGCGGCCCACCTGTCGGGAAGACGCGTCAACGCCGACAGCGTCGCGAAGCCACCGAAAGAGCCGCCGAAGATCGCGATCTTGCCACGTTGCACCCAGTCGAGGGTCTCCAGGTGGTCGGCCGCCGCCTCTATGTCCTTCAGCTCGCCACCGCCCCAGTCGCGGTGGATGAGCTTCTGGTACGTCTTGCCGTAGCCGGTCGATCCGCGGATGTTGGGCGCCAGCACGCCGATGCCACGTGAGAGCAGGTACTGGTAGAGACCGTGATAGGCGTAGCCGGAGAGCTCTTGCGCCTCCGGACCCCCGTGGATGGAGACGACGACGGGGAACGGGCCGTCTCCGCGCGGCCGGTAGAGCCAGGCTGGGATCTCGCGGTCGAAGCTTCGGTAGGTGATGGGCTCGGGATCCACCATCTCGGCCGGGTCAAGGCCGCCCAGCATGCTCTGCTCGACCGCGCGCATGTCTCCGGTCCTCAGGTCGACCAATTGGAGGTTGCCAGCCTCCGCAGGAGTCGCGTACTGCATGAGCATGGTCTTGCCGTTCGGGTGCACGGACGCTCCGCCCGGCTCGCCGAACGGCAAGTCGTAGGCGGCCACCTCCCGCTCACCCGCTTGGCTCAGCTCGTAGACCTTGACGGCGAACATCCCGCGGTCGTTCACGAAGGCGACCAGCGTGTCCGCCTTCTGGTTCAGTAGCGCCCCGGCGACGTCGGCGTCGAGCTCGAGGACCGTTCGCGACGGCCCGTCACCCAGCGGAACGTGGATCAGGTACGTGAACTCGTGACCGGAATCGGTGAGGGCGTACAGCCCGCGGCCCTGGCCGTCCCACCCTATGGCGGCCCGCTTCGCCAGCACGTCCTCTTCCGCGCCCAGGACGCACTCTCTCTCGCCCGACTTCAGATCGGCCACCCAGAGCTTCTGCTGAGTGTTGCTGATCATCTCGGTGACGACGAGCTTGCTGCCGTCCGGAGAGAAGTCGCCAGCGTAGAACTGCCCACCGGTCATCACGCGCTCCACCTCGCCGGTATGGACGTCCATCACCATGGCGTCCTGCTCGGCAGCATCGCGGTCGTTCCCGGTGAAGGACAGTTTCGTCGAGTCCGGCGACCAATCGCCCAGCGTGTACTGGACCTGCGGCGCGGCCGTAAGCTGCCGCGGCCAGCCGCCCACCTCCATGAGGTGCAGCTGGAACATCTCGTCGCCGTGCCGGTCCACCATCATCGCGAGGCGTCGGCCGTCTGGCGACCAGTTGAAGGCGGCCACGCGGTCCTCGCCGAGGACCGTCAGTTGTCGGGGGAAGCCGCCATCCGCTGGCTGCAACCACACGCCAGGCAGGCCGGTGGTGTTCGCGAGGTAGGCGAAGGCGTCGCCGGTGGGCGAGAACGCTGGCGCGCCCAGCGCCCGCACCGCGACGTACCGCTCGAACTGAGGAAGTTGGGTCTCGGTGGGCATCACCAGGACGATAACCGCCGCCTGGCGCCCGTGACATACTCTGGGTCGTCCGTGCCCATGAAGGCGCATCCGAAAGCCCCAAGCGAGCGTAGAAGAGGTAGGTGCCCTAAGCGACCTTGAGCGAGACGACGGTCAGTGACGCCACGCTCGCCTTGGCGCTGGCACGCGGCGACGAGGGCGCCTTGCGCGAACTGTACGAGCGCCACGGGGGGCTCGTGCTCGCCCTCGCCACGCGGATGCTGGGTAGCCGCGAGGAGGGCGAGGAGGTGCTTCACGACACCTTCCTCAGGATGTGGCGCAACGCCTCGAGGTTCGATCCGGAGCTCGCGTCCGTGCGCACTTACCTGTACGCGGTGGCCCGGAACCTCTGCCTGTCACGCCTCCGGGCAAGGAGCGCCAGGCCAGTGAACGCCGACCTGGATGAAGACGCGTACGCGTACCAGGTCGCCCTGAGCGTGGATCCCGACCCGGTGCCGCCGCTCATGGCGAAGCGAGCGCTCGAGACCCTCGATGACGACGAGCGCCTGCTGGTCGAAGAGTCCTTCTACGGCGGTTGGTCGCACTCCGAGTTGGCCGCGAAACACGGGCTGCCGCTGGGCACGGTGAAGAGTCGGGTTAGGCGCGCGCTCGCGAAGATGCGCTCGGCCCTGGAGGAAGATAGACGGTGAACGACGAAGGTCGGCGGGAAGAGGACCAGCGGTGGCCCGATGAGCCTTGGCTCGAGGAGCCGGACGCTGCCGTCGCCGCCGAGGTGCTGACGGCGTCGCTGGGGCCGGAGGAGTTGCCACCAGGCGGCTGGGACCGCCTACGCGCGGCGGCGGTGGGAGCGCAGGTCGAGGACGTCGGCGCCGGCCCGGTACTGGGACGGTCCGGCCGCGTCTCCAGCGAAGACGCTCCACATACGCCCGGGCCGCCTCCCACCCAGTGGTCCGGCTTCGCGTTGGCGTTGGCAGCCACCGTGCTACTCGTGGTCGCAGGGCTCGGGGTCTGGGGCGTCCAGCATGCGACGGAGGCCGCCCGCCTGCGCGATGATCAGCGGATCCTCGCCTACTGGATGGGCAACCCGGACATGCGCATGGTCAGCCTCCAGCCGGCCAGTGGCTCCGGCGACGCCCGTATGGGCGTGCTGTGCGTCCTGCCGGACGGCAGGGCGTTGGTGTTGCAGCCCAATCCCGCGGGACGTGGCGAGACTTACGTGGTGGTCGGGCGCGGCCTGGACGGGGTACGCGAGCTGGCCAGAGGTGACGCGAACATGATCCAGTTCGATGCCAGTGGCGTCGAGACGGTCGAGTTGCGGCTCACTCACGGAAACGCGACCGAGACGCTGGCGTTCGCCAGCCTGCGCTGAAGCGGCTATCGCTTCTGGGCACCTACGCGTGACGTGACGCCGGTCAGCCGAGTAGGTCGAGGACCTGGGAAAGGCCTGGGAGTGACGGTTGAGCCCCAGGCCTTGCGGTGGCCAGCGACCCGGCGGCGCAGGCGAACCTAACGGCTTGCGCGAGGTCCCGCTCGCCCGCCGCGAGGCGGGCGGCCATCCCACCGACGAACGCATCACCCGCCGCAGTCGTGTCCACGACTGTCGTTGGGAAGGCCGGCTGGTGCCCGTGTGTGCCTGTGGTCGTCGCCCAGGCCGCGCCCATGGCGCCCAGCGTGACGACGACGTTGGGCACGAGGCGCGTGAGACGGTTGGCCGCCTCCATCGGCGCGTCGAGGACGGCGCGTGCGTCCGTTGACAACAAGATGCCGGCCTCATGCTCGTTGGTTATCAGATGGGTCACGTCGCGGAGCTCCTCCGCTGTCAGCCGCCGAGCCGGAGCGAGGTTGAGCACGACATCCGCGCCACCGGAGCGCGCCTTGGAGGCCGCTGCCAACACCGTCGCGACGGGAACCTCGAGCTGCAGCACCACGACGTCCGCTTCGATATCGAGCTCGGCAACGTCCTGAACCGACAGTTCGGAGTTGGCTCCGGGGGCCACGACGATGCTGTTCTGGCCGTCGTCGTCTACCTGGACGAAGGCTACGCCGGTCGGCGAGCTGCCCACGCTGACCGCCGAGGTATCGACGCCGGACTGGCGTAACGCCTGAGACAGATCGCGGCCGTCTGCGTCGTCCCCAACGCGGCCGACGAACCGGACGTCCGCATCCAGCCGCGAGGCAGCGACGGCCTGGTTCGCGCCCTTGCCGCCTGGATGCCTGTTGTAACTCCTGCCAAGGACCGTCTCACCCGGTAGCGGAAGGCGCTCCACGCGGACGACCATGTCCATGTTCAGGCTACCTATGACAAGGACACGTCCCTTGGCGACGGACACGCCTTAAGGCCGGTCCCTGTCGGGGTTGAACCAGACGATGAAGCTGGCGGCGTCGTTGGTGGCCGGGTCCGTCATGTACCCCTCTATCACACCAAGGGCCTCGAACCCATTGCTCAGTTGGAAGCTCAGCGTGGGGTCGCGGAGCTCGCCCGCCGCGACCTTGGACACGTACTCCTCGACGCTCATGCTTCGCGAGTGGGCTGCGTAACCGGGCAGCGCCCCTCCGGCAACGATGCCGCGCAGACCGAGCCGCCTGCACAGGTCCTGTCGGGCGCGGTACAGCGCGGTGCCGATCCCCTTGCCGCGGTAGTCGGGGTGCACGCTCATGTCGGCGCCGTAGTACCAGTCCCCTTCGGGGTCGTGGTTCGCGTAAGTGCCGCCGGCGATGATCTCAAGGAACGAGTGGTCGGGATGCTCCAGGTCGAAACGCGTCAGGAACCCGGAACCCAGCCCGATGACGGCCTCCTCACTTAGCGGGCTTCCGTCGGGCGATCGGTCGGTGACGGCCACGAACTCACCTTCAGGGAACACCCTCTGGTGCGCGAGGAAGTGCTCGGCTTTCATGCGCTCCGCATCGCCGAGGTACGGGAAGCAGACCGCCTGCAGGCGCTCGAGGGACGCGGCGTGCCGGGGCGCGGCCCTCACGACGCGCGCGTGCGGCCAAGGCTCGTTCTCCTTCCTCCCACTCATCGGGCCGGTTCGCCCAGCCGGTAGCGCTCGTACGGCGCCTGGCTGGGGCGGCCGGTGACGGCCCACATCTCTCGTGTCGCCGGGCGCATGACGACAGCGCCGCAGGTGCCGACGTGGCTGGGAGGGACGCCGACGCGGCACACCGCATCCGGGTCTGCCGTTACCGACTGCAGGTAGTCCACGTCCAAGTCGCTGCGGCGTGAGAGCTCGAGGGCCCGAGTCAGCCGCCTCTCGGACTCGGTCTGCGACATCGCCTCCCGGGGCCTCTCTACCCGCCGCGTCTCCTCGCTCAGGCAGTGGTTCGTGTGCACGAGCACCTCGTCCGCCAGGGTTGTCTCGGCGATCGCGTCGGGCATGGCTTCCACGTTGGCGCCGCGGCCGGCGGCGTCCACGACGAGGTAGTTGTGCCCTCCTGCCAACGGGGCGGCGCGCAACGCCTCGAGCGCGGCCTCGGCGGTCTCCTGCTCCAGCATCGCCCTGACGACGAACGGCCAAGTGACGCCGACCCGGCCGCCGGCGGCCGTGAGGTTGTTGATGCCGACGCACACGCCCGCTTCGTTGATGCCGATCATGCCGAGGCAGCCGGAGGTCGTCATGACGATGAACGCAGGCCGCCCAGCCGGCCTGCCCTCGAGGAGCAGCAGGTGGTCGGCAGAACCCTCGTGCATGTCCCACGTCTGAGCCAGGGCTGGCAGATCGTCCGCCATCCGAGACCTTGGCACCAGCAGCGCCGTGCAGTCGTCCTCGCTGAGCGTCGCGGGCGATGGCGACCCGGGCGGGCCGCTGAGTGCGCCCGCGGCCACCGCGTCGACGAAGTCCGTGAACCCACCGGAGACGACCAGCGTTGCCGGGTTCACCCCAGCGCCTGCGGCAACGCCGCGCAGCTCCTCCGTGAGGTGGGGGTAGCGCTCCTCGTGCACCTGCAGGCAGGCCGCCGCCAGTTCCATGACCTCGGCGCGGTCCGCACCGCGCCCCGTCCACGACGCGGCTGTCGCCAGGCGGACGCGCTCCTCGGCGTACTGCCGAACCGAGGCAGCCACCGCACTACCGTGAGCGAGCCCCATCTCGTACGGGGTCCCACCTACCTTGAGAACCGTGTCCTTCACGCAGGATCGATGATAGGCCGTACAGGGCGCGTGCAGGGGGCGCCTCCAGGGCGCGGCTGCGTGACGCGCTACCTGAGGATCGACCCGTGCTCCGTGCGCCAGGAGAGGGTCACGCGCTGCCCGACCCGGAGCATGCCCTCATATCCGTGATGCTGGTTCTGCACACGTGCGACCACCGGACGTCCCGTGCCCACGTCCACCTCGTAGCGCGAATCGGTGCCGAGGTAGTGCGCCGCGGCGACCGCGCCGGTCATGCCGGACTCTCCCCGGCCGACGGCGGCGCCGCCGTCGGCACCCTGGGGCTCGACGCTCAACTTCTCGGGCCTCACCGCCAACGCCACCGGGCCCTCTGTGACCTCAGGGTCCCGCAGCGTGCCGCGCAACGAGGTTCCGTCCGGCAGCCTCACCACGCCAAGAGCGCCCTCCATGGCGACGAGGTCTCCGTCGATGAAGTTGGTCTCGCCGATGAAGTCGGCGACGAAGCGGTCGACCGGACGTTCGTATACGTCGTCCGGCGCGCCCACCTGCAGGACCTTGCCCTCGCTCATGACCGCGATGCGGTCCGCCATGGTGAGCGCCTCCTCCTGGTCGTGCGTCACGTAGACGAACGTGATCCCGACCTGCTGCTGGAGGGTCTTCAGCTCGAACTGCATGGCCTTGCGCAGCTTCAGGTCCAGCGCCCCGAGCGGCTCGTCTAGCAGCAGGACCGCCGGCCTGTTCACGAGGGCACGAGCTACTGCGACGCGCTGCTTCTGCCCGCCGGACAGCGCGCTCGGCTTGCGCTCCGCCACGTGCGGCAGGCGCACGAGCTGCAGGGCCTCCTCGGCCTTGCGCCTCGCCTCCTTGGCCGGCACGTTCGCCATCCTCAGACCGAACATGACGTTCTGCATGACGGTCATGTGCGGGAACAGGGCGAAGTCCTGGAAGACCGTGTTCACGGGGCGATGGAACGCGGGCACGCCTTTCATCGCGCGCCCGCGCAGGAGCACCTCGCCCCCGTCCGGCTGCTCGAAGCCCGCTATCATCCTCAGCGTCGTCGTCTTGCCGCACCCCGACGGCCCGAGGAGGGCGAAGAACTCGCCCTCCGCGATGTCCAGGTCGATCTCGTCGACCGCCAGCACGCGTCCGGCGGCGCGCCTCTCGACGAACTCCTTGGTGAGGGCCGTCAGCCTCACCGCCGGCACGCCCGGTTGGGACGCCGTGCTCCGCGTCGTGACGTCGGCGCCGTCGGTCACGCCCGGGAGCACCTGGGCCTCAGCGCCCGACGAATATGCGGATCTCGTCCCAAGCCTCGTTGAGCAGCGCCTCACGCTGCTCGTCCTGTTCGGCGAAGAACAGCCGCTCCCGCGTCTGGGGTCCGGGGTAGATCCCCGGGTCGTCCGCCAGCTCTTCGTCGATGAGCCCCATCTCGAGGGCCGCCTGGTTCGGCGTGCCGTAGGCGGTGTAGTTCGAGATGTCGGCGCCCACCTGTGGGTCGAGGATGTAGTCGATGAACGCCTCGGCCAGCGCCTTGTTCGGCGCTCCCGCAGGTATCGCCAGGCTGTCGACCCAGAAGTTCGCGCCCTCTTCCGGGATCACGTACGCGTAGGTGTCGCACTCGCACTCGTCCATCACCTGGAAGATGTCGCCCGAGTACTCGATGACCATGTCCACCTCGCCGCGCACGAGCATCTCCTGGCCGTCGTCGCCGGCGATGTACACCACGTTCTGGCCGTTGTCGATGAGGAACTGCTTGGCCTCGTCGAGCTCTTCCGGGTCGGAGGAGTTCGGGTCGTGCCCAGTGAGGATGAGCGCCACGCCCAGCATCTGAGTGGTGTCTGCGAGCCACGCCACCGGGCCGTCGTGCTCGAAGAGGTCGGACCAGCTATCGACCTCTGGGACACGTTCGGTGTTGTAGCCGATCCCCGTCGTGCCCCACTGGTAGGGCACGGTGTAGGTGTTACCCGCGTCGAACGGCAGGTCGAGGAACGTGTCGTCGACGTTCGCCAGGTTAGGGATGTTGGCGTGGTCCAGCTCCGCTAGCAGCCCTTCCGTGATCATCAGCGTCGCCACGACGTCCGAAGGCACGACGACGTCGAAGCCGGGGTTGCCCTGGCGCAGCCGCACGAGCATGTCGTCGTCCGTCGGGTACGTGTCGTAGACGACCCTGACGCCGCAGAGCTCCTCGAAGTTGGAGATCGTGTCCTCGGCTATGTAAGTGCTCCAGTTGTATACGGACAGCGTCTGCCCTTCGAAACCCTCGGGACAGGTCCAGCCCTCCTGGGCCGTTGCGGAGCTCACGAGGAGGACGCTTAGCAGCGAAAGGAGTATCAGGGCGGCTCTGCGCAAACAAATCACCTCTTCGAGTGGCATCACGTTTCTAGCGTGGTGAACGGTGCTTCGGCGGTCAACGTGTCTGGGAGGATAGCACCGGCGGGCCGGGTTCTAGGATGTACCGCGGTCGTGCGATTAACCCGGCCTTCACCGCCGAGTGGTCCGTATCAGCCAGTCCATCAGCGGATCGCTCAGCAGGCGCCGCAGGACGTTGACCGTGTGAGCGTCCGTGCCCACGAAGTACCTGGTGCGCGGGCGGCGGTCCGTGAGGGCCCGGTGAACCGCTTTCGCAACGGCCACGGGCGGCGTGCCCGTCGACTCGACCTCCTTGGCACCGTCGAGGACCTCGTCCATGAGGCCCTGGTAGTACCGCAGAGCCTCAGGCGGCATGCGGGCGATGCGGTCGTTGGCATCGGCTAGGGACTTCGACCAGATGGGCGTGGCGATACGTCCCGGCTCGACGAGGGATACCGGGATCTGCCAGTCGGCCAGCTCGCGCCTCAGCGCGTCGGAGATGGCCTCGAGGGCGAACTTGGAGGCGGCGTACGCGCCCAGGAGCCGTGAGGAAACGAGGCCCGAGATGGCGCCGACCATGACGATGCGGCCGCCCGAGCGTCTGACCTGCGGCATGAAGGACTGGATGGTCGCGACAGCGCCCACGACGTTCACCTCGAGCTGCTGCCTGAGGTCCTCCAGCGGCACGAACTCGAGGGGAGCCGCTACCGCGATGCCCGCGTTGCTGACCACTCCCGCGAGGTCGTACGGCTCGGCCTCAACGGTCTCGGTGACTCGGCAGAGCTGAGCCTGGTCGGTGACGTCGAGCATCACCGGCCACACCCGGCCGGGACCGGTCATCGGGTGGCTCTCGAGCGCTTCCTCGTCCTCGGGGGTGCGAACGCCGGCGAAGACCACGAACCCTCGCTCTGCCAGCTCCAGAGCGATGGCCTTACCGATGCCGCTTGAAGCCCCCGTGACGACTACGGCCCGCTCGCCCGGACGCCTCTCGTCGGACTGCACCACGTCATCTTACTCGCTGGGGCTGCGACCATCGCCCCCGAGCAGGGCGCGCCGAAAGTCGTCAGGCACGCGTATCGGGCGCTGGGTAGCGTAGTCGAAGCAGACGATGACCGCCCTGAACCGCGCAGCGGGCTCCCCGTTCGCGTCCAGCGTCTGGGCCAGCTCGAAGCTCGTGTTGCCGACGCCAACGACCCTGGTCACGACGGCACACTCGTCCTCGAGGCGCACTTGGCGTAGGAAGTCGATCGAGAGGTGGGCGAGGATCAAGCCCTTGTCCGTCATGCCCAGCTCGCGGAGGAAGGCGAGGCGCCCCAGCTCCGCGAACGTCGCGTACACGGCGTTGTTGACATGCCCCAAGCGGTCCGTGTCAGAGAACCGTAGCTGCACCGGGTACGGCGTGGAAACCACGCCGCCGCTCGATCCGGGCGAGCGCGGTGAGGCGTCCGCGCGCGACGTCGAGGCGTCGGGGTTCGAAGTCGGGGCGTCCACGCTCGCGGCGTCGTCCCCTTTCACGGCCCGGCTCCGCGGCGCTTGCCGCTCCGGCGGGACCGGCGGAGGCGCTGGCAGTGCGGGCAGTGGACGGTGCCACGTTGCCCCACGACGCTCTTGACCATCTGGGTCCCGCAACGACTGCACGGCTCACCCGCCTTGCCGTACACGGCCAGGCTCTCGAAGAACTCTCCCGTCTCGCCTCCGACGCGGCGGTAGTCGCGCAACGTCGTGCCGTTCGCGGCGAGGCTCTCGGCCAGCACGGCCCTTATGGCCGCCAACAGGTCGCCCGCCGGTGCCTCAGGCACGTCGCGGGCGGGGGTCTCGGGATGCAGGCGGGCGCGCCACAGCGCCTCGTCGGCGTAGATGTTGCCGACGCCGGCGACCGGTCGCTGGCTCATCAGGTAGGTCTTCACCGCCATGCCGGAGCGCCGCAGGTTCGCTGCGAAGCGGGCGGGCGTCAGCTCTTCGTCGAACGGCTCTGGACCCAGGGCGGCCAACGTCGGCAGCGACTCGTACTCCCCGGCGGGCACGACGAGGAAGCGGCCGAACCGGCGGGCATCGCGGAAGTAGAGCGTGGGCGGCCCGTCGCCTGCGAGGTGCACCTTGACCCGCACGTGCCCGGCGGCCGCACCGGTGGGCTCGTCGGCCGAGATCGAGCCGGTCATGCCGAGGTGGATGACCAGCTCGTCGCCGCCGGCGAGCGGCGCCAGGATGAACTTGCCGCGCCGGCCGACGTCCAGCACACGCTGGCCGGCGGCGCGCTCCAGGTTCGCGTACTTGGGACCCGCCGGAGCCAGCCGCTCGACCCTCCCGATCTCGCGCCCCTTCAGCCACGGCTCGAGCTCTCGCCTCACCGTCTCGACCTCAGGCAGTTCTGGGATAGGTGATCTTCCCTTCGTAGATCGCGCGGCCCACGATCGCGCCCTGCAGACCGAGCGACTCGTACAGCTCCAGGTCGGAGTCGGAGCCCACCCCGCCGCCGGCGTACAGGGTGCCCGGGAAGGCGTCGCGCACGGACCGCACCGGCACTTCGTCTACGCCCTTCATGGTGCCGTCACGAGACACGTCCGTGAAGATGAGGGTCTCGACGCCGGCCGCGTGCATCGCCCGCGCCAGGTCGCTGGCCCGGACGCCCGTGGCCTCGGTCCAGCCGCTTACCGCGACCTCACCGTGTCTTGCGTCCACCGACACGACGACCCTGCGTGGCCCGAACCGCTCCAGGAGCTCATGCACCAGCCGAGGCTCCCGCACCGCAGCGGTCCCCACGACGACCCGGTCGGCGAACTCCAGGCGGAGCGCAGCGTCGTGGGAGCTACGGATCCCTCCGGCCACCTCGACGCTCGCACGGACACCCCGGGTGGCTGCCTCTATGCCCTCTAGGTTGGAGCCGGTTCCCAACGCCGCGTCGAGGTCGACGATGTGGATCCAGGGCGCCCCGAGCGAATCGAACCGCCGGGCGGCGTCAAGGGGGTCCGAGTGGTAGACGGTCTCCCGCGCCGGGTCGCCCTCCAGCAGGCGGACGGCCCTTCCCAGACGGACATCGACGCACGGGATGACCTCGAACATGCTCGGCAAGAGTAACGCCTCGCCGGTCGCCGTCGCTAAGCGTCGAGCGACGCCTTCGACCTACTACCCGACTGGCCCGGCCAGCAGCGACCGTAGCCGCTCCTCGGTCCTCACCTGCGATTCGACGAAGGCGTCCTCCCCGCGCCGCTCGATGAGGTTACGCACCGGTCGCCCGTGCGCCAGGAGCTGCGGGACCGTCACGAAACTCATCCTGCCGGTGAGCTCGCCCAGCACCGTGTCCAAGGCCGCGAACAGCTCGGTGCGATCCGGCTCGTCCTCGGGCGCAACGGTGTGTAGCGCCTCGTGCATGAGCACGATCGCCCCGGGCTTGAGTGCTTTGCGCAAGCCGGCCGCCATCTCCGCAGCTTCGCGCTTGCGCCAGTCTCCGACCGTCGCGCTCCAGAAGACGCAGGTCAGGCCGGCTCTCCTCACCGCCTTGGCCACCGTCATGTCGTAGTGCCCATATGGCGGACGGAACAAGGGCGCGCCCCGGCCATCCACGGCGCCATGGCCGCCCACGACCTCGGACCGGATCTCATCCGCGGCGAGCCGTGGGAGCGAGCGATGGGAGTGCGAGTGCGAGCCGACGCTGTGCCCCGCGGCGCGCATCGCAGCGATCAGTTCAGGGTGCCTTCTCGCGCTCTGGCCCACGACGAAGTGCGTGGCCAGGGCTCCGTGGCGCGCGAGCAGCTCCAGCAGGACCGGGGTGTGCTCGGGATGCGGACCGTCGTCGAAGGTGAGCGCCGCCACCGGCTGGGACGTGCGGACAGACGTCAGGGCTCCGTAGACGGACGTGAGGGCGAGGCGGCGTGCCGCCGCGTACGCCCGGCGGGGTAGGTTCGCGGCCGCCTTCGGTGCGGCGGAAGGATCAGCCGGCCCAGACACGGTAGCGGAGCGACCCGACCCACCTTCCGAGACGGTTGCCGAGGGTCCTTACGTAGCTCCCACGTCCGGAGGGCGACACCAGCTTGGGCAACGCCCGGAGGAGGCTGACCAGGGACAGCAGGGTGGCCGCGGGCCCGAGGCGCGGCATGCCGAACCGTTTGTAGTCGCGCTGCAGCCTGGCGTGAGCCTCGCCGTAGCTGAACGACTGTGCGAAGGTGCGGCGCAGCGTGGGCCGCAGCCTCACGTGCATGACGGCTTCCGGCTCGAACCTGATGGCGTGGCCTGCGAGCTGCACACGCCACGTGAAGTCCGTGTCCTCGAGGACCTTGTAGGTCTCGTCGAAGCCGTTCAGCTCGTCGAACACGTCGCGGCGCACGCCCAGCCCGCAACCGCCGGCATGTGCCAGGAAAGACGGACGCTGATACGAGATGAGCCCGTCGCTCTGGACCGGCCGCCTGCCCATGCGGACCTCGGGGGGGTTGAGCCTCTCGTACTCGAACCTGGACGCCACTACCGGGTGGTTCTCCAGGGCCTTCGCCATCGCCTCGACCCAACCTTCGCCGACCACGTCATCGGCGTCCACGAAGGCGAGCCTGCGCCCCCGGGCATGCGAGGCCCCGACGTTGCGAGCGTACGCCGCGCCGGGCTTGTCTCCGGCGTAGACCCTGCGAACCGAAGCCATGCCGGCGACCATCTCCTCGACCTGTGACGAGACGACCGCGCCGGGACCGTAGTTGTCGGCGACGATCACCTCCATGTCCTGTGAGGTGGGCTGTGAGAGCAGGGCGTCAAGTTGCTGTCTGAGCTGTTCGATGTCTCCGCGAAACGGGATGATGACGCTGAACATGCTGGCTCCTGTGGACGCTGTCGTTACGTCCGGCCGCGCGTACTTGAAGGAAGCATACGTCCGGATCGGGCAGCCGTCAGTGACGTTCGTACCGGGTCAGGGAACCTCCTCAGAACGGGGCCTCGACGCGAGAGATCGCCTTCTCACCCCCGATGCTAGTGACGATCCACTGCATGAGCGGTGAGCCAGGTACGGGCCGCCCCTCGCTCGAGGCGGTTGCATCGTCCGGCCTTGACTGTGCCCCGAGAGACCCCGTATTTTGGTGGGATGCAGTCTCGCAGGGACGCCGTACTAAACCTAGCCTCCCTGCTTCACCACGCGCCTGGCAGCGAATCCGAGGTCGAAGCAGAGGGTCTGCTGGAGCCAAGCGCCGAGCTTCTCGACGCTGACGGCCTGACCCTCGATGGCCCGGCCGAGTGGGAGCTCCACGTCATCAACACCGGGGGCGACGATGACTTCGTCGTGAACGGCGAGGTGCGCGCCACCGCCGTGCTCGAGTGTAGACGCTGCCTGACCCAGGTCCCGGTCGACCTCGAAACGGACTTCGTCTACCCCATGGTCTATCGACCGTCCGAGAAGCCGCTCAGGCTCGAGGAGCTGGACGAAGCCGAGGAGGAGCTGCTGGTCTTCGGTCAGCCGGAGGTCGACTTCGCGCCGCTCCTCACCGAGCTCCTGGCGATAGAGGTACCGATCACGGCGCTGTGCAAGGACGAATGCCTTGGCCTGAACGAGGAAGGCGTGAACCTGAACGAGCATCCGGAGCTCGCGGTCCAGAGCCAGAAGAAGCCCGACGGCGCTGCTAAGATCAAGGGTCTCGACGAGGCCCTCAGGGAGCTGGACAGGAAGAACCAGGCCTGAGGGCCCGGGTTGTGAGCCGGTTCCCTGACCTGTAGGGCCCAGAACCCGTAAGCTAACGGACGGCCTGCACGCAGGGCCGCCAGGAGAGAGAAGATAAGCAGATGGCCAAGCACCCCGTACCCAAGAAGCGCACCTCGCGCGCCAGCCGTGACGCCAGGCGTTCGCACCACGCGTTGAAGGAGCCCACACTAGTGGCCTGCCCCCAATGCAAGGAGCCCAGGCCGCCCCACGTCGTATGCCCAGAGTGCGGCTACTACGACGGCCGCCAGGTCTTCGCGGAGGCCTAAAGCCATAGGAGAAATCGGCGCGAACGGGCGTAGCGGAACGAGAGCAGGCATCACTCTACTCGGCGCGTACGCCCCGCCGAACGTGCTCTCCAACCACGACCTCGAGCGGATGATGGACACGTCCGACGAGTGGATAACGTCGCGCACAGGTATCAAGCGACGGCACGTCGCTGGCGAGGACGAGTACACCAGCGACCTCGCGTTCAGAGCGGTAGAGGACATACTGGCTCGCCATGGCGACGACGCCCTGGCGGGCGTCGAAATGGTCATCGTCGCCACCAACACGCCCGACGCCCTGTTCCCCGCGACGGCCGCCCTGGTGCAGGACCGTTTCAAGCTGTCTGCCGGAGCGTTCGACCTGCTGGCTGCCTGCCCGGGCTGGATCTACGCGGTAGGCGTGGCGCGCGGCCTGGTGGAGACCGGCCAGTGCCGCCGCGTCCTCGCGATCGGTAGCGAAGCGCTCACGAAGATCGTCGATTGGGAGGACCGCTCCACCGCCGTGCTGTTCGGCGACGGCGCCGGCGCCGCGATCGTCGAGGCCGTGCCTGACCAGTTCGGCATCCGGTCGGTCGTCATGGGCGCAGACGGCTCGGGCGGCGAGCACCTGCATCGCCGCGCGGTGGGCAAGTGCCTGCCGGGCGGCACGCCGCTGGCGGAGCACGTCTACATGAACGGGCGCGAGGTGTTCAAGTTCGCGGTCCGCGTCATGACGACGTCCACCTTCGAGGCCATCGAGAAGGCCGGCCTCACGCCGGAGGACATCAGCCTCTTCGTCCCACATCAGGCGAACCTACGCATCATCGACGCCGCCCGCGAACGGCTGGGTCTGGAGCGCGAGCGCGTAGTCGTGACCGTCGACGAGTACGGCAACAACTCAACGGCGAGCATCCCGTTGGCCATGCTCCACGCCGTCGACAACGGACAGGTGCACGAGGGCGACAACCTGCTGCTGGTGTCGTTCGGCGCCGGCCTCACGTGGGCCGCTTCGGTGGTCACGTGGGCTCCGACGCCGGGTTGAAAGCGAACCTGAAGAGAGTGATCGGGGTCTTCCCCGGTCAGGGCTCGCAGCGCGTCGGCATGGCGCGCGAGCTATACGAGTCCTCTTCCGAGGCCAAGCGAACCCTTGACGCAGCCGAGTCCGCCCTCCCCGGGCTGATGCGACTCATGTGGGAAGGCCCGGAGGAAGAGCTCCGGCTGACTGCCAACCAGCAGCCCGCTCTGGTGGCCGCGGGAGCGGCGGCGTACGCGGCGTATCTAGAGGCGGGCGGCACGGCTCTCTCGTACGCTGCCGGGCACAGCCTGGGCGAGTACACGGCGCTCGTGGCGGCGGGAGCCCTCGGCTTGGAGGACGCGGTTCGCCTGGTTAGGGCGCGCGGCGAGTACATGCAGGAAGCCGTCCCAGCAGGCGTGGGTGCCATGGCCGCTATCCTGAAGGTCGATTCCGAAACCGTAGAGAGTGTGCTCGAAGAGACACGGGGGGTGGGCGTGGTCGAGGTCGCGAACTACAACGCTCCGGGCCAGACGGTGATCTCCGGAGCTGCCGCCGCTGTGGAGGCCGCGTCCGCGCGCCTGAAGGAGAGCGGCGCCCGGGCGATACCCCTCAAGGTCTCGGCGCCGTTCCACTGCAGTCTCATGCAGCCCGCCGCCGAGCGACTGGCGGTCGACCTGGCGGCCGTGCGCTTCGAGGAGCCGAGGTTCCCGGTCGTCAACAACGTGACGGCCACGCCCATGGCGGCGCCTGCCGCGGCGGCCGAACTCCTCACGGCCCAGGTCACCGGGAGCGTGCGCTGGGTCGAGACCGTCAGGTGGCTTCATGGCGCGACGGACGGCCAGGCAGCCTTCCTCGAGTTCGGCTCCGGAGACGTGCTGACGAACCTGATCAAGCGGACGGTCGAGGGCGCGGTAGCTGCCTCGGTCGCGGACCCGGAAGGGATCGAGGAGGTGCTTGCGCTGTGATGGAGGGGGAAGGCCGCACGGTCGTCGTCACGGGCTCCAGCCGAGGCATCGGTCGGGACACGGCAGCGCTCCTCGGCGAACTGGGTTACAGGGTGGCCGTCCACTACGCCTCCTCGGCGGGGCCGGCGGAGGAGCTCGTCGCCGCGCTGAGGGCCAAGGGTGGCGAGGCCGAGGCGTTCCGGGCCGACGTGTCGGACCCGGGGGCCTGCCAGGAACTGATCAAGTCTGTCGTCGACCGCTTCGGCGGGCTGGACGTCCTCGTCAACAACGCGGGGATCACCCGAGACGGTCTCGCCTTGCGCATGAAGGACGAGGACTGGCGCAGCGTGATCGACACCGACCTGTCTTCCGCCTTCTACCTGTCCCGCACGGCGCTGCGCTACTTGCTCAAGTCGGAGACGGGGCGCATCGTCAACGTCAGCTCGGTAGTGGCGCTGCGGGGCAACGCGGGCCAGGCCAACTACGTCGCGGCCAAGGCCGGGCTGATCGGACTCACGAAGGCGCTGGCGCGCGAGTACGGCGGGCGTGGCGTCACCGTGAACGCCGTCGCACCCGGGTTCATCGAGTCGGACATGACGGACGCGCTGCCAGAAGAGGTGCGCGAGCGCTACCTGCAGGAGATACCGGCGGGCCGCTTCGGCAGCACGCGCGACGTCGCCCACGCCGTCGCCTACTTCGCCAGCGCCGCCGCCGGCTACGTCAACGGTCAGACGCTGGCGGTTGACGGTGGCATGGTCATGCCGTAATGATTCGGGTGCCTTCGAAAAGGCCCTACGCGCGCATGCGGCCGCCGCCCTAACGCCGCTTCGACCTGGGGGCAGCCGAGAGGGGCACGTTCGCCCAGACGCCAGACGGCATCACGGCACAGCGCGACTAGGATGGCTCAGGAGGAAAGTCACCGTGGACGAGCAAGAGATACTCGAGAAGGTCAAGGACATAATCGCTGACAAGCTGGATGCTGATTCCGGCGAGGTCACGTCCGAGTCCCGTTTCCAGGAGGACCTGGGGGCAGACTCCCTCGACGTAGTAGAGCTGATCATGGGCCTGGAGGACGAGTTCGGTGTTGAGATCTCGGACGAAGAGGCCGAAGGCATCCGGACTGTCGGAGATGCCGTCAAGTTCATCGCCGACAAGCAGTAATCGCGACAAGACGTTCGGGCACAGCCTTCGGGCGTGCCGTCTAGTACCCTTGCCTTCGCTATGAGACGTGTCGTGGTGACAGGGCTTGGTCCCGTTACGCCTATCGGGGTCGGAGCCGCCGAGTTCCTGAGCGCCCAACACGAGGCGCGCAACGGCATCCGCCGCATTACGCGGTTCGACGCTTCAGACCTCTCCGTGCAGATAGCCGGTGAGGTCGACGTGGACATCAGCGCGTACATCGACAGGCGGGAGGCAAGACGGCTCGACCGCTTCGTGCAGCTCGCGCTCGTGGGTGCGGAGTTGGCGCTGAAGGACGCCGGGCTGAGCGAGGAAGAAGTTGCCGGCGAGCACGCCGGCACCTGCATCGGTTCCGGCATCGGTGGCCTCGAGACATGGGAGGCGCAGTCGGACATCGTCCACGAGCGCGGCGCCATGCGCATGAGCCCGTTCTTCATCCCCATGCTCATCGCGAACATGGCAAGCGGTCACGTCGCGATGCGCTTCGGCCTCACTGGTCCCAGCTCAAGCGTCGTCACGGCCTGCGCCACAGGCTCGGGCAACGTCGGCGACGCGTTCCGCATGATCCAGCGCGGAGACGCGGACGTGATGTTCGCGGGCGGCACCGAGGCGTGTGTGACGCCCATGGGCATCGGCGGCTTCGCCGTCATGCGCGCGCTGTCCACCCGTAACGACTCCCCCGAGACCGCCAGCCGCCCGTTCACCGCCAGCCGCGACGGGTTCGTCGCCGGCGAGGGCGCCGGCATACTCGTCCTCGAGGAGTACGAGCGCGCCGTCGCGAGAGGCGCGCGCATCTACGCCGAGATCGTCGGTTACGCGACGAGCGCGGACGCGTACCACATCACCGCGCCGGCACCGGGCGGCCGAGGCGCGGCCCGCGCCATTCGCTGGGCCCTGCGGAGCTCCGGTCTCGAGCCGCAGGACGTCGGCTACATAAACGCCCACGGCACCAGCACCGAGGCCAACGACCTCAACGAGACCCTCGCGTTCAAGTCGATATGGGAGGGTCACGGCCCGGTGCCGCCGGTCAGCAGCACGAAGTCGATGACCGGGCATACGCTCGGCGCCGCCGGGGGCATCGAGGCGATAGCCACCGTTCAGGCTCTCGACTCGGGCGTGCTGCCACCCACCCGCAACTACATCGACCCGGACCCCGAGCTGGACCTCGACTACGTGCCCAACGAGGCACGGCAGCACCAGGTGGACGTCGCGATGTCGACGAACTTCGCCTTCGGAGGCCAGAACGCCTGCCTGATATTCAAGCGCGTCTGACGGTTCTTCAGTGCCAGGCGGCGGTCCGGCTCAGCGCCGCCTCAGCCAGCGCCCGGCTGCCATCGGTTCGGGCAACCCGAGCACGGCTGCGGCGGCCAGGTAGGCCGCGAGGAACGCGGCTCCGCCAACGGCCAGCTCCACGAGGCTGCCCGTCCAGGTCGCCGGCGCGGCTATGACCCTCACGATCAGGTATCCGGCGAGTCCGGCGACCATCGCGGCCACCCACGCCCCGCTAGCGTGCCTGCCGAAGGCTCGCAGCGAGAAGCCCTCGCGCCTCGCGACGAACCCCGAAGCCAGCCCCACCTGCACCCAGGCGGCTATCGCCACCGCGGCGGACACCCCCGTGACACCGAACGGGCCTGCGAGCGCGTAGTAGAGGACGCCCTGCAGGGTCAGGGCGGTGAGGGCTATCGCGACCGGCGGACCCACGCGGCTCCTCACGTAGAACGTGCGGACCAGCAGGGCGTGCGCGGCCAGCGGGAAGACGGCGAGGCCCAACGGGACGGTCGCCTCCACCGTGTACGCCCGCAGGCCGGCGTCCATCGGCTGCCCTAGCAGCGAGCGCCAGTTGTAGAGCACGTCGACGAGCTGCGGGGCGAACACGAAGATGCCAACGCCGGCCGGGACCGCCAGGAACGTGATCAGGCGTATGCCCTCGGTGAGCGTTGGTCCGAACGACTCCTCGTCCCGACCCGCATGGGCCGAGAGGCGCGAGTAGTAGGCAAGCGCGGGCGAGATCCCGAACAGGCCGAGGCCCAGGCTGAGGAACAGGTCAGCGAGGTAGAAGGCGCCCTGGGCTCCCGCGTCGATGCCCGTGACGACGTTGGAGGCGACGACGTTGACGACCTGCCTGCCGCTGGTCGTGACGGCGAACGGGACCATGAGCAACGCCACGCCGGCGAGCGCCGAATGCCACGGGATGTGGGGCCGCGGCAGCAAGCCCGCACGGGCGAGGGCCGGCACCTGTACCAGCAGCTGGGCCAAGCCTCCGAGCACGTGCGCGACGGCCAGCATCGTCGCCTGGCCCGGGAAGATCGCCATGAGCGCCGCCGTCACGACGTTGAGGGCGACGGGTGCCCAGGCGGGAGCGAGGAAGCGCTCCTCGGCGTTGAGCAGGCCCATAGCCAGCGCCGAGAGCGAGATGGCCGGCAGGAACGGGAAGACGATGCGGATCAGCCGGGTCGTCAGCTCGAGGTCAACGTGCCCCGCGTCCGCGATGAGTAGCCCTGCGAGGAACGGAGCCAACGCGTAGGCGGCCAGCATCAGGGCGCCGTTGACCAGGAAGAGCAACGAGAGTATGGCGCCGGACAGACGCCGGGCCTCCGCTGCATCCAACCTCTTGTAGACCGGCACGAACGAGGACACGAGCGCCCCCTCCGCGAGCAGCTCGCGGAACAGGTTGGGCACTTTGAAGGCCGTCACGAAGGCGTCGACGACCGCCGTCGGGAAGAACTGCGCTAACAGGGAGTTGCGGACCAGCCCGGTCACCCTGCTGGCGAGGGTGCCGCCCATCAACGTGAGGGCCCCCCGCCGCGACGACGGCGCGGCCGGGGCGCTCTGCGGTTTCGCCTCCCCGGGCGCGTCCACGAAAGTCATATTCGCACGCTGCGCGCTATCATCTTGACTGCCGTACCCGATTGGGTCGTGGAAGGAGCGCAATGGACGCCACCGTCACCGCCAACTTCGAGCACCCGTCGGCCGCAGAGGACGCCGCAACGGCGCTGGTCGACGCAGGCATCCCGCAGGCCTCGGTGTTGGTGTTCCCAGGTGAATCGGAAGAGGTCCTCCGCTCCCGGCGCTTGGCGTCCCCCAACCACTCTCAGCGGTCTCTCGTACCACCCGATGTCGGTGCTGCGATGGGCTTCACGGCCGGCTTCCTGGGCGGCGGGTTCGGCGGTTTGCTGCTCGGCTCCGGCGTCCTGAACATCATGGGCAAGCAGGCGGCCATGTCAGTAGGGCCGTTCTGGGCCGCCGTGATCGGCGCGCTGGCCCTCGGCGTCGCAGGAGCGCTGGCCGGCTACATCTTCAACGCGCCTCTACCCCAGCTCGACCCTGCGCACGACTCCGGACCGCGGCCGCGGCTCACCGTCGTGACCGTCACGCTGCCGGAGGAGCGCGTCCAGGAAGCGGTGGCTGCGATAGACGCCAAACGCCCGCGCGACGTAACGGTGTGGCGCAGTGGAGAAGGGGGCTGGGTACCGGCTTGAGGTTCAAGCCGGGCGACAAGCTGCGCTCGTTGTTCGCGGGTAGCACCGCGCCCGCGACGGTTCGCCAGCGCCTCAAGGCCTGGAGAGCCGGGTTCTCCGGCACCACCTGGCTGCTCTACGACCTGGACAACAACTCGCCGTCGGACTACGTGCCCGACTCGAAAGCGACGGCCATGGCCAACCTGGACGGCCCGGCCGCCCGGTCGGTCCTACGGAACAAGCTGCTCTTCGAGAGGATGGTCGGCCGCCTCGTACGCGTGCCGAAGACGTACGCGGTCGTAGAGCGTGGCACCGTCACGTCGCTGGACGCGGACTGGGAGGTCGGAGACCCCAGCGGGATCGTAGCCAAGGTCATGCAGACCGGCACCCCCCTGATCCTCAAGCCCATGGACAGCAGCGAGGGCCGCGGGGTTCACAGCCTCGAGCTCGCGCCTGATGGCCTGTCGCTCGACAAGCGACCAGTGACGGAGGCTCAGGCCCTGTCCGCCCTTTCCTCCGCGCCGAGCGTGCTGGTCTGCGAGCGGGTAACGCAGGGCGGCTTCTCCGGGCGAGCCTTCCCTCAGGCCGTGAACACGATCCGTGTCGTAACGATGGTGGACCCGCAGACCGGGGCGCCGTTCATCGTCTCGGCGGTGCACCGCTTCGGCACCAGCAAGTCCGCGCCCACGGACAACGTCTCGCGCGGCGGGATCAGGTCGTTCGTAGACGTAGAGACGGGAACCCTGTCACCGGCCGGCGCCTCCTGGGCACTGGATGCCACGGGGCGAAGACTGAGCTTCGACGTACACCCCGACTCGGGCGAGCCACTATCGGGCGTAGTGCTAGAAGGTTGGGAGGACGTCAAGCCCTTGCTGCTGGGCTTGGTACGGCAGCTGCCGTTCCTCATATACGTCGGCTGGGACGTGGCGATCACCGAGAACGGCATCGTCTTGATCGAAGGCAACCACTCCCCCAACCTGACCCAGCAGGCAGCAGGACCGTACCTCAAGGACGAACGTGTGCGGCGATTCTTGCGTCACCACCGCGTGATCGACTGACCGAACGGTAACCGCCGCGGTACATCGAAACGGTGTCGATGCACCAGGACCTGGGGCGATACTGGGTAATCTGCCCCAGTCCCCATAGAGTTCACATCCAACGTACAGAGTTCTCACACTACTAGTGATAGCTTTCACCAGGTTGCATTCGTGCAGTTGTGGCCGATGCTTCCAGCAGTCTTACCCCGCGCGATGCCTCGGCGGGCCGGGGGGAGAGGAACCTTCGAACGACCGGCTAACTAGGACGTGGCCTATAGCACATCCGTTAGCCCGGACCGCCCACGGTGCGATTTCTTATCAAACGGGCGGTACCACCGGTCATAAGATTGCCGGCAAATCCAAGGGGAGGCGCAGTTCTCCTCAGAGACGTTGAAGCCAGTCCCGCAATTTGGGCGCCTGGGACGGGCGGAGTCAGTGGCGCAACCGACTGACGAGAGCGGCGCTCCCTTAGAGCCCCTCTCGAAGTACTTGAGGCGGTGTGCATCGCACACCGGAAAGAGAGAGGGGCATCTTGAAGCATCACCAGTGCCAGAGCCACGAGGGCTCGGTCACACGGCGGTCGACGCCGCTAGCACGTCTCCAAGCTATCTCGCTTATCGGGATCATCGCTCTGACAATCAGCGCATGTGCGACGCCTCACGGCACCAGCGCCCGCATCCCCACGCAGATGCTCGCCCTCGAGGCCGAGGATGCAGATATCACCAACGGCGCGCTAACGGTTCGTGACGAGCCGAGCGCCTCGCAGGGCCGCGCCCTGGTACCTTCCGCCGAGGCCGGCACGGCCAGCGCGGACGTCGAAGCGGCCGCGATCTCCTTCGAGATCACGACCGCCGGCCAGTACGTCCTCTGGGCACGCCTCAAGGGCGCGTCGCTCGACCAGAGCGCCATGAACCTTGGGTTCGACGGCGCCCTCGAACGCATCGACCTGTTCAGCTACGGCGACTACTTCTGGGTCGCCGCGTCCGTGGCGGAACTAACTCCGGGCGTGCACCGGGTGTCGATCAGCAACGCCGAGCCCGAGACCAGCCTCGACGCGGTCGTCGTCTCTTCCAGGCGGGACCTGACCAGCGCACAGCTCGACAACTTCCTCATCCGGGGCGAGATGCCGCCGGAGGTGCCGGCCGAGAGCCCTTCGGAAGGACCCGACAGCGACCCATCTTCGCCTGCCGCTCCCAAGCCCTCCGGCCCAGAACGCGCCATCTTCGACCTTCGCGGCGACCCCGACTTCGATCCCGCCAACCTGCCTGCGGACGCCCAGGTCTGGTACCGGCGGATGTGGAAGTCGATCGACGACTCGGTCTACGACGTCTACGAGTGGGCGGCAAGCGACGACCTCTACAAGTACGCACGGGACCTTCAGACCCACGTCCAGTTCCTCCTGCACGCCTTCCGCCTGACAGGCGACCTCAAGCTCCTCGACGAGGTTGACTACATCCTCGAGATCATGCGGGACCAGCTCCACGACTCGTGGCGCGACGTCCTCGAGGGCAGCACGGCACCGGGCAAGGATGGCTACCGCAACTGGGTGTGGCGCTTCAGCAGCGGCGACTCGTACGTCGGTAAGGACACCAACAAGCTCGACGAGATGAAGACCCACGCGCTGGTGGCGAGCGTCGCTCACGCACTGAACCTCAACCGCGACCTCGAAAGCCCCGGCGGCGTCAACTACGGCGCCCATGCGGACTTCTGGCTCGACTACCTCATCAACGACTTCGAGGCCAAGTGGCGCGAGCGGGAGAACAGCCCCCACGGCTTCCCGATAATGATCCGCGCCGAGTTCCACACTTACTACTCGTGGACCAAGTACCACTACTACATGTCCTTCCTCACCGGCAACCAGGGCTATATGAAGGAGGCCGAGAGGATGGCGGAAGTGCTGTGGAACGAGGTGGTCGTGGCCGACACGAAGACTGGGCCGGCCTACCTCTGGCGCCACGCGGTGCTGGGTGAGGGCGGCAAGACCAAGTACCTGCACTCGACCGTTTACGCCCGCTACGTCTACCAGGACTCGATCGAGTTCTTCATGGAAGGCTTCGGCTGGTGGAGCGAAGAGGACCTCGCCGCGATGGCGCGCACCTTCACCACCTGGGTGATCGACGTGGAGAACGCCAACGGAAGCAGGGACTGGTTCGAGTCCGACATCGGTGGCGGTCAGGAACGTGCAGGCGTGCCGAGCGACCCGAAGTGGAACCGGATGGATTACTACAGGTACGAGGCCAGCGCCTACGCGGAGATTGCGCCCTGGGAC
>DASRWD010000028.1:0-12388 GCA_035654755.1 Trueperaceae bacterium
GTGAGGGTCGTCATCGCCGAGGACCAGGCGATGGTGCGTGGCGCGCTGGCGGCGCTCCTGGAGCTCGAGGGCGACATCGAGGTCGTCGCCCAGGCGTCCGACGGCGACGAGGCGCTGGCGCTCGTCAAGGAGCACGAGCCCGACGTGCTCGTCACCGACATCGAGATGCCGGGCTCGACGGGCCTCGAGCTCGCCGCTGCGGTGGCCGAGCTGCGTCACCGCGGCGAGCTCGCCACCAAGGTCGTGATCCTCACCACGTTCGCCCGCGCCGGCTACCTCCGCCGCGCCCTCGACGCAGGCGCGGCAGGCTACCTGCTGAAGGACGCCCCCGCCTCGCAGCTAGCGGACGCCCTGCGGCGCGTCCACGCCGGCGGCCGCGCCGTGGACCCCGAGCTGGCCGTCGAGGCCTGGGGCGAGGAGGACCCCCTCACCGACCGCGAGCGCCGCGTCCTGCGCCTCGCCGCCGAGGGCCACACCACCGCCGCTATCGCCTCCGCCCTCGGCCTCTCCGAGGGCACGGTCCGCAACTACCTCTCCGAGGCGATCGGCAAGCTCGGCGCCTCGAACCGCATCGAGGCGGCGCGGATCGCCAGGGAGAAGGGGTGGTTGTGAGGGGCGTCTAGGCGCGGTAGGCGATGTCTGGCCTACATAGAGGGGGCCGCCCGACCACCGACCCTGGCAGCACACCACCGATGGCATCTGGCCTTCGTGGAAGGCCAGTCTCTCGGACATCTGGCCTTCTCACGAGGCCAGGTTCTGCCAAATCTGGCCTTCCCGCGAGGCCATCCAGTTTGAAATCTGGCCTTAGCAAAAGGCCAGATTCTCTGTAAACTGGCCTTAGCAGAAGGCCAGATTCGCGGAAGGGCCATCGAGGCCCTTCAGGAGGCCCACGATGGCGACGCTCCATCCCGTACTCCTGGACCAATTGAACCGTGCAGTCAGGACCACAGAACGGGCCAAGATGTACACCGCGCGTGACATACGGCTCCCGGACATCCCCGGCAAGGTCCACGCCGTGATCGGCATGCGGCGCGCCGGCAAGACGACCTTCCTCAGGCAGCTGCAAGCGGAGCGGAGACAGGCGCTGCCACCGGAGCGCGCGATCTACCTCACGTTCGACGACGACAGGCTCGCGGGCATCGACGCGGAACAGCTGAGCCTCCTCCTCGAGGAGTACTACCGGCGCTACCCCGCACTGAGGAACGAGGAGACCGTCCACTGGTACCTGGACGAGATCCAGCTCGTCGACGGTTGGGAGCGCTTCATAAGGCGCGCCGGCGATACCGAGAGCATCGAGTTCGTCGTCTCGGGCTCGTCCGCGAGGCTACTGTCCAAGGAGGTCCACACGTCCTTGCGCGGCCGCTCGATCGCCACGGTGGTGCGTCCGTTCAGCTTCAGGGAGTTCCTCCGGCACCGCGGAGAAGAACCGCAGGAGGAACCGGAGCTATGGACGCCCTCGGTGCGGTCGATGATCGAGAACCGGTTCGACCAATACCTCCGAGGCGGCGGCTTCCCCGAGGCTCAGGGGGTCGAAGCCCGGGCGCGCGTCACGCTGCTGCAGGGCTACGTGGACTCGGTGCTGTTCCGGGACATCGTCGAGCGCTACCAGGTCGGGCAGGTGGCCGCCCTCCGGTGGCTGGTCCGCTTCCTCCTCCGGAACCCGGCCGGCAAGGTGAACACTCGTCGGCTCTACGACGACCTGCGGTCGCAGGGCCTGGCGGTGGGCCGAGATACGGTCAGCGACCTCCTCGAGCACGTGAGCGACGCCTTCCTCATCGACCTAGTGTCACTGGCGACCGACTCGGAGAGGAAGCGCAACACCAACCCCAGGGTCGCCTACCCGGTAGACACCGGCCTCATCCAGGCGTTCGACGCGAGCGGGCGGCTCCGCATCGGCAGGGCGTTGGAGACCGCCGTCGAAGGCGAGCTGGCCCGGAGGCAGCTCGACGTCACCTACTACCGCTCCCCAGAAGGGTACGAGGTCGATTTTCTGGTACGTGACTACGAGGGGAACGACGACCTCGTGCAGGTCTGCGCCGACGTCTCGTCCGAGGAGACCCTGGCCCGCGAGCTGCGCGCGCTCGAGGCCGCCGCCGAGGAGTACCCCCACGCGCGCCGCACGCTCCTGGTCCTCACCCGCGACGACGCGATGAGCGTCGATGCAGCTGGCGTAAACGTTCAACCGGCCTACGAATGGCTACTAAAGGGCATGTCGTAAGGCTACAAGTGCGGATTCCAGAGCAAGCACAAACACCCAAGCAATCCGCGGACACTTGGCCGCGTGGTACAGGAGAGTGACGCGCTCAAGAAGACTGGAACGCCACAAGCAGGACGGCTCACCAGGGCGTAGACAGCTTGTCAACGACATCGCGCCTCGCCAGCACCCGAGCGCACAGCTCCCACCGGTCCTTGTCCGGGTCCACCTTCTTCTCGTAGCGGATCTCGAACGCATCACGCGCCTTCTTGCGCAGATGCATGTACTTGTCCATCATCTCTTCCAGCTTCTCGACGTTCTCGATCCACTCGTCGTCGATCGTGTCGGGGAGGCTGCCGAAGATGTCGTAGCGGTCCTTCATGCGCTGAGACAACGCCGAGTAGACCTTCTCGTCAAGAGTGCCGTGATAGACGAGGTTCAGCATGTCCACGGTCTGCCGTCGCTGTCCGAAGCGCTTGATGCGGCCGAGTCGCTGCTCCAGGCGCGACGGGTTCCACGGGAGGTCCACGTTGATGAGCGTCCCAAGCGTCTGGAGGTTGAGGCCCTCGCACGCTGCGTCAGTCGCCACCACGAGCCTGACCTCGCGTCGGCGCACGGCGTCCTTGATCTCTTCCCTCTCGACAGACGCGAACTCGCCGCCACGGTGCATGCCGCTCTTGCCAGCTCCAGCGTAGATCGCCACCGGCTCCCCGGGTAACGCGGCGGCGATATCGGCCGCCAGGGCCCGAACGGTGTCGTAGAACTGGCTGAAGACGATACAGCCGTGCTCGAGCCACGTCTTCCCTTGGGTTCGGTGGTCTGAGAGGAAGTACCGCACCGCCGCTGTCTTGGGGTCGCGCGCTTCAGGCCGCGATAGCTCCTCGACGATCCGCTCCAGGAAGCCGGCCTCCTCCGCGGTCAACCCGTCGAGTACCCCTTCCAGTCGGTACTCGGCGTCCTCGTCATCGAGCAGCTCACGTCGCAGGAGCTTCTCCGCCGTCGAGCGCCCGGAAGCGAAGCTCGAGCAGATCCGCTGCAGGAGCATGCTCTTCATGAAGCCGGCCGCGGGCCAACGCCGCCGCAACGTCTCAGTGAACGCCTCGGCCGCCCCGTACGCGAGGTCGAAGGCGTGGCTGGTGGCCAAGCCTAGGCCCTCGAAGGTCACCCCCTGGTAGGTCCCGGGCATCGCGTCCGGGTCCGGGTGCACCTCCACGCCCACCCGTTCGAGCAGTCCGGCGTCCTCGAGCGTGCGACGACGCCTCAGCACCGTGTGCCGTACTACAGGGTTGTGCTCGCGCAGGAAACCCGGAGCGAGCGCCTCCGTCAGCGCCTGCCGCTCGGGGTACCCGAGCGAGCCGAACCCGCGGTCGGTGAAGAAGCTGTCGTCGGCCACACCGAGCTGGAGCCGGAGGGCGTTGAAGAGCGGATGCTCTTGGGCCGGCGGCAGAGGATTGCGCAGCCACTCCCAGGCCTCGCGGTCGTCCGGAAGGTCCTGGTCTCCCTTGATCAGCGGGAGCGCCCTATCGAAGTCCGCCCAGCGGCCGAGCTCCGCGCGTCCCAGCACGAACCCGGCTCCGTTGTTCAGCACGCGCATCAGGTCCCACAGCTCGTGGACGTCGGTCTGAATCGGCGTGGCGGTGCCGAGGAGGAGATGCCGTGTCCGCGGCCCTATCTTCAGCATGAAGTCCAACAGGTTGTTGGGCACCTTCTCGCGCGTGCCGAGCCCACCACGGCGCCGGGCCCTGTGCGCCTCGTCGAGGATCACGGTGCCGTACCTGCGGTCGAGCAGGTAGGAGCGTTCGGCCGAGTCGTGGAAGATGAGGCCCGTCGACACGATGGCGATCTGTGTCGGACAACGCGTTATGTCCTCGGCTCCGCGGGTGCGTATCTCGTGGCCACGATGGTCCAGCCAGACCTTCTTCGTCGAGGACCAGACTGTGCTAGGGATACCGAGCTTGTCGTTCAGCTCCGTTTGCCACTGGAAGGTCAACGTGGCCGGGCAGAGGATCAACACGGGACCGTCCTCCAGCAGCGCGGATACTAGTGCGCTCGCGGCGAGCGACAGCGTCTTGCCCACGCCCACCTCGTCCGCGAGCAGTAGCCTCGCCTGCCCGTAGACCTCGCGATGCTCGAGGAACGTGGTGACGAAGGAGCGCTGCCATGGCTGAAGCTGCTCCCCGGCGCGGTAGATGGGTGCTTCTGCCAGCGCGGCTGCGGGAAGCTCAACGGGTGTGACCTCACCGAAGTGGATCTCGACGCGCTTCGCGATGCGCTCGATCTCCTCGACGATGGCGTCGGGCAGGGGGTAGGCGTCCTCCCAGAGGGCGGTGAACTCCTCCTCTACCCAGGCGACGCCTTCCGGGGACGTGTCCTCCCAGAGGATCTCGTAGTTCTGGGCGAACGCGCTCTTGCTCTCGTTGACCGAGCCCAGGAAGCAGGTCTTGCTGCCGTCCGCCAGCTCGATCACGCCGGCCTTACCGTGGATGAAGACCCGGTCCTTCGGCACGACGCGGATCTCGACGCGACCGCTCTTGAGCAGTTCGTACAGCCTCCGGTAGCGCTCGCGGTATAGAAGGGCTTCGGCCTCGGGAGAGAGCTCGTTCCAGCGTTCCTTGAGGGCGGTCTCCCGAGCGTACCTCGCCACAGCCACGTCGACAGCGTCGAGCTCGCTGTTGCAGACCACTTGCACCTGTGGGATGCGAGCGATCTCCTCACCCACCAACTCGAAGATCGAGCTGCGGAAGTACCCGGCGATCCGGCGGTACGATCTCGCGCCCGCCAGCTTCTCGTTCAGGAACGCATGATCGAGGCGCTGGCGTCGCGAGGAGAATCGGCGCAGAGCGCCCATGTCATCCAACCCGTTGGTTGCGAAGCGCCTCCGCCAACACGCGGGCCGCGCTGGCCTCCTCGGGCCGCAAGTACTCGAGGCGACCCGCCAGGTAGTCAGCGATGTCGATCACGCGCTCTCGCTGAGTGAGGTCACCGTAGTAGTCGGGCACGTTGTGGGTCAGGTGGGCCAGCACCTGCTCCGTGTCGACCTCTCTCACCAGCTCCATCAACGCGTAGAGCGTCGCGCGCAGCAGGGTACCCGCGAGCTCTGACCCCTCTCCCATCTCCGACCGGCCGAACTCGACCGCGCTCTTCAACCGCGCCTGATTGGCGCGTCGATCCCCCATGAGGACATAGAAGTCGCGCACTTTGAAGGCCTTCGCGAAGTTCTGGTAGTTGTCGAGCGTGTGCACCCCGCGCGCCTCCAGGTCCAGCATCTTGAGGTAGAAGCGCTCGGCGGCAGACAGCCTCTCCCACAACCGCCGGTCCACTCCCTGCGGCACCAAGGACTGGTTGGCGGTGTCGACAGCGAACGCGATGAGGTCGTCGACGAACGTGGTCTCACCTTTCACGCGCGGTCGGAGAGCCTCGGCAGCCATGTCGCGACCGTCGATGCGCGCGTAGCGGGTCAGGACTCGCAGCGCAGCGGCGTAGCCCGCCATCTGCAGATCCGCGTCCTCGAAGACGTTCTCGTCACGGTGTGAACCGACGACCTGCTGGTTCAAGCCAGTGAGCGCCTCGACCTGTGCCTCTACTTCCTCCTGGATCTCCCAAGCGAGATCGTCGCGCGTGGTCTTCAGGTCGCCCTTGCGCTTGCGACAGACAAGGAGGACAGTCCCCTTGACGTAGCTCCCGTCCCGCAACGCACTGTCCGTTTCTGTCACCACGTACCAAGCTGCCGTGACCTGGAGCCCAGAGGCCCACACTATGTTCGCCATGTCGGCCCAGATGCTGCCGGACTGATGGGTGAACATGATCACCTGGAGGCCGTTGTCGGGCATGCATTCGGTCATGCGCTTGTAAGCTGCGACCATGCCTCGGCGGAACTCCTCGCCTTCGCCCTTGATGGCTAGCGCACGGCGGCTGTCCCACACCCAATCTGCGAACTCAGGCGGCGGGTTCTTGCGGAGCCAGGCGATGAAGAACTCGAGGATCTCCTCGTACTTCACTGCATCGCCATAAGGCGGATCGGTGATGAAAAGCTCCGAGATGGCCGCGACCTGGTCCGCAGGCAAGCATTCCACTCTCGTTTGAAGGTCCTGCTCAAGTGGGTACGACTTGATTTCTAGGTCGAGCAGGCTCAAGCAATACACGAATCCGCGACAGCCATAGTTGAATAGAGTATTCAGCGCCTGATTCATGAAGGTGTTCTTGACGGCCCCGCCACCACCGTCATGAACACTCCAAATTGAGAGCCGAGAGTTCCAGTTGAGTACTTGTGTCAATGCGAACTTTTGTCGCGCTACTGCCTCGCGATTGACATTTCCCGCAGTCAGGAGTTGGCGTGGGTTGAACAAGTGGTGCCAGTAGGTCCAGCCACGCGTACGGATTGGCTCGTCAGTCTTCTCGCCCGGCTCGATGCGCATGTCGGGCACCCAACCGCGCTCCTGCCATTCAGCCAGATGCTTCTCGACGTAGTCCTCGACGATGCGCTCGCGCTCTAGGTCAGCATCCGTGACAGCACGGAACTCGTAATCGAAGCTCTTGCCGCTGACCCTTGGCCGCATCCATTGCACGCAGTAGAGCCGCTCCTGGAACACGTCGTCAGGTCGCGGCTTGAAATCGTGCTTCTCCCACAAGCGCAATCGGTTGCCGGTGCTGCCGTCCGGCCTCCGGTAGTCGCCGCGCAAGGTGGAGATCTTGGTGCGGTACTCGCGCCCATCCAGGTTGTGAACGAGGTAAGGGTCCTGACCGCGCCCTTCGGAACGCACAGTGCCCAGCTCTGCCGCCTTCAGCTCGGCGTCGCTGACCCCAGAACGGATCGCCACGTCGTAGCGTTTGCGTGTCTCGTCGGGCACCAGTTCGGCGATCACCTTGTAGCCCTTGCTCACCACTAGCGTCGGCAGCAGCGGGACCATCCAGCCAGTCTGGGGGCATCGTGCCTCCACGCAGTAGAGGAACACCTTCGCCCTCCAGCCGTTGCCGTCGGTCTCGATTCCGAGCCTGTCGACCTCGGCCTGAACCCTCTCCACCAGCGCCTGCTGGTCGAGTGCGAGCCGCTCGCGCTCCTCTGTCGAACCTCCTACGACGTTGAATGCGCCCCAGGTGAGCATGCAGGCCACAGGGTTCAGGTCCGAGGCGTAGACGTCGCAGCCGAGGCGCGCCGCCTCGAACGGGATCTGGCCCGAGCCGCAGAACGTGTCAGCCACCCTGGGCCGGTGTCCGAAGCGCATCACGCCGAGCTGCTCGACTAGCTCGGGGAAGGAACGCGCGCTGGTGACGAGGTGTTCGTTGACCTCGTCCCAGATATGGTCATGGACGTCCGGAACTTCCTCCGGCCGGTAGCTTGCCGCCACGCGTTCTCGGTAAGGGGCAGCCGGGAGCATCTGCGCTTCAAGCCACCGGCGGTCCCTCTCCGCAAGGTCTGGGCGCCACGAGACCCTGGCCCTGGCGTACACGGGGTTCGACCAGTCGATCGGTGCTGAAGCGGGGAGGCTATCGTCTGGCGTGACCACGAAGTAGTCCCGTATGCGCGCCAGGGACAGCTCCGCGAGGATCTCCCTGGGCTTGGGCCGCCGCTTGGCGCGGGCTGCGAGCGAGAGCTCGTCCATCCCCATGAGCATCTCGAAGACTTCTAGGTCCCGCTTGGGGTCATCGGTCGCCGGGAGTAGGCATCCCAGCACGCAAGCCTTGGCGAGGATCAGCGGCTTGCGTCCCTTCCAGTAGGAACCGAGGGCGGTGAGTGTCTTGCCATGGACCGCCATCTGCTCCTTGTAGGACTCGGCCGAGAGCTTCTGCACCGGAAGTAGGTGCTCGATGAGCGCCGGCGCACCTGCAAGCGAGTACGGAACGACTCCTTCTCGTCCGGAGGCCGTCTCTACTCTCACTTCTCCTCCTGGAAGAGCGGCATGCTGAAGAGGTCTGGCTCGACGGGGCGCCGACGCCGTTTGCTGGCCCTGGGCGCCTCACCATCTGCCAAGGCCAGGTGCAGCGCGCGCCGCCAACCGCGCTCGTGGTCACCCGGAAGCCCTGCCTCCGCCACGGTCATGATGAACAGCCACCAACGCTCCTCGGGCCGCAGCGCGGTCCACTTGCTGCCGATGACAGGCAGCTCATCGTCACTCGCCTTCTCGGCAGCCCAAGCGAGTACGCAGAGCTCACGCCCGAGGAGACGCTCCACGAGGTTCGTGCCTGCGTGCCAGCGTCCGGTTCTCAGCTTGGCGGCCTTGAGCCGTTGGTTGAACTCTCGCTGCGCGATCGCCGAGATCTGTGACCACACGCGGCGCTCGAGCACGACGCGTTCCTCGTCGCGCGGGATGCCGGCCTCGTTGCCGCGGTAGCCGTAGTCCTCGACGATGACGACCTCACCCGTGCGTGAAGGCGGTATCTCCACCCGGAAGACGTGCGCGCCGAAAGCTTCGGGGGCGCCGAAGTCCACGGTGGATTGCTTCTCGCTCACTGCTCGATGTTCTCCTGCACCACCTCTATGCCAAGGCTCTCGCAGAACTGCCTGAGATCATGGCCGGACGTGAAGTGCGCCCTGCGGAAGCTCATGGTGATGGGCGCGTCGGGCTCGAACTTCTCCGAGATCGTCTGCAGTATCTGCGTGAGGAACTGCGCATCCACCAGCAGCTCACCCACCATGACCTGCGCCACCTTCGCGCCCTGTCCTACAGTGATCACAACGCCCTCGAAACAACCGCCTCTGTCTCCCGCTTGCTTGAGCCCCTCAAACGTCAACGCACGCGAGTCAAGCTTCTGCCCCTTGTTTGGAACTAGCCTCGCGGGCTTGGTGTCATCGATTCGAACTCCCTTCTTACCCTTGGGTGGGAAGCGGAAGTCCTCCTTGGCCTCGACACCGTCGGCCACAGCGAACGCCCGCAAGAGCACCTCGCCGTCACCGATGTCGACTGGCCCCTCATAGACCGAGCCTTCCCGCGGTTCGCTGCCGTCGAGCGTGTAACGGATCTCCCCGCGTGGGGCGACGAACAGCTCCACCAGCCTCTTCCCGTGCTGCTCGCTCAACCGGCTTCGCAGGACGAGCTGGTTCGTCCAGACCACCGGCTCGCCGGCCTCGTACTGGCCGGAAGGGTCTATGACGAGGAACGCCACGCGGAGCGCTTTGGTCGTGAGGAGGTTATCGCCCAGGACCTGACTCGTCTCGGACACCGGGCCATCCTCCGCGTAGTGGATGCGAGGCGCTGGGCCTGCGTTCACGGCGTTGACCTTGAGCCGCACCAGGCCCTCGTCGTCAGGGCCGTGTTCGATTACGACCTGTGCCGACGTGCTCTTCTTCTTGGGCGCCTTCGTGACGTAACCGTTGCCGAGATCCTCCCACAGACCACGGTTGCAGGCGATGCTCTTGAGCTGGTCGAGTCCTCGCGGCGGCAGCCAGGGCACGCCGGGTTGCTCCGCGTAGCGGTCCGCCGCGTCGGCCCAGCGGGTCTCCGTCTGGCTCTCTGGCCATAACAGGTCCTCGGCCTTGTCACGGATCGCGTCGAAGTCCTTCTCGACGTCCAAGTACAGCTTGATGGGGTTCGAGGTCAGAGTCTTCTCGATCTGTAGCTCGCCGTCGAACGGCTTGGAGGAGTCCCGTGTCATGTCCAGCGGCTTGGACGCGAGCTGGGCGTCCCTCCCTGCTCGCTGGATCGGGAAGAGCACCTTGTCGAAGAGGCCGAGGACGGTGGAGTTGAAGTCCTGCTCGTAGGCCGCTTGCTTCCGTTCGAGGTCTTCGCGTTGCTGGTGGCCCTTGGGGATCCGGTTGTCGGCCTTCTGCGCGGCGTACAACTGGCGAGCAGCCTTCTCCACGCTACCCATCGCGGTCTTGTCGCCGGTCAGGACGCAGAGGTTGTTCTTCTGCGACAAGCCGTCGAAGAGCTGCTGCACCTGTTCGGGCGGGATCTTGGAGTCTGGACTGACGATGACGAGGACTCGGCCGCGCCGCACTCTGTCTGCGACCTCCGAGATGAGCGGCAGCGGCAAGACGTCTTCGTATGCCGTCTTGCGGTTCGGCTTGAACATGTCACGGAGCCGGTGGCGTATGAGTTCGTCGATCTGGTTGTCCGGGGCTTCGCTCGCCAGGCTCTGCAGGAGCTTCGTCAGGTTCTCCTGACGGTCGAAGTAGTACCGGCCCTCCATCGTGTGGTGGAGGTACCAGGCGACCTTCTCCAGTTCCTCGAAGGCGGCCAGGAACTCGGAGGGTTCCCGATGCGGAGCTACCAGGCACTCCACCATCTCCTCGCGGGTGAGGCCCCTGACCGCGTTCACGGCTGTGGAGAGGCTCGCGGTCAGTAGCAGTGCGCTGACCTGTGCTGCGGCGTCCGTGCCGACCTCGAGGTCGATCACCTGAGCATGCGCCGAACTTTGGGCGTCCCAGATGTCCTTCGCTATGACGTCACGCATCCCCGAGATCTCGGTCAGCTTGTCGCGGACGTCGGGGATCGACAGGTCGAAGTGCTGGGGACCTATGAGGAAGACGTCGTTGGCCTCACGCTCCCATACGGACTTCAGCAGGCGCGAGACGAGCTCGAGCAGGCCTCTGGTCTGCTTGAACTGCTCGTTCTCCTTGAAGAGCGCGATGACGTTCTTGAGGCGCGGGTGGAACGGGTACGTGGCAGCGATCTCGTCGGCGATCGCCTCGGCGCCCCTTTGAGCCGTGTGAGCCTTGGCCGCCTCGGCGAGCTTCCGCCCGTAGGCACTGGCGATCGCGTCGACCTCGGCCTTGTCCGGCAGGCTCTTGAACAGCCGCTTACGCAGGATGTCGTAGATCTCGTTGGCGGCGAGGTCGACTGGCGTGATGCTGCGCTCCTGGCGACCCAGTTCGGCGCGAGCGTCGGCCAGCGCCCGGTGGATGAGCTTGCCACCCGTGTCGTAGGCCGCAGCCAGGTCGGAGACGACGACGCACACGTTGCTCTTCTTGCCCGCCGCCGTGAGCAGGTTCGCGAAGGCACGCGTCGCGATGTCGGCCACGGTGCCGTTGCCTACCTTCTGAGTGTCTAGGTGTTGGAAGTAGGGCGGCATCTCGTCGAGGAGTATCAGGATCGGCTGGTCTCCCTCGAAGAGCCTGAGCCAGTCCCTCTCGTCTGGCGCCTTCGGACCTGAGGTCCAGAAGGGCGCGAACAGCTCGCCCTTGCCGAGCTGCAGCGCGATCTCCCCCCAGAAGAAGTGGTCCGGGCTGTTGCGTCCGTTGAACGCCGCCACGGCGGCGCAGTCGAAGGCGTCTGCGTAGGCGGCTCCGGCCGCGTACTTCCTTCGCAACGCCCGGTTCCGCGCCAGGAGGCCGAAGCCCACGAGCAGGTGCGTCTTGCCGCCGCCCATGGCCTGTTTGAGATGGAAGACAGCCTGCGAGGAGTGGCCGGCGAGCCGGGCGATGCCCTCGGTGATGAGGTCCTGCATCCCCTGCGTGATGTGAGTGCGCTCGAAGAAGCTGCTCCCGTCGCCCTCGGCAGCGATCAGCTCATCGAGCTGCTCGATCTGGTCGCTGACCCTTATCGAGAGGGCGTTGTCTTGGAGAACGCAGGCGTCGCGGACCGTCTTCATCTGGCCCGCTTCCTCTCGCCGTGCGCTCGCGGCTGGCGGGCACTCGCGGTACCCCTCGCCCATTCATGTCGATACGGAGCCGGGAGATCCGGCCCACGATGGATACTACCGATGTCCCTCAAGGCTCCGCCCCCAGAAGGCTGCGATTCGGGCCCTACCTTACCCGGGTCCTACCCCGCGGAGGCCGAAATCCGCCACCCCACAGTGGCGTTCGCGCTCGGTGCCAACTCTGCACGGCTGGCGGCGTGAGGAGGAGGGTTCACACCTCTTGCGGTGTGAGGTGGACCGGACCCTGCGGAGAGGCCATGTTCATCCGACGCGGAGCTGCCTGGTGGGAGCCTCGATAGACCTCTCCCCCAAGTGGCATGAAGCCCCTCGCCATCGACTTTAGCGCTGAAGGTCGCGGCCGGCCACCCGTGATACATTCGTGCGCAACCTGAAAGGGCCCGAAAGGCTGGTGGTTGACAAGTGACGCGTGCGAGTCGCATCCTCACCGCTCTTGTCGCGGTGGCCGCGCTATCGCTCGGCTCCGCGCAGGGCATCCTCAACCTCTCGGTGGGCCAGGACTGGGAGACCCTGGACCCGGCCTTCGCCGCCGGCACCCAGACCGGCAGGATCGTCTCCAGGCTCTACGACGGCCTCATGCGCTACGACTACGAGAGCACC
>DASRWD010000029.1:0-5178 GCA_035654755.1 Trueperaceae bacterium
TCCGGGTCGTCGTGACCCGAGAGGCCGCGCAGGCCGCTCGTCAGGTACTCGTAGAGCTGTTCGCCCAGGTGAACGTCGACGGTCAGGGCGTCGACGAGCTCGGCGAGAAGGTTCGCGAACGGGTATACGTCGGGACGACTGAGCCTGGGCAGCGCGCCGGTCAACTGGACCTGCGTTATCAGCGCCAGGTCCTCCTCGCGCCGACGGTAGTGCTGCACGGTGACGTCGTGGAAGAGGCTGAGCTTGCCGAGGTTCCCGCCGGGAAGCTTGCCCTTGCGAGCGACGGCGCGCCACTTCCCGTCCACGCCCAACAGCGTCACGACGAGGTCTCCGCTCGGCAGCGGCTTCCTGCGTATGACGATGCCCTCGCTCACGGTGTAGCGGCGCACGGTCCAGAGTCTACGCGGCCGGCGACTTAGCTCTTGGATCCGGTGGTCTTGGCTGTGGTTCCCTTGGTCGCTGCCTTCTTCGTCGACCTCTTCGCGGTCGTCTTCTTGGCTGCGGACTTGGCGGCGGGTTTCTTCTTGGCCCCCGTCTTCTTGGTCCCCGTCTTCTTGGTCCCCGTCTTCTTGGCCGCCGTCTTCTTGGCCGCCGTCTTCTTGGCGCTGGTACTACCCGTCCGCTTGGCGCTCGTCCCGCCCTTGGCTGCTACCTGCGCGGCCCGCGCGTCGAGCAACCCAATCGCCTGCTCAAGCGTCACGTCCTCCGGCGACATGTCCTTCGGGAGCGAGGCGTTCAGCTTGCCGCGCTTGACGTAGGGCCCGAACCTACCCTCCCTGACGTCGATCGTCTCACCAGTACTCTCGTCGCTGCCCAGCTCCCGCAGCGCCCCGCCTCCCCGCGTCGCCTTCTTCCGGAGCAGTTCGAGCGCCTGCTCGGACGTGACGTCTAGGATGAACGTGTCCTTGGGGATCGAGGCGTACGTACGGCCGTGCCGAACGTAGGGCCCGAAGCGGCCGATGCCCAGGTCAACGCTGCCGCCCTCCGGATGCTCGCCGATGGGCGTGGGCAGTGCGATGAGGTCGAGAGCGATCTTCTCGGTGACGTCGTGTGGGGTCAGTCCGGGCGGCAACGAGACGCGCTTGGGCTTCTCGTCGCCCTCCGCCTCACCGAGCTGCAGGTAAGGCCCGAAGGGCCCGCTCTTCAGTAGGACCGGCTTGCCCGTCCCGCTGTCCGTAGCGATCTCGATGTCGCCCATGTTGCCTTCGCGCAGGTACCGTTCGAGGTCCTCCCGGGTCAGGTCAGCCGGCGCTGCGTCAGCGGGAAGCGAGGCGGTCTTGACCTCGCCGTCCAGCGGACCCTCGACGTAGGGCCCGTAGCGGCCCACCCTGACGATGTAGGGGTCCCACCGGTCCGCTGTGATCGTCGAGATGGCGCGGGCGTCGATCGCCTCCATCGCCTCCTCGACCCGCTTGACGATGCCGTCGTCCCCGAAGTAGAAGTCGCGCAGGTAGCCGGCGCTGGGCCGCTCGCCCCTCGCGATGTCGTCGAGGACTGTCTCCATGCCGGCCGTGAACTCGGTGTCGACGAGGCGCCGGAACTGCTTCTCGAGCAGCGCGGTCGTGGCGAAGGCCGTGAACGTCGGCATGAGCTGTTGCCCCTGCTTGCGAGCGTAGCCGCGCGACAGGATCGTCTCGATTATCGAGGCGTAGGTGCTGGGCCTGCCGATGCCCTCTGCTTCCAAGACCTTGACCAGCGAGGCGTCCGTGAACCGGGCCGGCGGCTTGGTCTCGTGGACCTGGGCATCGACACCGCGGAACTCCAGCTCGAGGCCGGACCGCAGCGGCGGCAACGGTTGCTCGCGGTCGTCGAGCGCGGCGTCAGGGTCGTCCGACCCTTCAACGTACGCCCTGAAGTAGCCGGGGAAGAGGACCGTGCGGCCGCTTGCGCGGAACGTGAGCGTGCGCCCGTCTGCCGCGCCGAGGACCTGGGATATCGCGCCGGCGTCAGGCAGCGTGGCCTCGATCCGCGCGGTCACGGTCTTGAGCCTGGCCTCTTTCATCTGGGTCGCAACCGTGCGCTTCCAGATGAGGTCGTACAGGCGGGCTTCAACGCCCCTCAGACCGTGCTCGTCGGCTGTCTGCATCTCGGTGCCTGCGGGGCGGATCGCCTCGTGCGCCTCCTGGGCGCCCCGCGAACGCTGGCGGTATGAGCGCGGCTCTTCGCGCAGGTAGTCCTCGCCGTAGCGCTTCAGGATCGCTCCGCGAGCCGCCTGCAGGGCCTCGCTCGAGAGGTTCACGGAGTCGGTGCGCATGTAGGTGATGTAGCCGTTCTCGTAAAGGGACTGCGCGACCCGCATGGTGTCGCGGGCCGAGAGGCCGAGCTTGCGGCTGGACTCCTGCTGTAGGGTCGACGTCGTGAACGGTGGGGCGGGTGAGCGCGACTGCTCCTTCTCCTCGACCTGCGAGACGCGCCACGTCGCGTTGGCGGCGGAGCCCGCCAGTGCTCGTGCGCCCTGCTCGTCGACGAGGATCACGTCCTTGACGCTGTCCTTCAGCCTGCCGGTGTCGGGGTCGAAGTCGCGTCCCTGCGCCACCCGGGACTGGGCGACGTGTGTCAGCTCGGCGCTGAACGCGCTGCCGTCGGATGCCAACGCTGCCTTCAGGTCCCAGTAGCTGGCCGCGATGAAGTCGAGCCGCTCCCGCTCCCGCAGGACCAGCAAGCGGACGGCGACGCTCTGCACGCGCCCCGCCGAGAGCCGGGGCGCGATCTTGCGCCAGAGCAGGGGGCTTATCTCGTAGCCCACCAGCCTGTCGAGCACGCGTCGCGTCTCCTGGGCGTCTACGAGGTCGCGGTCGATCTGCCGCGTGTTCTCGAGGGCCTCGCGGATCGCCTGCTCGGTTATCTCGTGGAAGACCATGCGCCTCACCGGCACCTTGGGCGAGAGGACCTCCACCAGGTGCCAGCCGATCGACTCGCCTTCGCGGTCCTCGTCCGTCGCGATGTAGACCTCGTCTACGCCCTTGAGGGCAGACTTCAGGCGCTTGACGACGTCACGCTTACCAGGCGCGACGATGTAGATGGGCTCGAAGCCGTCGTCGACGTTCACGCCAAGGCGTGACCACTTCTCCTTGCGAACGGCCTCGGGGATCTCTGCGGCGGAGGAGGGGAGGTCCCTGACGTGACCCATGCTGGCTTCCACCTGGTACCCCTGAGGCAGGAAGCGACTGATCGTGCGCGCCTTCGTGGGTGACTCCACGATGACGAGACGGGTCTTCGATCTGGGTTCAGACAAGTGGACTTGGTCCCCCTCCTTGAAAGCGCGGCCATTATACGGGCGGTCCTCGCGCCGTCAAGTGGTGGCCAGGTGAGCTAGTTATCGCCCTTCAGAACGGAGCTACACGAGTCGCGTCGCCGGTGGCGCACCCGTCTGCGGCAGCCGGTTCATCGGATTCTCGATCACCGGTTCAGACCTGGCGACGGTTGCTTATCGCCCGGCCCAACGTGACCTCGTCCGCGTACTCCAGGTCGCCGCCCACGGGCAGGCCGTAGGCGATCCGACTCACCTTGGCCCCCACCTCCTGGAGTTGCCGGGCCAGGTAGAGAGCCGTTGCTTCTCCCTCGACGGTCGTCGACGTCGCCAGCACGACCTCTCCGACACCCGTCAGCCTCTCCTCGAGCGCCCCTATCGTGAGCTGGTCGGGCCCGACGCCGTTCATGGGGCTAAGCGCGCCGTGCAGCACGTGATAGATGCCCCGGTACTCCCCGCTACGCTCGATCGCCAGCACGTCTGCCGGCTGCTCGACGACGCACATGAGCGTCCGGTCGCGCGTCTCGTCGCGGCAGACCCCGCAGGCGGGCTCGTCCACCCCCATGACGTTGAAGCACTGCGGGCACAACGCCAGGCCGGTCTTGGCGCCGAGTAGCGCCTCTGCCAGAGCCCTGACGTCTTCCTCAGGCCGGTTGAAGAGGTGGAACGCGAGCCTCTGAGCGCTCTTGGGACCGATGCCCGGCAGGCGTCCCAGCTCGCGGATCAACGTGTTGAGTGGTGCCGGGAACCTCACCGCGGATCGGTCATGGTCTTGGGCGCCGAGGCGCCGGCTGCCCGAGGCGTCAGAACATGCCTCCCAGGCTGCCCATGCCGCCCATCGCCGTGCCCATCTCGCGCTCCTGGAGCTCTTTCGCCTGGCGCTGGGCCTCGGAGACGGCCGCCGTGACGAGGTCCTCCAGCATCTCGACGTCCTCCGGGTCTACGACGCTTCTGTCGATTCGTATGGCGACGACGCTGCCGTCGCCCTTGGCCGTGGCCGTGACCATGCCGGCTCCCGCGCTGCCCTCGACCGTCAGCTCGGCGAGGCGCTCCTGAGCCTCCGCCATCTTGCGCTGGGCCTTCTGGGCCTCCTTCATGAGCTTCTGGATGTTCATATAGGTTCTCCTCGATCATCGCGCGCCCGGCCGTTGTCCCGCCGCCAGCGCTGAAGTCTTCTCGCGGCCGCGGGCTCAGCCCTCGCGGGGAGGCGGGGCGCCGAAGCCCAGGCGGTCCTGGCCGTCGTCATCGTAGCCTTCGCTCTCGTCCTCGGAAGGTAGTGGAGCCGCCTCCTCCGGGACGGACTTGGCGTTGGGCACGAACTCGACCACGCGGCCGGGGAACAGGGCCTGCAGGCGGGAGAGAGAGGCCTCGTCCGACGGTCCCTCACCGGTACCTGCTCCGCTGGCGTCGGGACCACCCGAGTCGTCGACACCCGGAACGGCCCCGTCGGGCGCCGCCTCAGATGCGCCATCGTCCCAGAAGCCTTCCGGAAGGTCGTCGGCGAGGCTCGCGGGTTCCTGTCCCGGAAGGGGCTCCGACTCGAGGGGCTTGGCCTCCGTTGGCTCGGCCCGGGTCGGCGTAGCGTCCTGTCGCTCCGCCGGTGCTGGCTCGGTGCGTGCCGGCGACTTGGCCTGCTCCTGGTGCGCGGTCGGGCCAGAGGATGCCGCCGACCGGGAGGCGGGCGTGCCGTCCTCATCCGGTCGAGTCCGGACAGCGTCGGAGCGGTCCTTGGCACCACGGCCGCGTCCACCCCGGCCGCCGCCGACGGACCCCCGGGGCCCCTTCAAATCGACGACGTAGCCGGGGCCGGCGACCTTCTCTACGAGGGTCTCCAACTCCTCGCGCCTGGCGACGACCTGGTCGAAGTGGAAGCGCCAGTTCTCCTCGTACTCGAGGGTCACGACCCCGCCGTCCTCATGCACCTTGGC
>DASRWD010000030.1:0-5613 GCA_035654755.1 Trueperaceae bacterium
CTGGGCCGCGAGTTGACAGCCGATGTAAACGCCACTGTCGAGGTTCTGCTGAGAAGGCGCTCGGCTGGTGACGACTCCGTCGGTACGACGCGGTCGCTACTCGCTTTGAGGGATTGGGCGATTCCCTACCTTAGGATGCGAATCACACATGGCGATCCGCGGGGCGACTCTCTGGAGGAGACGCTAGAAGAGCTATCGAACGGCGCGGAGCAGCAGTCCGAGAGTAAGGCGCGCCTGCGCCCGGTAGTCATCGCGGCCTTGTCGGTCAGCGGGTTGGCGGTGGCGGTGGTGATCGCTCTGGGCCCGCCAATCATCGCGTTCGCAGCAGGTCTCGCGTGCATGCTGCTGCTGACGTGGCTGCTGATCTCGCCGCGCGCGTCCTTCGAGCTGATGATCGAGCGCGGTGTCTTGCCGTTCGTATCGCTAGAACGTCTGCGCAGCGGCGTACTCGGTTGGGCGGCGCTGTTGGCTACCGGCTTCCTGCTCGCGTCATGGGGCACATTGCTAGCGGCAGGGTCGGCCTGGCCAAGCACATTCGCTCCCGACGACGCTCAGGTGAACGCGCGTTCGGTTCTCGGCTTCGTCGGCTCATCGCTGCTGCGGGTGCAGCTCTTCTTCAGCGTGCCCGACGTCTTCCAGATCGGCTCGGCCGGTTTGGAGGCGAAGCCGGTCCTGGGCAGCTTCCTGACCTTCCTGCTCCGGACTGGCCTGAACCTCGGAGCTGCCGCGGTTGTGATGACCGGGCTGAGCATCAGGCGTGACCGCGAGGGACTCTCGGGTCTACTTGGCGTACCGGACACGCTCGGTATGCGCATGGAAGCTCTGCGGGGCGGACGCTACGCGCACCTCCTCGTGGCCTACTACGACCTGACGATCTGCAGTCGCCTCTGGAACGCGCTCGACGCGGCTAGGAACGCCGATACGCAGGAGGCGATGGCGGGTAGTGGCGCGTTCGACTGGTGTGTGCTCCATCCCTCACTCGGCGATCCAGGCACGGCCGAGCGTTTGAAGGCGCAGTCCTTCGTTGTCGAGGCGCTCCATGACCGCGGATGGTTCGAGCCGGCCGAAGCGTGGTCAGGCGAGCTCATAGGCGAGCTAAGTACAGGCGCCTGGCCCTCGTCAGCACGGGCACTGGTGCTTGCCAAGCTGGCACGGATGGCTGCTCACGATGGCTCGGAGGACGCCGCTACCGCCCTCTACGCGAGCGCTTACGAGGCGCTCTTGGAGGACCAGGAGAACCCCGAAAGTGACCCGGCCGCGTCGCTCGAGGCTCAAGCCGTCTGGGTTCGCTCTGTCTCGCGTGGTCTGGGCGTCCTCTCGCCCGATGCGCTCGAGAAGGAGACCACGTCAGAGCTGGCCGAGCGTGCCGCCGAGGTCGCCGAATCGCTGGTAGATCGCCTGCCGGCGCGTTTCGCGACGGACGTGCTGCGTCTTGGAGCGCTGCGGGCCGCGATCGTGGGCCGCATGGCTGGACCGGCAGCGGGCTTCGCGGAGCTAAGCGCCGTGGCCGCCGCCACACTGGCCATGCCTCCCCAGCATCCTTGGCGTGAGGTGCTGCTGCTGAACCTGGTCGGTTCAGCCTCCGCGCTCGAAGCCCTGGCGATCGCTGGTGGCGACGACCGCACCACGGCTTCCGCAGCCAAGCTGCAAGCCGACCTGCTCGGCGAGTTGGGCAGGCGTGACGACGCTTGGGACGCCAAGCAACTAGCCGTGCGGGCCTACGACGAGCGACTAGGCGAGGAGTTGGCCCAATCGGTGGGCGTGCTCGCCGGGCTGACACCTTCGAACGCCGCCTTCACTACGGCGATGCGGGCGGCCGACATCTTCGAGGCACGGTTCGAGGCCGGAGTCTTCGAGGCACGCGGTTACGCGGTCGGCATGAGGATGTTCGCAGCGGTCACGGCTTTCCACGTAGAGGACTGGACGAGGGCGGTGGAGGCTGCCGAGAGGGTGTTCGCTCTTGCCGAAGGCATGCGCCCGAGCCCGTCGGACGACCAGCTTCTGGCCAACACTCACGCCTTCTACGCCCAGGCGAGCAAGCGCTTGGGTCGTGAAGAGATCGCCCAAGCTCACGCAGGGGCCGCCCGATCACTCTACGAACGAATCGCGGCCTCGGGCTGGGAGGACGCAGAATCTGCCGTCGCCGAGGGACTAACCTATCTTCAGGGACTGTAGCGGGACAAGAATGGCGGAGTCGGCTCTTCAGGCGGAGCCTGCGCAAGTAACGCACGTCCCCTGATCTTCGCCGCGTCGCAGGACTCTAACCACCATGGTCAGCGCGCGCCACGGACCCCCGCACACGCTCTCAGCAACCACGAGTATCGTCTGGCCATGCGGAAGATCGTGGCTCAGGAGTTCATCACCTTGGATGGGGTCATCCAGGCGCCTGGCGGGCGCGAGGAGGATACTTCGCAGAACTTCCCCTTCGGAGGTTGGACCGCTCCGTTCGGCGGCAACGGCGACTCGCGGGCGAGCCAGTTCATGTCGAACGTCCTGGCGCCCGCTGACCTGCTGCTGGGCCGCAAGACGTTCGAGATCTTCGAGGGCTACTGGCCCGACCATGCCGACAACTGGCCGGGCGTCATGGACGTCACGAAGTACGTGGTGAGCACCACTCTGGACGAGGCTAGGGTCGCGGGCTCCCGGTGGCCGAACAGCAATCTGCTGAAGAGCGCCGACGATGTCGAGGCGCTGAAGCGCTCGGACGGCTCACAGCTCAAGATCTGGGGCAGCAGCGTCCTCGTCCAGTCGCTACTGGAACGCGACCTGGTCGACGAACTGGTCCTGATGACCTACCCAGTCGTGTTGGGGACAGGCAAACGACTCTTCGCGGAAGGCGCGGCACCTGGGACCTTCGGTCTACTGGACGGTGTGGTGACGTCGAACGGCGTGTACCTCGCACATTACGAGAGAGCCGGAGATGTCAGGACTGGAACCGTCGGCGAATGAGATCGTCGATCGACGGGGCCAGCGTTCATAGATCCACCTGACCTGGAGGTCGTCCGCATGGTCGAGCAGGACGACGTCGTCATGGCGGAGTTGAGGAGGCGGGTATGGAGAAGGCACCGTTCGGCAGCACAGGTCACATGAGCAGCCGAGCCATCTTCGGGGCGGCGGCTCTCTCGGGCGTCACTCAGGCCGAAGCCGACCGGGCGATCGAGACAGCCGTGAGCTACGGCGTCAACCACTTCGACACCGCCGCGTCTTACGGAAACTCGGAGGAGTTGATTGGCCCTTGGCTGGCCAGGAACCGTGACGAGGTGTTCCTTGCCACGAAGACGGGCGAGCGACAGCGGGACGCCGCTCGCGACGAGCTCCACCGGTCGCTGGACCGTCTTCGGACCGATCACGTGGACCTGTGGCAGCTTCACAACCTCGTCGATGAAGACGAGTGGGAGGTGGCCCTCGGCCCAGGCGGTGCGTTGGAGGCCGCGGTGGCGGCCAAGGATGAAGGGCTCGTCCGCTTCATCGGCGTCACCGGGCACGGGGTAGAGGTCGCCGCGCGGCACAGGGCCAGCCTGGAGCGCTTCCCGTTCGACTCCGTGCTGCTGCCCTACAGCTACGTGATGATGCAGAACGAGCAGTACGCGGCGGACTTCGAGGCGCTCGCCGCCACGTGCGAGGAACGCGGCGTCGCGGTGCAGACGATCAAGGCCATCACCCGCCGGCCGTGGGGGCAGCGTCCGCAGGACCGCCCGACTTGGTACCAGCCGCTCGAAGACCCGCACGCCATCGGTCTAGCGGTCCATTGGGTCCTCGGGCGCGAGGGATTCTTCCTCAACACGGCCGGGGACGTGGATCTGCTGCCCCGCGTACTGGAAGAGGTGGCGAGCTTCGAGAGGCGCCCGTCCGACGACGAGATGCAGCGACTGGTGCGCGACGAAGACATGGCTCCCCTCTTCGTCTAAGCGAGGATCGGAACAGGTTGCGAACGGCGGCCAGTGGGCCGGAGGGCCTCGGCGTTATCCGTTCTGTTCGTACGCCACTCGCAGAAGCTCCTCGACCTCGTCAGTGAGCTGCTCGGGGCGCTCCAGCGTCAGCTTGTGCGAGCCCATACCGGGCCCCTTGGAAGGGACTATCAGCTCGGATTCGGGAGGTTCCGTGAACCTCAGACCCACGTCCAGCCTAGTCCGCGTCGCGGACACCGCAGCGAACTGCCTGGCGCGCACGAACGGCGTGTACCCTCCCCTGCCCTGTACGGCCACGTCGTCACCCAGGTCCTCGATCAACGCGCGCAGCCTGTCGAAGAGCGGCCGCATGGCCACCTTCGAACCGGAGAACTGCTGGTCGATGAACGCCTCGACGCCGGGCCGCTTCCAGCCGGCGGCTTTGGCGGCGGCCTCGGCTACGTGCCAGCGCGTGTTGACCTTGGCGCCGTGCTCGTCCTTGAGCCAGCGACGTACCGCCTTCAGGTCGTGCGGGTCGATTCCGCTCTCCATCACGACCTGCACCCACTCATCGAGGCTGCGGCCGGTGCGCTCCTTCAGGTTGGCGACAGCGGCGTCCATGACGTCGCCCATGTCCCGGACGGTCTTCTCGTCAGCCATGAGGTCCTCCCTGGAGTGCGTGACCCGTTCGCATCAGGTCGTCGAAGGCCTAGAAGCGGGAGCGTCGGTCGCTGCTGAACGCAGCTTTGGCCATGATGGCGAGGATGTTAGCAGTAACGTCCTAGCCCAGATCGCACCGACGTCGACCTAGGGTTCGCTTGGTCGAACTAGGCCACCCGCAAGCGCGTTGGCTACGGGAAGCCCGAAGGCTGTTGCTCCGGAACCGGTCCCTCAGCGAGCAACCGAGCAGTGGTTTCGACCGCCATACGCGTCTCCGCAGTTGGCCTGCTTTGTCCGTCGTCCGTCCGTCGCTGCGCGCCCAAGGGGGAGTACCGACCCGGTCTCGTTTCTCGAACGACGTCTTCTTTCAGTCCGCGCACCGCTGTTTGGGACGCGATAACCTCGCCGTATGTCGAAGCGCGAGGCTGCCGGATGGCTGATCGCGTCTGTTAGGCGTTCGTCTGAAAGGAAGCGCGTCAGGTGATCGAACAGCTAGAACTCTTGCGCCGCCACGCTGCATGGGCAGACGCCCGGATGCTTGCCGCCCTCAGAGCGGCGGGCGCCAGTTTCCCGGCAGCCGCGCTGCGCGAGCAGGCACACGTGCGCGGAGCTCAAGCGACATGGTTGGCGCGGATCGCCGGCGAGGGGCCCCTACTGGACATCTGGCCGGATCTGACAGTGGACGAGCTGGAGGAGGTCGGCCAGGTGCTCGACGCCAGGTCGCTGCAACTTCATGCCCAACTAAGCCCGGAGGACTTCTCGCGTGTCGTCAGCTACCGAAACAGCCGGGGTGAGCCGTTCGAGACGCCACTCGTAGACGTGCTCCAGCACCTCGCCCTCCATGGTCAGTACCACCGCGGCAAGGTGAACGCGGGGCTCCGGTCCGTAGGAGCCGAGCCGGTGGCCGTTGATTACATCGTGTGGAGCAGGCTCGGGCGGCCTTGACCCTGGGATGTCACATGACCGGGATCGACGCCAGTACGACTAGTACGAAAGCCTGTGACTTTGGCCAGTTGAACCTTCTAGGCGCATACTTGAGCGGCAGTGACCGTGCCGCGTTCTGGAT
>DASRWD010000031.1:0-7011 GCA_035654755.1 Trueperaceae bacterium
GACTCGAACGGCAGGCGCACGCCGTGCCTCTCGGCGTGGGCCTCGAGCGCGTCGAGGATCTCCTTCACCCTCTCCGGGCCGCCGCTGGCCAGCACGTAGTCGAGCGACTCGAGCCACTCGCGCATCTCCTGGCTGTTGAGCTCGCGTAGCTCGCCTGGTTCCAACTGTGACCTGTCAAGATCCAACAGTTGATCGAGAACGTCAGTCATACCCCGGTCCTCTCACCGCACAGCTACGATGCTCTGACGTAGCGCACGTCAAACAGACACGTTCGAGGCGGCTGCCCAACGCCATGCGCGCCGGCCACCCCACTTCAGCCAGGACATCGTACCGCACGGTCCAAGTCGTTCCCGATGGGCGAGCGACCGTAGGTAGACGGCCATCTTGACGGTTCGAACGGGTCGCGTGGCGGCACCTGGAGGCGCGGCTCGGCGCTACTGTCGACCTAACCCGAACCCGTCGGCTCGTCGCTCGAGTCAGCGAGACGCCGCAGCATGGCCCGCACCAGGGTCTCCGCCCTTTCCGCCGCCACGACGGTGAAGGCACGGAAGTCGACGTCGGCGTCGTGGTCGGCGGTGTCACTGATGCTGCGCACGACGACGAACGGCGTGCCCCAGGCGGAGCAGACCTGCGCGCACGCCGCGCCCTCCATCTCGGCGCACGTCGCGTCGAAGGCCCGTCTTATGCGATCCGACGCTGCCGTGCTGGACACGAAGAGATCGCCGGAGGCGACGCGACCGACCACCGAGCGGACACCCTCTAGCGTCGCCGCCGCTTCGCGCGCCAGACGCACCAGCCTGGCATCGGCCTCGAACACCGTGCCGCTACCGGGCACCTCGCCGGGAGCGTAGCCGAGTGCGGTCACGTCCACGTCGTGCTGAACGGCTTCGGCGCCGATAACGAGGTCGCCCACTCGCAGCGAGGGGTCGAGAGCGCCCGCCACGCCCGTGAAGATCACGCTCCTCGCGCCCAGCGAGAGAAGGTGCTGGGTTAGGGCGGCCGCGTTCACCTTGCCGATGCCGCAGCGCGCGACGAAGACACGTACGTCTTCGATGCGCCCTCGGCCGACCCTGAAGGGACCGGCGTCCTGCGCCGTGGCGTCGGCGAGAGCCGCGGTGAGCCGCTGGACCTCCTCGTCCATGGCTCCCACGATCCCGACGGGTTCCAACGACAGCATGGGTGATCTAGCCGCGGGCGGCCGGGTCTACTGCGGCCTCGGCGCGGCGTTGAACACGGCCCTGCCGAGGAACGCGCCGATGGGGACCCCAACGGCGCCCAGGCCCGTCATGAGCCAGTCGATGGGCTGACCCTGCACCGACTGCATGACGGCCATCACCGCGGCCAGCGTCACGCCGCCCACCACCGCGGTCGGCAGCGCCCTCGGCAGTCCTCGCCGCGAGAGGTAGAGCGTCGCGAAGTACCCGTACATGAGGAAGAAGCCCGCGCCTATGAGGCTCTGGCCGGTCTCCTTCTGGTCCGCTGGCACCGCCGCCTGCAGGGCTATGAAGAACAGCGTCGCGAACATGAAGATGCCGGAGAAGCGACCCGGGAGCTTCTTGCGTTCCTCTGGCGTGAGCTGCTTGGCCTGCACCGGCCGGCGCGGTTCGGGGCTCGAGCTGCGCTGCTTCGCGCTCTCGCGCTGGCGCTGGCGCCGTGCCCGTACCTCCTCGACCTTCTCGCGACGAGCCTGTCGCTTCTTGGCCTTCTCCTCTTCTGCTCTCTTGTCGGCCTTGGCTTGGGCTCGTCTGATCTGCCGGTTCATGGCGCGTAGCATAACCGCGCCGCTTTGCCCGCTCCGAACACGCCATCTTCAAGTCGATCTCGGAGGGACCGTACCCACCTCTACCCTTCCCGGGGCCTTAGCAGCGCGTGATAACCTCGGCGTCGCCAATGACAGACGAGCTGCTGACTGCGGTGGCGAACGTCCACGGCACGCCCACGTACGTCTACGACCTGGACACGGTGACCGCACGGTTCCGGCAGGTGCAGGACGCTTTCCCCGGTACCCGTGTCCACTACGCCGTGAAGGCGAACGCGTTGGGGCCGCTGCTCGCCCACCTGGCGGCGCTGGGGGCGAGGGCGGAGGCCCTAACAGCCGGCGAGCTCGCAAGGGCGCTGAGGGCCGGATTCGCTCCCGAACACGTCGTCCTCGGCGGTCCCGGTCACGGGGTAGACCTTGCGCGCTGGGCAGGCGACGTCGGCGTGGGGCTCGTCAGCCTCGATTCGGTGGGCGCATGGCGCGTATGGCGGTCTGTGGAAGCACCGGGAACACGCTTCCTCGTGCGGCTGAACCCGGGCTTCGACCCGCGCACCCACGAGCACCTGGCGACGGGCGCGGCCGAGTCGAAGTTCGGCATGCCGGCCTCCGAGGCGCTCGAGGTGGCCCGCGAAGTCGCCGCGACCGGCAAGCTCGCCGGCTTCCACGTTCATGCCGGCTCCATGATCTCGGACGCCGAGGTCGCGCGGTTGGTGACGGAGGCGCTCGAGCCCCACTACGCGGACATGCCCGGGCTCGAGCTCGTCGACTTCGGCGGTGGCTTCGCAGTCCCAGCTACCGACCTCCAGGCGTTCGGCGAGCCGCTCCTCCAGTTCGCGCGACGTCATGAAGTGACTCCAATCATCGAGCCGGGCCGCTTCCTCGTCGCCGAGTCCGGGGTGCTGCTCACCCGGGTTCTCCATGTCAAGGAGGCCGGGCCCCGGAGGCACGTGATCGCCGACGCCGGCATGGCGGACCTGCTGCGCCCTGCCCTTTACGGCGCGCAGCATCCGGTGAGGGTGGTCGGCGAAGACGGCCGCCAGCGGGGCACCGTTCTGGGCGCCGACCTGGACGGGCCCCTGTGCGAGAACGCCGACCGTCTTGCCCGCGACGTCGACCTGCAGGGCGTCGACCACGGCGCACTGTTGGCCGTTGGCGTCGCGGGTGCGTACGGGTACGCCATGGCCTCGAACTACGCCTCTAGCCTGCGTCCCGCGCAGGTCGTGGCAGCCGACGGAAGTTTCAGCCTGGCCGCGCGGCGCGAGGATCCGAGCGATCTGTGGCGGCTCGAGGCGCCGGTGGCCGGCGGCCTGCACGCCTTGCTCGACCCCGGTTCGGACGAGGTCGACACCGGTGGCGACGCAGCCGGCTCGAGCGCTCGAGCCGCCGTGGCCGGCCTGTTGGCATCGATGGTTACACCGGTGAGAGCGGCTGCCGCGCTGATCAACTCCGCGGCGGAGAACTTACGCCCTCGTCTGGGCCGGTTGGAGGACCTCACGCGGGCGTTCTCGAACGAACTGTACCGGCCGCTATTGGGTGTGGGTCCCGACGCGATCGCCGACCTGGACCAACGGATCGCGGACCACGGTCAGGTGGCCAGGGCCACCGTCAGGACCCCGGCGGGTGACTTCCTCATCAGTCTGACGCGCGAACGTAGTGCGTCAGGGAGTTGGCGCGTAACCGGACTAGCGCGCGACCTGCCCGACGCCTGACGATCAGCCCGCCAGCTCCACGTTCAGCCGCACGGAGACCTCTCCGCCACCCCGGGCTCGCAACGTCCCACGGAACCGGTACGGGCCGGGGATGCCGTCCTCCGGCGCGGCCACCTCGTACACGGCCCACAGGGCATAGACGGTGCGGCCTTCATCCGAGGAGCCAGACCCGCTCTGCGAGCTGCGTTCCACGCGCACGGAGTGAAGTCTGAAACCCCAGCCTTCGGGGATGGTGTCGGGGACGAACGAGAACTGCCCTGTAAGGTCTCCCAGCTCGGACGCGTAACCGCTCGGAACCCACATCGCCGGCCGTAGGCCCGTGGGCTGGAGACCGAGTTCGTTCAGCGAGTGATCGAGGCGGACGAAGACAGTCTGTCCGTCGGAGACGATGGGCGTGCCGCCGACCGCAGGGAACGGGTTGCTGGACGAGCCACCCAGTGCTGAGGGCGCGCAGGCTGGGACGAGCAGGCCGATCGCGATGGCTGCGAGTAGCCAAGTGAACTTGCGCATGAGTTGAGGCTATCAGCCAGCGGCGTGAGCGTGTTCGGCGCGGTTCGCCAACTCCTTGAAGCAGCTCAGCGACCGTGACCTGTGCTCGCGGACCGCCTCGTACACCGCGTCCTGGTCCCGCCACCGCACCAGACGCCATATGCGCCGCAGATCGTTCTCGCTGGTCCGCAGGACCGATTCGCACCGGTAAACGCGGTGGAAGCGCTTGGAGGTCTCCCTCAGCTCCAGGATGGTTGCCACCAGGCGCCTGTTGGGAGTGGCCTCGTAGAGGGAGTCATGGAACTCGAAGTAGCGTTCGGCGAACGCGGAGTAGTCGCCGGCGTCTAGGACGCTGCGCATCTCATCCAGGAGCCAGCTCGTGCGGCTCAGTTGCTCGTCCGAGACGAAGGGCGTGGCTTCGCTGGCCGCCACGGGTTCGAGCGCCAACCGAAGCTCCGAGACCCAGACCCCTTCGCTCCATGGCAGGGCCGTAACCTCGACGCGTGTGTGGGGCTTCAGCTCGACGAGACCCTCGGTCTCGAGCTGCCTGACGGCCTCGCGCACTGGTATCGGGCTGACCCCGAAGCGCTCCGCCAGCCGTGAGAACACCAGGCGCGCTCCAGGCTGCAAGTGGCCCTGTACGATCTCTTCCCTCAGCGACTCGTACACGAACCGTGTCTTCGTGCTCATAAGTTCCCCCCGCTACCACCACTCAGGTGACCAGGTGGTGATTCCGCCGCGACCTCCAAGAAGAAGTTGGCAGATGTTACCACCGGGAGTACCTCCGTCCATCTCGCCCAGGGCGCGAGCGGAACACGTGGCATAATCCGCCGCAACGCCGCGCCGGCCGCCTGCGGCGCCCCTCCTCCATGGACACCTCCCGATCGTCATTCCCCCTACCGATCGCGTTGACGGACAGCCGCCTGCGGTTGTTGAGGGAAGTGCTCGTGCGGCGAGGCACCGGAGCCACCGCCGAGGAGTTGGCCGGGGCGCTGGGAGTCACCCGCACTGCGGTGTCCCAGCAGCTCACGGCCTTGGAGCGCGACGGCTTGCTGGCGAAGAGCGGTCGTCGGGTCACAGGCGGTAGGCCGAGCCGTACATACGTGCTCACCGATGCCGGCCGCGAGACGTTCCCGCGGCACTACGGCCTACTTGCGTCCTCCCTCGTCCGGCACGCGCGCGACGTGTACGGCGACGAAGGCTTGGAGACTCTGCTCGCAAGCATGGCCGAGGAGGTCGCGAGCGACCTCATTCCGAGGCTGGAAGGCAAGACGGGCACCGAGCGCAAGCTCGAGGTCGTGCGGCTCCTCAACGAGTTGGGCTACGAAGCGGCGCTCACGGCGGACGGCGCCATAGAAGCCGTCAACTGCGTCTTCAGCCAGGTCGCCAACGAGACCAGGGCAGCCTGCACCTTCGACGTCCGGTTGCTTGGAACGCTGCTCGGCGAGGACGTCAAGCATGGCGACTGCATGGCCGATGGCCACGCCTGCTGCCGCTTCAAGTCGCCTTGACCCTGTAAGATGGCCGTTCGTGTAGGGGGAGTAGCCCCCGGCTCTTTCCGCGACGGGCGCGTTACGCCCTAGCACCGCCGGGCGTCCGCCTTCGTCAGCACGGTCGCGATATGCGACCCGGACGCGGACATCGTGTGAAGCTGCCACGCAGGCAAGACCCTGACGGGAGGTAGGCATGGATCTTCCGTTATGGGCGTGGGTCGCGTTCGTCAGCGGCGTCCTCGTCATGTTGGCCCTCGATCTTGGCGTGTTCCACCGCAAGGCGCACGTCGTCAAGGTCAGAGAGGCCGCGTTCTGGACTGCCGTCTGGGTGACGTTGTCGCTCTCCTTCGGCTACGTGATCTACAGGTGGCTTGGCCAGGAGAAGGCCATCGAGTACCTGACCGGCTACGTGCTCGAGTGGTCGCTGGCCGTCGACAACATCTTCGTCTTCGTCCTGGTCTTCAACTTCTTCAGGACGCCCTTCAAGTTCCAGCAGAGGGTGCTCCTTTGGGGCGTTCTCGGCGCCCTTGTCATGCGCGGCACCATGATCGGCGTAGGCGTCACGCTGATCGAGAACTTCCACTGGATCCTCTACGTGTTCGGTGCCTTCCTGGTGTTCACCGGACTGCGCATGCTCTTCGGCAAGGGCGATCACGAAACTGACATGTCGAACAACCCGGCGATCAAGTTGGCACGCCGCGTGTTCAAGGTATCGCCCGACTACGACGGGCAGAAGTTCTTCACGGTCCGAGACGGCGTGCGCATGGCCACGCCACTGCTGCTCGTTCTCGTCGTCATCGAGTTCACGGACGTCATCTTCGCCGTCGATTCGATCCCGGCGATCTTCGCGGTGACCACCGACCCGTTCATCGTGTTCACGTCGAACGTGATGGCGATCCTGGGCCTCCGCAGCATGTACTTCCTGTTGGCTCACGTGGTTCACCGGTTCGTCTACCTGCAGACGGGATTGGCCGTGATCCTCACCTACATCGGCATCAAGATGCTGCTGCTTGACGTCGTTCACATCCCGACGCTGCTGTCCCTGGGAGTCGTCATCGGCATCCTGGCGACCAGCGTCGTCGCCTCGCTGTTGTTCGGCAAGCCGAACGAGGAGATGCGGCGCGCGTCCGAGGAGCGGGAGGCTGCTGCCGGGTAGGTTGGCCGCAAGGTGCAGCAGGCTGGCCATAGACTGCCTGGAACGGGAAGCGAACCCTGCTGTGGTCCGGGGTCGTCCTCGGGCTCCTAGCTGCAGCGTTCGCCTACGCCCACCTGAGGACCGACACGTACCTCAAGCGTTGGTTCGCATGGCGTGGGTCGGACGTGGGAGACATGCTGCGGTTTCCCGCGCTGGAGATCGCTGGCCGGCCACTGTCACCTCGGTCAGTACTTGTTCGTGTACCCGGAGCTGGATGTCGTGGTGGCAAGGTTCGGCAGCTCGACCGGAGTCGTCGCGTCGTGGCGAGCCGTCTTCGACGAGATCGCGCGGGCGGCTTCGCGACTCACGGCCAGTTCTGCGTCCGAACGCTAGCCCATGGTTCCGATCAGTTGGGACCGCTAGCTT
>DASRWD010000032.1:0-2032 GCA_035654755.1 Trueperaceae bacterium
CCCTCGAGGTAGCGGCCGGCCGCCGCAAGCCCACGTTGCGCATGTGGGAGTGGGACTCCAACGCGGTGATCCTGGGGCGGTTCCAGTCGGTGCGCAACGAGGTCGACATGGACGGTGCCAGCAAGCACGACATAACCGTCACCCGACGCATCACGGGTGGCGGCGCCATGTTCGTCGAGCCACAGAACACGATCACGTACTCGCTCTACGCGCCGGAGAGCCTCGTGCGCGGCCTGTCGTTCGTCGACTCGTACGCGTTCCTGGACGAGTGGGTGGTGGCTGGCCTGCGCGCTCTAGGCGTCGACGCCTTCTACAAACCTATCAACGACCTCTCCTCCGCCGAGGGCAAGATCGGGGGCGCCGCTCAGACCCGGCGCTCCGGCGCCGTGCTGCACCACGTCACGATGGCCTACGACATGAACCCGGCCAAGATGCTCGAGGTGCTGCGCATAGGCCGCGAGAAGCTGTCGGACAAGGGGTCGGTGAGCGCCAACAAGCGCGTCACGCCGCTAAGCCAGCAGACCCAGATGCCCCGGGCGGACATCGTCGACAGCCTCGTCGCCACCTTCGAGGACCGCTACGGCCTCACGCCCTCGTCGCTCACCCAGCAGGAGCGGGCAGCGGCCGAGAAGCTGAGGCGCGACAAGTTCGAGTCCAAGGAGTGGCTATACCTACTGCCCTGAGCCGCGCGCCCGGCCCATGCCCGACGTTCACCGCAGAGGCAACCGCCAAGTCGACCAGCGGGCTCCGTCCACGAGCTCCGTCGTGCCGATGGCCGGCCCGGTCCTGGCCCCGAGGATCTGAAGCGCGTCGGTGACGACGTCTGCGAGGCCTATCAGCTCGTCGTAGGTCGGCAGGTCCGACGGTTCGACCTCCACGTCCGCTGCCATCGCGGCGCCCTGCACCCCGAACCACAACGCCGAGGCGATGGGCCCGGCAGCCAGGTCCGAGATCTCCGCGAGGCCGGTGAGGAACTCGGACGTCAACGTCACGTCGTACGCCTTGATGTCCCCGGCCGTCAGGTCCAGCCCCCCTAAGGTGCGCCCCGCCCGACCCGCCGCTGGCCCGTCGCCCAGGTACACGTCCACGGCAGCGTGCAGGCTGGCGGCAGGGAGCCCGAACACAAGGTGGCCGCCGAACACCGCGACTCCGACGTCCACTGCAGGTCCCGTCCGGTACCTCGTGTACGGGATGCCGCGGTACGCGCTCTCACGGACCGAGACCGCGTCCTGAGGTCGGAAGAACCCGTCCATCTCGGTACCGGCTCCCATGTCCTCGGTCAGGTCACCGAGGCTCCGCAGCAACGTGGGCCACTGATCCAGCCCTTCGCGAGCCGCCTGCTCGGACGACACGGGGATAGTGATCAGCGTCGGCAGACCCTGTACCCAGCCGCGCAGGTCCGTGTCGAGGACACCGAGCGTCGCCGCATGCCACGAGTCGCCCAGCCATCCAAGAGCAGCGACGTCTGCGTCGATACCCAGGAGCTCGGCCAGGGCCGTGCGCAGGTCCCAACCTTCGGGTACGCCTCCGATGTCCGACACGCTTGCCAGCCAGCTGTCTACCCAGTCCACGAAGGCACCCAAGGGCAGCATGCCGCCGCTCAGCGCCACGGCGTCCTGCGGCAGCAGCGTCGGATCACCCAACTGGCACGTGGCGCACGTGAGGAGCTCCAACAGCTCTTCCTCGCCCACTTCCTGTGCCAAACGAGCGTCGAAGGTCGACACCGACTCGACCAGCACGCCGCCCGCGTCGACGGTCGCATGCCAGGCGAAGCCGTTGACGACACGCAGCGTGTTCAGGACGCGGTTGAACAGCACATCGGTCCCGTCGTCTTCCGTGGCCAGGAACCTGAAAGCTTCGAGCGCATCGGCCGCGGCAGAAAGGTTGACCGTCAGGCCAAGACCCCGTGACGTCATGCCACCGGACAGCCGACCTACGCGCGTGCCTGCCAGGCCGGGCTCGCCGTCACCCGAGGCGCGTCTGACCATCCCACGCAGCACGTCGGGGTCACTGGCCAGCAGCAGGGTGCCGT
>DASRWD010000033.1:0-5769 GCA_035654755.1 Trueperaceae bacterium
CGGCAGCGAGCGCGAGTCCGGCGAGCGCGACGTCGGCCGCCGCGAGCGCAGGTGGAACCGCTTCACCCCGGTCCACGCCTACGGCTACTGAGGTGACGCACGCGCTCATCGGACGGCTCGCCCTCGCGGCGGGCCGTCCGCCCCACCGCGCGGTCCTCGTCGCGACCGCACTGCTGGCCCTCGCGGGCGTGGCTCGAGCCCAGGATCCCGCACAGCCGCTGTCTGCCGTGCACCATCAGGTCGTCCCGGCGGGCCTTCCCGGTCCACTGATCGCGGAGGTGCTGATCCCGCCACCACCGGTCACGTCCTGGCGGTCCGTGGTCGCCGCCTCCGACTCCGGCTGCCTCAGCCCGCTTGGGGTCGCCCCCACTGCTGAAGGGGCGGCGCTGACGTTGGAGCTGTCCGTCCGCGGTACCGAAGGCGGTCTGGCCGCCGGCGAGTCGTGCGCGGCCACGGTCACGATCAGGTTCGAGACGAGTGACGGGGCCCACGAGGTCGTGGTGCACACGGTCTTCCATAGACCCGCCGCACCGGCCTACGACGCGGACGACGTGCGCACCGGTTACGCCGTAGACCGCGTCTCGCTCGCACCCGCGTCGCTTGGGCTCGGGAGGCTCCTGGAGCTGAGCGTTTCCAACGACGCCCAGGAGCCGCTCGTCATCACCGGCATCGTCGGTCTGGAGAGCCTCATGACGCTGGGCGCCCAGGCCTACCTCTTGCCGGAGTCCGGCCCCGTCGATGACCTCTCCGCCCTCGAGATCCTGGCGCCGGGTACGGCGGTCACCGTGGCTCCCGGCGGCAACCAGCGCATCGGCATCGTCGTGGACCTCGAGGCGAGCTTCGGTGACGCACCCTGGGTCGCGAGCCTCCAGCCCGCGCTCACCATCGAGAAGGGCTCCCAGCCGTTCACTCTGCGTTACCCGCTGGTCGTCACGGCCAGCGGTGTGGAGCTGCCTTGAGCCTGCGCGCCGGCAGCGTCGCTCGCGCGGCTCTTTTGGCGGGGGCTTTCTTCTGCCTGGGCAGCGCCGCGGCCCATGGGTCCCAGAGCATCCGGACCGTCGAGGAGTACCTGGCGGCGTTCGACCAGCGGTACGAGACGCCTGCGGCGGAGCACGACTCGGTCGCCTTGGCCGACGCCGCGCTGCACCGCGCCGAGAGCTGGTGGTGGCCGCGTCTGTCCTTGCGCGAGGAGTTGAGGGCCGGAGCCAACGGTCCGGTCCTCGACCTGTCCCTGTCCTCCACCATGGTCGTGTACGACGCGACTTCCGTGCCGGACATCGAGGTAGCCCACGCCGACCTGGCGTTGCGAACGGCTGTGGCGGAACAGGCTCGCGTTGGCGCTACCGCCGCATTCCTACACGACGTCATCGCCTACGCGGTTCTGGCGCCCGCCCGCGACCTGGCGCGAGCCGCGGTCGCCGCTTCGGACAGCGGCCAGGGGTCGCCAGACCCGTTGGCCCTGCCGCCTTCGCAGCGCGGCCCGTTCGAGGCGTCCATCAGCGAGATCGACGGCGCCCGGTGGCTGGAAGGGGCCGTACGGGACGTGGAGGAACGCCTGGCCCACACCCTGGCCGTGCCCTTGGGCTCGCTATCGGCACCCGCGCTCGAGGACGCCATCGCGCTCGCAGGCAAGTCGGTCGCGCGCGTACGCGGACTCAGGTACGCCGGCCGGGACGGCCCCAGCGGCCACCGGGCAGGCGTCGCCTCCCTCGACACGCTCGTCGCCCGCTGCGTGGATAGGGCGCCGGCGACGCGAGTCGCACATGCACGCCACGGCCTGACTCTGAGCCGAGAGCGGGCATCACGCGCCACGGACTTCGTGCTGCAGCTGGTCGCCTCCGCAGACCACTCTCTTGCGCTCAACGGCGTCGCTCCGAGCTCGCCACTGACCGCGACGATCGGCCTGCAAGCAAGCATCGACCTACCGGACGGATGGCCGGTCGCGGGGTCCCTTCGCGCCAGCGTGGACCCGAGCGGCGCCAGCCAGTCGGCCGAGCTATCCTGGCCGCCCACCACTAAGGCAGCTCTCCACGAACCGAACGGCCAGGCGGTCCTCGCGGACGAGACCAAGGCCGCCACCTGGGACGCCCGCGCACTGTGGCAGGCGTACGAGCAGGCGAAAGTGGAACGCGAGCGTCGCGAACGCGCCCTCGCCTGGGCCGTGCTGGACGCGTATCCTGCGTTGTCCATCATGAAGGTCAAGTCGCTCTCGGCCCAGCCCCTCTCTGCCGACTGGCACACGACGGATGCAGGGGCGGACATGGCTTTGACGCGGCCGCGTATCGAGGCCGCGCTGGCGCATCTCGGTCAGCTAGCGGCCGCCACCGATCTGGCCGCGTTCTGCGGCGCCCTGCCCGCAGCGCCACGCGGGTAAGTCGGTGGAACGTCGTCGCTCGCGCCTCATGTCGGTCCTGGGGGCAGCCCGGGCGCCGCTCCTCGCGTCGGGCGTGGCTTTGGCGCTCGCAGGCGGCATGTTGACCCTCACCGGCCCACTCCTCGGCAGGGACGCGGGAGCGCCGCCGCGCGGCGTCGTCCACGGCTGGGTCTCGCCCACCGATTCGCGAGCGCTCATCCCCGCCACCGTTTGCCGAGGGGACGACTCGCTGACGACGCTCTCGCTAGCCGGCGCCTCCCGGTCACGGCACGGAGCCCTTCCCGAGCTGGTGCTAGAGCCTCCCGAGGTCGTGGTCACGGGCGCCGCGATCGACCGGGGCGCCGAGGTCAGGGTGCTGGATGTAAGCGAGGCTTTGATTGACCACCGCCCGCTGGCGTCCATATCAGAGCCGTACACGCACGCCACGGCGCGTTGCCGCTCCTGGTCCGAGCACGCCTGGGACATTGGCGCGCTGTCCGTTAGCTCCGTCGACCGCCCACTCCGCGACGGTGAGCCGATAACCGCGTACGTGGTGCCGCAGCCCACCTTTTCCGGTGTCCTCGCGCTGCTGATGATCCACAACTACGAGGTGCCGGTGGAGATCGTCTCGCTGGAGTTGGGCGCCGCAGGATCCACGGCCGACACGGTGCTCGCCGCCTCCGGCTGGATGGAGCATTGGGACGCCTGGGAGCAGGAGGCACTGGTTTCGAGGTCGGAGCTGCGGCTCGCGCATAGCCGCGGCCACGAGTTCTCGGCGGGACCGGGCCAGCTCGCGATCTCACCTCCACTCGAACCAACGGACCCGGCGCCACCGCTCACTTGGCGCCGCACCGACGGCCTGAAACTCCGGCTCGAGCCGTTCAACGTCGCGGCCATCGTCATCGGTGAGTGGACTTTCGGCGGGTCGGGCTCCGCTCCTGGCGCCGGCCTCTTCGTCCAGGCATGGCACAGGCTGCGCGCCCTGGCTAGGGGCGGCCCGGAAGTGGTGTTGACCTTCCCCGTCATCACGTACCGAGCTGCCGGCGAGGAGTCCGCCGTCGGCATGACCGAGCCGCTCTACGCGCGTCTTCGATGATCCAGAGTCCTTGCGCTCACCGCATCCCGACAGCGGCGATAGGCGCCGCCTGACGCGCGAGCCCTTCGCTCGCTGAACGTCAGCTGTCAAACGCGACCTAACGCGTGGCCCTGTGCTACACTCCCTATTTGCCGCGTCGTTGCCCGCCGGTGCTGTGGCCGCGTGGCGGCCTCCGACCGGGAGACGCGGAGATCTTCAGCTAGAGACCATCCGGGAGGAGGTGCAGATGACCAAAGACAGATACGACCTTAACGTGATCCTGGTGCCGCATCTCAACGAGACGCAGCTCCAGGCAGAGAAGGATGCCGTCACCGCTCAAGTCGAGCGCGCTGGTGGTGAGATCGTCGAGCTGGACGAGTGGGGAACCCGCCGTCTGGCGTACCCGATCCGGAAGTTCAACGAGGGGCACTACCTCATCTATCGCCTAGACCTTAGCGGCACGACGCCAAAGACCATAGAAGCCGCTTTGCGCCAGCGCGATAACGTCATGCGTGTGCTCGTTGTCAAGGACCGTCCGGAGTGGAAGACCAAGAAGGCTCCCAAGCAAGAGGAGCGTCCGGTCGAGGCAGCGGCGGAAGCCGGCGCCTAGAGCAGGACGTTCGCTCACAGACGAACCTAGGAGAGTTCGATGGCTAGAGGACTGAACGCCGTTCACATGGTTGGGACGCTCGTCCAGGCGCCCGAGATGCGTTACACGCAGAACGGGCTGGCCATCCTCGAGCTCAACGTCGCCGGTAACGACAACGTCGTCGGCGACGACGGACAGCCGCGCGAGCTCGCCTGGTACCACCGGGTGACGCTCTTCGGGGCGCAGGCCGAGCAGATGGTCAACCAGCTCGAGGCCGGCACCCCCGTGCTCGTCGAGGGTCGTCTGAACTACCGCACCTGGGAGTCTCAGGAGGGCCAGAAGCGCTCCTCCCTGGACGTCAACGCCAACCGCGTCGAGGTCCTGACGTTCGGTCCAAGGGGCAACGACGCGACCGTCGTAGATGCCAAGGGGCAGGACAGGCTCCGCAACGCCCTCAACCAGGTGATCATCATCGGCAACCTGACGCGCGACGCAGACATGCGGTACACGCCCAACGGCAGTGCCGTGACGCGCTTCAGTGTGGCCGTCAACGAACGCTTCCGCGGACGCGGAGGCGAGGACCAGGAGCGCACCAGCTACGTTGACGTCAACGTCTGGCGCGAGCTGGCAGAGGCAACCGGTGAGCTGAAGCGGGGAGACCCCGTCTTCGTCATCGGTCGTCTGGTCAACGACTCCTGGACCGACAAGGAAGGCAACCGTAGGTTCACGACGCGCATCGAAGGGCAGCGCGTCGAGTTCCTGACTCGCGGACCCGGCAGCGGTGGGGCCGGTTCCCGACCAAGCGAAACAGCGATGGTCGCCCAAGCGAGTTCGTCGAAGCTTGACATCGACGAGGAGTTCCCGCCAGAAGAGGATCTACCCTTCTAACAATGGCAAGAGAATCGAGAGACAGAGGCGACAAGCGTCGCCGCGGAGGCGGTCGTAGAGGCCGTAGGCCCAAGGTATGCCCGTTCAGCACGGGTGAGCTGGAGGTCACGGACTACCACGACGGCAAGATGCTGCGGCGTTTCATCAGCGATACCGGCAAGATCCTGCCGCGTCGTCGTACCGGAGTGAACGCCAAGTACCAGCGCAGGCTGGCGTTGACGATCAAGCGTGCACGCACCCTGGCCATCATCCCGATCACGGAGAAGCTGGTCCGGAAGTGAACGTCATCCTGCTGGAACCGGTCGACAAGCTGGGTGAAGCCGGCGTGCAGGTCACCGTCAAGGACGGTTACGCCCGGAACTGGCTCATCCCGCAGGGTCTCGCCCTGCCGGCCACGAAGGCCAACCAGGCCGAGCTGCGGGCGCGCCTCTCTCAGAGGGCCAAGCAGCTCTCCGAGCGCAAAGCAGACGCTGAACGCCTCGCCGAGATCCTCAAGGACGCCCAGCTCACCATCGAGGTGCGCGCCGGTGAGGGCCGCATCTACGGTTCGGTGGGCAACAGGGACATCGCGGAGGCCCTCAAGGGCACGTACGACGTCGACGTGGACCGCCGCAAGCTCTTGATGGGCGAGCCCATCAAGACGACCGGCGACCACGAGATCGAGTACCGCCCGCACCCCGAGGTCTCAATCCCCGTCAAGGTGAGCGTCGTAGCCGAGATCGGCTGAGCGGCAACACGACCAACCGCCGGCAACGTTCGGCGAGTAAGGGCCGTCCCTCCGGGGGCGGCCCTTTCCCGTGGGCTGAGCTGGCGATCCGCCGTACCGGACCTACCGCTGAGACCCGCGGTACCTCTCGACGCGTA
>DASRWD010000034.1:0-4031 GCA_035654755.1 Trueperaceae bacterium
AGCGCGGCGTTCGGCTACTCGACCATCGCGACGTTCCTACCCGGCTGGTTGCCCGCTGGGTCGGCCCACGTCTACTTCGAGGCGTCGGCGGTCATCATCACGCTCGTGCTTCTTGGGCGGTACCTGGAGCAACTCGCCAAGGGCCGGACGGGCGACGCGATCCGCGCGCTGATCGCGCTCAGGCCCACGACGGCGCGCGTCGAACGCGCCGGAGAGACCTTCGACGTCCCCCTTGCCGAGGTCCGTCGCGGTGACATCCTGGTGGTGAGACCAGGAGAGCGGCTCGCGGTCGACGGCGTCGTTCTCGACGGAACCTCCTACGTCGACGAGTCCATGGTCACGGGCGAGCCGACCCCGGTCGCGAAGCGCGCCGGCGACGAGGTCGTGGGCGGCACGGTGAACGGCAACTCGACCTTCACGTTCCGTGCGACCAAGGTGGGGAGCGAGACCTTCTTATCTCAGGTCATCGCCATGGTCCAGGCGGCTCAGGGAGCGAAGCTGCCGATACAGGCGCTGCTCGACAAGGTCGTAGCGGTGTTCGTGCCGGTCGTCCTTGCCCTGGCCGCGATCACGTTCGGCGTCTGGTTGGCGTTCGGGCCGCAACCGGCGTTCGGCCTCGCCGTGGTGAACGCCGTGGCCGTGCTCATCATCGCGTGCCCGTGCGCCATGGGTCTCGCGACGCCCGTCTCGATAATGGTCGGCACCGGCAAGGCGGCCGAGTTGGGGGTCCTGTTCCGCAACGGGGCATCGCTGCAGGAGCTCGCGAAAGTGGACCTGGTGGCCTTCGACAAGACAGGCACGTTGACCGAGGGTCGCCCGCGTCTCACGGACCTCGTGCTGGCCGGGGACGCAGGTATGTCCCGGCAGCAGGTCCTCGGATTGGCGGCCGCGGTCGAAGGTGCCAGTGAGCACCCGCTCGCCTCGGCCATCGTGGCCGCGGCGGACGAGGAACGTCTCGGAACGCCCCTGGCTTCCGCCTTCCAGGCGATACCTGGCCGCGGCGTGCGTGCCGAGGTCGAGGGCGCCGAGGTCCTCGTCGGGTCGGCGCGGTTCCTCGCGGAGTCGGGTCTGGACGTCGGCGATCTTGGCGACGTCGCGACAGCGCTGGCCAGGGATGGCAAGACGCCGGTGTACGTGGGGACCCTGCCCGGTACCCGTGGCCCTGCTCGAGCGCTGGGCGTGATGGCAGTGTCCGATCCGATCAAGGCGTCGACGCTGCCCGCGATAGAGGCCCTGCGCGCTCGCGGCGTCCGCACGGTCATGGTCACCGGCGACGACGCGCGCACCGCCGAGGTGGTCGCCCGCAGGGTGGGCATCGACGAGGTGCGTTCAGAGGTCTTGCCTGGCGACAAGGCAGAGATCGTCTCGACGTTCCGACGCGCCGGAGCGAAGGTCGCGTTCGTGGGCGACGGCATCAACGACGCCCCCGCTCTGGCCGCCGCCGATGTCGGCGTGGCGCTGGGAACCGGCACGGACGTCGCCATAGAAGCGGCGGACGTCGTGCTCATGTCCGGCGACGTTGGAGGCGTGCCGAGCGCGGTCCGCTTGTCCCGTGCCGTGCTGCGGAACATCCGGCAGAACCTCTTCTGGGCGTTCGCCTACAACGTCGTGCTCATCCCGGTCGCGGCAGGCGCGCTCTACCCGAGCGCAGGCGTACTCCTCTCGCCCATGCTCGCGGCCGCAGCGATGGGAGCATCCAGCGTCTTCGTCGTCGGCAACGCGCTGAGGCTGAGGCGCTTCAGCGCCGGTCGCGCGGACCCCGATCGGCGCGAGACCGCGTTCAAGCGGGCTGGGGCCGCGCCATCTGCGACATGAAGTCGTCTATGCCCGTTAGCGTCAGGCCGTAGCGCTCGGCATCACCCTTGGCGACCTCCTTGTTCTCGGGCGCCAGAGCGTGGACGGTCAGGAGATGAGTGACGATGCCTTCGACGGAGTCGGGAAGTGTCGAGAGGCGCGAGCCGATGGGGACGTACCTGACCTGAAGGGGCCTCTTCATGGCTCGGCCCATGCGCTCGACGATCTCCGGGTACGTCGCGGACTCGGTCGCCAACTCCACCTCGCCAGGCTCGCGCTCGGCGTCACGCGCCACTCGGAACACGAACTCGGCGACGTCGGGCTCGTGTACGAAGGACGTGGCCTTCGATCCGTCGCCCACGAGCTCCACGACGTCTCCCGCCTGGGCCTGGGCTCCTATGAGGAAGCCGATCCAGTCGCGCATGTAGCGCCCTGGCCTGACGATCACATAGGGCACTCCGCTCTCGGCCACCGCCTTAGCGCCCAGCCCCTTGTCTCGGAACAAGCCTGCCGGCGCCTCCGGATACGCGCCAGAGGCGGACACCAGCACGAAGCGCCGAACGCCGGCGCGGGCAGCGGCGCGAGCCAGGTTCCCGGTGCCTATGCCGTCGACCGCCTCCGTCGTGTCGGGCGGTGCACGCTTGGTACCAGAGGCGCTGCTGACGACGACCTCGATGCCATCGAGGGCTCCTACGAGACTGTCCGCATCGAGCAGGTCCGCTCGAACGGGCTCTGCGCCCAGGGCGATGAGTTCCTCCGGGTCCGTGTGCGGGCTGTGCGCCCTGGCGGGCGACTCGTCACGCACCACGACCCTGACCCGCTCGCCCGCACTGAGCAGCTTCTTGGCGACCTGCCCACCCAGCGATCCCGTTGCTCCCACTACTAGGTACATGGGGGCCTCCTCTCTCCGGGGCCGGCCTCGACCCCAGGCTCATATGAGCCGAGCAGGCGTGACGTCAGCGTTACGTGTCAGAACCCGGCTGCCTGGCCGTCCTTGCGGTGATCGCTGCCAGCGACGTAGCCGTCGTCCTGCAGGCGCGCGATCACCTGGGCCCCGCCGAACATCAACGACTCGTGAGGTTCGGCGATGCGGACGTCGTGCCCCCGCGCAGACAGCTCCTCGACGACGTCCGGCGCCATGCCCGGCTCGAGCCAGAGCCCGAGCCCGCCGGTGACTTGCCACCGTGGAGCGTCGCTCGCTGCTTGCGGGTTCTGCCGTCCGTGCACCATGCGCAGAGCGACCTGGAGGTGACCCTGAGGCTGCATGGGACCGCCCATGACGCCCAGTGCTGCGACCGCATGACCGCCCGCCGTCAGCATGGCGGGGATTATCGTATTGAACGGCCTCTTCCCAGGCGCGACGACGTTGGGATGACCGGCGCGGGTGGAGAACCCGCCGCCCCGGTTGTTGAGGGAGATGCCGGTGCCGGGCACCACAACTCCAGACCCGAACCCCCGGTAGTTGGACTGGATGAACGAGACCATCATCCCGCTCGAGTCAGCAGCGCAGAGGTATACGGTTCCGCCGGGTCGCGGCGCGCCGTGACCCGGGTCGCCGGCGACCCGGCGGTCGATCAGCTTCGCGCGCTCCTCCAGGTAGCCCTCATCCAGGAGGTCGCCCGGTGAGACATCCATATGACGAGGGTCCGCTACGAAGCGGTGGGCGTCGGCGAAGGCGACCTTCATCGCTTCCACCTGGATGTGGACCCAATCGGCGCTGTCGACCTCCGTCTCCTCGATGCCGGCCATCCGGGCGAGCGTCAGGGCCTGTAGAGCAGCGATGCCCTGACCGTTGGGCGGGAGCTCGTGCAGCTCTAAGCCGCCGACCGAGGCCGCGATCGTATCGACCCACTCGATCCGGTGGGCGCCGAGATCCTCGGCGTTCATGGCGGCGCCCTCGACTTGGGCATGAGCCACGAGCGCCTCGGCCAACTCACCGGTGTAGAGGGCATCGCCTCCTGTCGCCGCTATCGAACGCAGCGAGCGAGCCAGGACCCCGGACCGCCACCTGGTTCCCGCTGCCGGCGCCTGTCCGTCCTGCGTGAACGCCTCTGCGAAGTCCTGCCTCGCACCCAGTACCTCGGCGGCCCGCGCCCACTGAGACGCGATCCCTGGAGAGACGAGGAACCCCTCCTCGGCGTAGCGCACGGCGGGCCCGAGCAGCCGCGAGAACGGCAGGCGCCCGAAGCGGTCCGACAGAGCGCGCCAGCCGGCCACCGCTCCGGGCACCGTCACCG
>DASRWD010000035.1:0-4778 GCA_035654755.1 Trueperaceae bacterium
GGCCCCCGCGGGCTGGGCGGTCAGGTGGGGCCACCGCTGACCGACATCGACGAACGCGCGCTCATCGCGGGCCGCCTCCCCAACACGCCGGAGAACCTCGTCGCATGGCTGATGGACCCGCAGGCGTTCGCGCCCGGATCCGGCATGCCAGACATGGGAGTGACGCTCCCTGACGCCCTCGACATTGCCGCGTACCTGTACGGGACCGGCGGTGAGGAGTGAGGAAAGTGGACGAGAAGGAACGGCGCCAGATGGTCGGCGCAGAGAAGCTCGACGAGAAGCGGCTGTCGCGCCGGCGCCTGCTGCAGTCCACGGGCGCCCTGATCGTGACTGCCGGTGTGACGGCGGGATGCGAGATCGACCCGTTCCGCAGCGAGAGCGAGGCCTCGAGGCCACTGCGGCCACAGCCGCCACCGCAGTTCGTGCCGCGACGCGTACGCGTCGTCGAGGGCCAGTACCCGAGCGTTCCGGACACTCCGACTGCCCGGCCCGAGACCGGGATACTGCGCTTCTTCACCCTCCACGAGGCACAGACCGTGGAGGCGATCACAGCGAGACTGCTGCCCGGCACACCGGAGGACCCGGGAGCGCGCGAGGCGGGCGTCGTCAACTACATCGACAACATGCTGGCGTACGCCAACCCCTTCGCCGAGGCCACCTACCGCGAGGCGCCGTTCGCCGAGACGTACGTGGGTGAGCGGCCGCCTTCGGCCGCCGAGGGTGATTTCTCGGTCGTCTGGATCGATCACGAAGAGGTCGAACGCTACGGCTACCAGTCCACGCTTGGGCCACGCGACGTGTACCGAACGGGCCTGCGGAGCGTCGACCGCCACGCCAACCAGGCGTTCGGCGCCGACTTCATATCCCTGAGCGAGGACCAACAGGATCAGGTCGTCACCGCGATGGCCGACGGCGAGGCCACCGGCTTCGAGCACCCGGGATCCGAGGAGTTCTTCCACGTGCTGCGGAGGCACACGTGCGAGGCCATGTTCTCGGACCCCGTGTACGGCGGTAACAGGGACATGGTCGGTTGGCGGCTCATCGGCTACCCGGGAGCCCAGCGGGCCTACACGGAGGCGTACGTGCGGGGGCAGACGGAGGAGGAGCTGCCGCAGAGCATCGCGGACCTCAACCACTTCCACCCTGGCGAGCCGGCGAACGAGCACGTGATCCTGCCCGTTTCCGGCACTCGGCATGCCCACGGCGCGGAGGACTGATCTCTACCCGGCGCGCGAGCGCGCCGCCGCTTTGAGAGGAACGAAGAGGAGGACGGATGGCGAGGCAGAGGAAAGTAGACGTCGTTACCGTCGGCGCGGGCTGGACGGCAGCGATCCTCGCCTGGCACCTGACGAAGGCGGGTCACAGCGTTGTCTCGCTGGAGCAGGGGCCGGCGCGGTTCGCTACTCCCGACTTCGAGCACAACCATGACAGCCTGCGGTACAGCATCCGCAAGGCCATGATGGTGGACCTCACCAAGGAGACCTGGAGCTGGCGGCCGAACCCCCGGGCGCCCTCGTTGCCGATCAGACAGTTCGGGTCGTTCCACCCCGGCAACGGCATAGGTGGGGCAGGGATCCACTGGGCCGCCCAGACCTGGCGCTTCTACCCGTCTGACATGCGCTACCGCAGCCACCACGTGGAGCGCTACGGTGCGGACAGGATCCCCGAGGGCTCCACCATCCAGGACTGGCCGCTCACGTACGAGGAACTGGAGCCGTACTACACGCGCATGGAGTACGACATCGGGATCTCGGGACAGGCGGGCAACATAAACGGCGAGCTGCTGCCCGGAGGCAACCCATACGAGGGTGCCCGCTCCGCCCCCTACCCGCTGCCGCCGCTTGTACGGAGCCAGGGCGCTGACATGTTCGCCGAGGCGACGGCCGGCCTTGGCTACAACCCATTCCCGCAACCCGCTGCGATCCTCTCGCAGGCCTACCGGGGCGTCTCTGGCAAGGAGCGCTCGGGCTGCCTGCTGTGCGGGTTCTGCACGCGCTTCGGCTGCGAGGTGGACGCCAAAGCCAGCGCCGTGACCGATCACATACCGGCCGCGCTGCAGACGGGCATGTACGAGATCCGCACGGAGAGCAAGGTGCACCGAGTCAACACCGGGCCAGACGGCCTGGCCACCGGGGTCACCTACACGGACACCCTCACCGGTGAGGTGCACGAGCAGCCTGCTGACGTCGTCATACTGTCCGCCTTCCCGCTCAGCAACGTGAAGCTCATGCTGCTCTCCCGCTCCAGCGAGCATCCCAACGGCGTGGGCAACGACCGGGAGAAGGTAGGCAAGAACTACAGCTACCAACTCAACCTCGGGCCCGTCACCGGCATCTTCGAGGGACGGAGGTTCCGCAGCTACACCGGCAACAGCTGCATGCAGAACGTCATTCACGACTTCAACGCAGACAACTTCGATCACTCCGACCTCGACTTCATCGGCGGTGCATCGATCACCGCCGGAGGTGGGGAGAACGCCCCCGTGGTCTCGGCGCTGAGCCTCCCGGCGCTCGACCAGGCCCAGTTCGGCAGCGGCGGAGATAGCGACGGCAACGGCAACAGCGGCACGAGGAAGCGCCCACCGGTCGCCGGTGAAGTGGGAAGCCTGGCGGGCCAGGGCTCCGAGTGGGGTCAGGCATGGAAGGAGAACCTGCGCCGCAACTGGGACGGCATCCTCGGCATAGGCATCCAGGGCGAGAGCCTGCCTTACGAGGACCAGTTCATGGACCTCGACCCCACGTACAAGGACGCCTGGGGTGACCCCATCCTGCGCATCACCTTCGACTTCCACGAGAACGACAGGCGCCTCTACCGCTTCATGGCGCAACGCTGCCTGGAGATCATGCGAGAGATGAACCCGTCGCGCCTCGTAGTCACCGAGGAGCTCTCCCCGTACAACGTGCACTCTTACCAGAGCACCCATAACACAGGTGGCGCGATCATGGGAGCCGACCCAGGGGACTCGGTCACGAACAAGTACGGCCAGGTGTGGGACACGCCCAACGTCTTCGTGACCGGCGCGACGCTCTATCCGCAGAACCCGGGCATGAACCCAACGGGTCCGCTGCTGGCTCTCGCGTACATGACGGGTGACGCTTTGACGACCCGCTACTTCAGGAACCCGAGGGAACTGTTGGTCTGATCACATCTTCCGCCCCGACGATGGATCATGGCAACGCGAAAGCCAGGGAGGCTCCTACTCATCGGGGGTGGAGACCGGCGCGACCCCGAATACAAGGTGCTCAAGTACTTCGTCGAGCAGGCCGGGGGCAAGAAGGCGCGGATCCTCGTGATCGGCGCCGCTTCGGACGAACCTGGGGACACCCTCAAGGAGTACCGGACCCTGTTCAAGCGGTTCGGTGCTACCGAGGTCCTCACCGCCTCGCTGCGTGAGCGCAGCGAGGCAGAGACGGACGAAGCGGTCGAGCAGGTCGAGGCCGTCAGCGCCGTCTTCCTGACCGGCGGAGACCAGCTCCGCATCACCACCATGCTCGCGGGCACCAGGCTCGGTGAGCGCCTGCGGGAGCGCCACACCAAGGGGGAGATAGTAGTCGCCGGCACGAGCGCGGGCGCAGCGGCCATCGGCAGCGTGATGATCCTCGGCGGCCCCTCGGACGGCACGGTGCGCCGCTCCGACGTCGTGCTCGGCGCCGGGCTGGGCTACATGCGCGACTCGGTAATCGACACCCACTTCAACGAGCGAGGTCGGGAGTCGCGGTTGCTCGCAGTGTTCGCGCAGAACCCCCAGATCCTGGGCATCGGCATCGACGCCGACACGGCACTGGACGTGCATCTGGGCGACAAGTACGAGGTCGTAGGCAATGGCGTGGTCATCGTCTTCGACGGGCGGGTCAGCTTCTCGAACGCCGCAAGGGTGCGCGAGGACCAGATGCTAGCGGTCTCGGGCGTGCAGCTCCACGTATTGCCCGAGGGATACGGGTTCGATCCGCAGAAGATGGAGATAAGCACTCCGTTCGAGGAGTACGACATGGAAGAGGCGAAGGCCAACAAGTCGTAGCGCCCGAAGTCTGCCAACATTGGTCATGTCGCAAGTTGTCGAGGAGGCGCGCGCCGTCTATCGCAAGAGGACGAGCGGTAAGGCGGTGGAGCTGTGGGACGATCTGACCGGCACCGTCCGCGCGGTCACACAAGTCAGCGGCAGGGTCGCCTTCGCCGCGCTGGACATAGCCTGTGCACCGGACGGCAGCACTTGGGCCTTCGCTCCCAACCGCAAGGTCATGCCGACGAGCTGGCGACTAGCTGAGTCGCGCGGCTCCCGTGAGACCGTGTTCTCTCACAGGGTGCCGCCGAAGCTCCTGAACCCGCTGGGCAGACGGCTGCTGTCGCTGGTGCGGTCAGGAGAGCCGCGCGAGTTCACCTCGTCAGGACATACCGCGACTCTCGGGCCGTTCCACGTGGTGGACGCCCGGCAGGACGGCGTTGGTAGGCTGATCGGCATCACCGTCAACGACTGGGCTCTCGTCCTCGGCGAGACGCCGGTAGCCACGTTCGGCTTCGCAAGGGCGCCGAGGTTCGGCCAGAGCAGCCCGGACCCCAGGGGCTGGGGCTTCTGAGGCAGATGCGCAGCGTTGCGCGCTCGATCGGCGCCCGTGACAGGGCGTTGATCTCGTTGGGCGCCGAGCACGCGCTCGAGCCGGCCGAGGCGCTTGTGCTCCTGCTGTTGTTCGAGGCGCTTACGGACGTCTCCTGAGTGGCGCCTGCGACCGTAAGACCTTCGCACCGTGACATCCGACGCTCACGCCTCTCCCATAATGTGT
>DASRWD010000036.1:0-6115 GCA_035654755.1 Trueperaceae bacterium
CTTCGACACGGGGCTCGAGCCGTTCCAGGCGTTCGGGACGACCTTCTACCGGGGCACCCTGCACAGCGTGCGCTTCGTCATCGCCCCGAACGACTTGGCCGGTGTGAACGCCGCGCAGAACCGGCACCAGTTCGTGTACGAGACGGGGGACCGGCAGGCGGCGCTCGAAGCGGCCCGTCGCGCGGGCGGTACCGTGCGCGACGAGACCGACACGGCCGCTACCGTGCTGGACCCCGATGGCAACACGATCGTCTTCCAGTTCGGTTGATCGCGTCTACGCCCGGCCCCGCAGCCACAGGTAGAATCCTGCCCGATCCCCCTGGGTCTCGGACGAGGGCGACGTACCCGGTCAGGACAAGACGTCGCGTGGAGGTGACTCACGTGGCATGGCTGGTACTGGTGATCTCCGGCGTGTTCGAGGCGGTGTGGGCCACTGCCCTCGGCGCGTCTGATGGCTTCAGGAAGCTTGGCCCCAGCGCGGTCTTCTTCGTCGCGTTGGCGATCAGCATGGGTGGGCTCGCCTACGCCATGAGGACGCTTCCCACCGGCTCCTCCTACGCTGTCTGGGTCGGGGTCGGGGCATCGCTCGCCGTCGTCTACGGCATGGTCACGGGCGCCGAACCGGTGTCCACCGCCAAGGTGCTGCTGCTCCTCGGTCTGATCGGCTGCATCGTCGGCCTACGGGTGGTCAGCTGAGATCGGGTCGCCGTCAGCGGTGCGCTGCAACCTCCTCCGGTGTGGTCAACGGCGCGTCGTTGCCGAAGCTGGTGCGCTGGTAGTTGATGACGGCCGCGATCTGGTCGTCCGTCAGCAGGCCGCCGAAGGCCGGCATGGGGGAGACGTACGCGACGCCGCCGATCTCTTTGCCCTGCAGCCCGCCGAGCACGATCTGGATGTGCTCGGCAGGGTCGTCGGCGTTCACGACGGGGTCGCCGGCGATCGGCGGAAACACCCCGGGCAGGCCCAAGCCCGTGGGTTGGTGGCAACTCGAGCAGTTCGCACCGTAGACGGTAGCTCCCAGTTCGGCATCGAACGAGACTGCGCTCTCCTGGCCCGCCGCTCCGACCGATGCGTCCATGGCGACGGAGTCATGAGCGACATCGCCGACGGGGCCCACGGTCGCGGCCAGCACCTCCGCGGGCGGGTTCCAGTGCTGCACGCCGTAGTAGAGCCCGTACGCGACCAACATGATCACGAGGACCCAGGCCCAGGTCGGGGCAGGTGAGGGCGTTTCTGCGCGGGACGGCTCCCACTTGCTCTCGACCGCGCCCCCGAACGAGTTGACGAGGACGGGGACGTTGCCCTCGAGGACGTCGTTGTCGCGTATACCGCTGACGGCGATGCCCGGGCCGTTGCGTACGGTGAACGTCATCGTCTTGACGCCCTTGGTGCCGTTAGCGTCGTACGCCTCGATGCGCAGCATGTGGCGGCCGTCCGATAGCTGAGTGGTATCCAGTTCGAAGCGCAACGGGGGGCTGTAGCTGGCCAGCGGTGTCGGGTCGTCGTCGAGGAAGACATCTATGCGGTTGCTATTGGTCTCCATGCCTTCCATCTCAGACCCGCTCCTCGAGGATGCGGCGTTTGATGTGATCGGGGGCGCTCTCGCGCGGACGGAGCGTGTGTGCGACGGCCGCGTAGATGACGTACGCGACGATCACCACACCGACGGCAGTGATCGCGTAGTCGAGCCATCCGGTCGGTGGGAGGTGGTGACCTTCGGTCGCTGTCGCGAAGTCCGAGGCTGCGACCGCGAGCGTCTGGGTGAAAGCCGGGAAGGGCGTCAACGTCCCGCGACCCCCTCGCTATGGTCTGTCGGGGAGCCTTCCAACGAGGCCTGTCTAAGGGAGAGGAGGTACGCCACCAGGGCAGCGCCGTCCTCAGTCGGTATCACCTGGCCCGCGGGCGGGGCGTGTTCGCCGCTCACCGGCACGACCGCATCGTCTGCGCCCACCTCGGCGACGACCTCGAAGAGCCACGGGTAGGCGGGCATGACGGAGTCGGGCACGACCATCCGCGGGTTGTAGAGATGCATGTACTGCCACGTCTCGCTGGCCTGCCGCGCGCCAACGTTCGTGAGGTCCGGGCCGGTGCGTGAAGAGCCGAGCAGGGCCGGGGCGTACGGTGACCACATGCCCAACGGCTCCACGTACGCGTAGTCTCCCGGTACTGCCGCGCGGCCCCAGACCTGGTCCATCTCGATCGGGCGCACCTGTTGGGTATGACACGCCACGCAGCCCTCGGCTATGTACACGCCCATGCCCCGCTTCTCGAGGTCCGTCATGGGCTTGGCACCCGGAAGCGGATGCATGCTGTTCTCCACCCCGATCGCCGGTCCCACTGCGATGACCATGGACAGGGCAAGGAAGCCGAGGAAGATCACCGAGAAGAGCAGCTTGTGGTTGCTGTGAAGGTTCATGACAACGCCCTCGCGGTGACGGCCGGCGCCTTGACAGGGGCGGGCGCCCTAGCCGGCCGCATGGTCCAGAGGTTGTATGCGAACACCAGGTGAGAGAGGAACATCAGGCTGCCGCCAACTGCCCGCCACAGCCAGAAGGGCACCATCGTGTTGACCGAGTCTATGAACGGCGAGCCCGCCAGCCAGCTCAAGCCCTGCATCGTGCCGCCGATCATGAGCGCGGTGCCGTAGAACGTCAGGCCAACGAACGCGAACCAGAAGTGGACACCCACCAAGAACGCCCGAGGCTCGCGGCCGGTGAGCATCGGTAGGAGCCCGTAGATGCCACCCCAGATCAGGAAGGCAACGAACCCGTACATGGTCAAGTGGCTGTGGGCCACGGTGAAGTTCGTGAAGTGCCAGACGAGGTTCAGAGACCTTAGCGCTTCGAGCGAGCCCTGGGCCGACCAGAAGAAGTAGGCGAGCACGCCCGCGAGGATGAACGGCAGCGAGTAGCTGCGGGCGATCGTCCGGAAGCTGCCGCGCATGGTGAGCAGGAAGTTGCCCGTTCCGGCCGCCAAGGTCACCAGCATGCCGACGCTGAAGATGATCGCCACGGTCTGGATCCACCACGGCGTGGGCGCGAACACGAAGTGATGGGCGCCGATCATCGTGTAGAAGAGCATCTGCGTCCAGAACGCCAGCACGCCGAGCGAGTACGAGTAGATGGGCTTGTTGAGCAACTTCGGCAGGAAGTAGTACGTAAGTCCCAGGGCCAAAGGCGTGAACCACATGCCCACACCCATGTGCATGTAGTAGCCCTGGATCACCGACTCGCTGATCGGGTTCGTCTGATAGAAGGGCAGGTAAGCGATGACGAGGACGACCGTCGTCCACAGGAACGCCGCCACGATGTACCAGTTCGAGATGTAGATCTCCTCGACGTCGCGCTTCGCGACCGTCTGGATCAGGTTGTACGCGACCAGAATGGCACCGACCGCGAACACAGCCTGCACGGGCCACACGTATTCGCGGTACTCCTGTCCGCCGTTGTTGATCCCGGACAACAGCAAGACGTCGCCGACGATCACCGCCAGGTTGATCAGCACGAGGCTGACCCAGGCGAGCGGTATGGAGAACAGGCGCCGGTTGCTGGTCTTGGGCACGACGTAGAACGCCAGCGCGATGAGCGCCAACGAGGACCAACCCCAGAACACCGTGTTCGTGTGCACCGGACGCAGGCGCCCGTACGACAGCCACGGCAGGTGGTCCATGTCGGGCGAGGAGAACTTGATGCCAAGGTACTCGCCTATGAACGTCCCGATGACGAGCCAGACTGCGGCACAGCCCAGGTAGGCGAATATCAGGTTCGTGGACTGGGTGTCCTTGTCCGCCACGGGATGGACGCTCGCCTTGCCAACGGTGAGCGGGCGGCTGTGGTCCCTTGCCAGTGCGCTGCCGCCGGGAACTACCGAGGCGCTATCGGCGGCCATGTTCGGCTCTCTTCACGGAGTAGCGGCGTTCAAGGGGCCGGATTCGTGTCGGATCATCTGACTCGGACATACGCATCCAGATATAAGTCCGTCGGAGAGCGTTCGGCGGGACAAATGCCCCGGTTGCTTTCGGCGGTCGGCCCTGACGACTCTGTCCGGTTGGCTGCGGAGGCCGTCCATGCAGCGCAGGACGGCCCACACGCTCGAGAACAGTGTTAGCAATGGGATAGATGATCGCGATCAACGAAACCATCGAAGTACTGAGATCGAGGCGCAGCGTCGGCCAGCCGCGCCTGGCCGGCAGCGTCGTTGAGGACCACCGTGTGGTCCGCGAGGCCCTCGAGTCCGCGCGCTGGGCGCCCAACCACAAGCACACGGAGCCGTGGCGCTTCTACCTGCTCGATGACGTGCGCATCCAGAGCTTGGCTCGCCTGAACGCCGAACTCCTGGAGCGCGGCGGCTCCAGCCCGGAGAAGGTCGCTCTCAAGCTCGAGCAGTGGTCAGCCGTGCCTGGTGTCGTCGTGATAACCGTTCGTTCCGCGGAGGACGCTGACGAGGTCATGCGGCGCGAGGACTACGCCGCCGTCGCCTGCGCGGCTCAGAACTTCATGCTGCACCTCTGGAGCGAGGGCGTAGCCAGCAAGTGGTCGACTTCTGCTGTCTGGCGCCACGAGGAGTTCTGGCCCATGCTCGGCCACGGCGCCGACCCGGGCGAGGACGTCGTGGGCTTCTTCTTCTACGGCAAGGCCTCGGAGGTGCCCGCAGGCAGACGCCGCCTGGCCCTGGACTCGGTGCTGACCGACTTCCGTCACGCCGGTGTGGCAACAGCCGGGTAGAAAGCCAACGCTTCGGCCGGCGGGCCTGCGACTTGACGCTCTAGACTCCTGAACATGTCCTGTCGGTCACAGGTGAACGGACGCGTGGCTTGGTGATCCGTTTCGTCCGCGGCGTCCTTGGGACGCTCCTCGTCCTAGCTGCCCTCGGGCTCCTGCTGGGGAAGCTGTGGCTCGACAACGGCGGCCCGTACCTCGAATCGCTGCCGCTCTACCCCTACTGCGAGCACGCTCAGCAGGCGCTGGTCGAGGACCGGCACCTCGACGCGATCGAGCTGGCCGAGGCGGGCGGGTGCGGAGAGGTGCTGGCCGCTGCGAACGCGGAGTGGAACAGCGTCGGCGCCGTCTTCTCGCGCTGCGTGAACGGTGTATGGACCGGCCGCGCCGACGATGGCGTGGGCCTGAGCTGCGCGGTGGCCAGCGATCTGGTCGTGTTCGGTGACGTGCGTGACCTGACGCGGCAGGGCGTCGCCTGGTTCCGGGGCGAGGACACGGACGAAGTACTCGTCGCACTATCGGCAGCCGGCATCGCTCTCACGCTGACGCCGCAGGTGGGCGCCGGGACCTCGCTGCTGAAGGCGGCGCGCCGGGCCGGGACTCTCAGCGAGACGTTGAGCAAGAGCGTGGTGCGTCTGGTGCGCGAGAGGGCGTGGAGGCCGCTGGCGGGCTTCCTGACCGATGCCGGACGCATCAGCCTGAAGGTTGGGCCGGCCAGGGCGACGAGAGCCCTGCAGTACGTTGACGACACGGAAGACCTCTCAACGGTGGCACGGTTCGTCGATTCCGCTCCGAACCCGCTGCTGGGTCTGCGGTGGGGTGGCAAGTCCGCGGCCCGTCTGGGAGATGACGCCCTCTACGTCGAGGCTATGCGGCGCGGCCCGGAAGGCGTGCAGCTCGCCGTTCAGCGCGGTAGCCGCGCGTTGATGGTCAGGCAGCCGCTGATAGTCACAGCCGCCAAGACCGTCTACAAGAGCCCGGAGGCCGTCGCCGCCGCCATCGCAGCCATGGTCGCGTTCATCGTGCGGTGGATGGACTGGCCCTCGACGTTGGGCATCGCGGCGGTTCTGTTGCTGTTCGGGCTCCTCAACCTTCTCGTTCGTAGGCGACCACGCCGCGGCTGGGCCGGGCGGCCCGCCACGTTGAGGCGGTAGGGGAGACCCCTGTGGAGATCGCGCCTGGACGAAGCAGGTCGGCATAGCCGCGGACGGCGCGGGCGCGCTTTAGCTACAGAACGCCGTTATCACATCGTGGAGGACGCGCTGGAAGGCAGCGGCGCTCGCCACGTCCAACCACTCGGTCGGCTGATGGATGCCTCCACCAGTGGGCCCGAAGAGCACCGTAGGTATGCCGGCCGTGGCGACCAGCGCGGCGTCGGTCCAGTACGGCGCGCCGAG
>DASRWD010000037.1:0-5854 GCA_035654755.1 Trueperaceae bacterium
TACCGTGAAGGTCACAGAGGACGCACCGGCAGGGCTCATGACCATCCCGGCGACCGCCGACCAGCCGCAGGGCCTGGCGCACGCCGACCTGTCCACGCTGGCGGTCCTGCGGGAACGGGAGGCGGTCGCCTAGTGACCGAAGCCGTCCGCGATCCACTCTTCGTCACGTTCCTCAAGGCGCTCGTGTTGTGCCTCCTGCTGCTGGGGGCGTTCGCCTACATGACGGTGGTCGAGCGCAAGCTGCTGGCGCGCTTCCAGCACCGGTACGGGCCGAACAGGGTGGGGCCGGCCGGCCTGCTGCAACCGATCGCCGACGCGATCAAGTCCATCTTCAAGGAAGACCTGGTCATGACGAGCGCGGACCGCCTCGTCTACATCCTGGCCCCGGCCATCAGCATCACCTGCGCGCTCTCGGCCTTCGGGGCGATCCCGGCGGGCCCACCCGGCAGCCTCTTCGGCTTCAACCCGTGGATCATGGACCTCGACATAGGCCTGCTTTACATCCTGGCCGTCACGAGCCTGGGCGTGTACGGGATCTTCCTCGGCGGTTGGGCCTCGAACAGCAAGTACGCGCTGCTTGGCAGCCTACGGTCCTCGGCTCAGATCATCAGCTACGAGTTGGGCTTGGGCCTATCGGTCCTCGCCGTCATCATGGTCACGGGCACCGTCAACCTGCGCCATATCGTCGACATCGGCATCTGGTCGATAAGCCCGTGGCTGTGGCCCGGCCTGGCCCTCGCCATGGTCACGTTCCTGATCTCGGGCACCGCGGAGGTCAACCGCACCCCCTTCGACCTGCCCGAGGCCGAGCAGGAGTTGGTGGCCGGCTACCTCACCGAGTACTCCTCGATCAAGTGGGCCCTGTACCAGATGGCCGAGTACGTGAACATGTTCACGGCCGCCGCGTTCATAAGCACGCTGTTCCTCGGCGGTTGGCGCGGTCCGGGCTTCGTCGACAACATCATCCCAGGCATGTCCGAGTGGCCGTTCGTCTGGCTGCTTCTCAAGATGGGCATATTCGTGTTCCTCTTCATCTGGCTGAAGGCCACGCTGCCACGTCTACGCTACGACCAACTGATGCGCTTCGGCTGGCTGTACCTGTTCGAGATCGCGCTGATCGGCGCCCTGGTTACCGGAACGGTGATCGCATTTGTTCTTTGAGTCATCTGAGGGAGTGAACGCATGAGCGTGCTGGACATCGCCAAGGGCATGGGCGTCACGCTGTCGCACCTGTTCAAGAGACCCGTGACAGTCCAGTACCCGGAGCAACCCGTGCAGATCCAGGCGCGCTTCCGTGGGCGGCACCACCTGCTCAGGCACCCTGACACGGGCCTCGAGAAATGCATCGGCTGCTCGCTCTGCGCCGCGGTCTGCCCCTCGTACGCGATCTACGTCGAGGCCGAGGAGAACGACCCTCAGGACCCCAAGTCGGCAGGCGAGCGCTACGCCAGCATCTACGAGATCAACATGGTGCGCTGCATCTTCTGCGGCCTCTGCGAGGAGGCGTGCCCCACCGGCGCCGTCGTGCTCGGGCACGAGTTCGAGCTTGCCGACTTCCGCTATCAGGACCTCGTGTACGGCAAGGAAGACCTGCTCGTCGGCACGGTAGGCAGCAAGTGGCAGCGCAGGGAAGCCGCCGCCAAGGGAACCGACGTCCGCCTCGGCTTCGAGGCCGGCGACAGGCCGGAGCTCGAGGGCGTGGACTACTGATGTCAGCTCGCCAACGTCGGCTGCGGGGGCAAGGGGGCCGCGACTCGTGATCGGGTTCGCGATCCTGGCGGTGGTGGCGGTGGCCGGAGCGCTGCTCGTCGTGACGGCGCGCCAGCCCGTGCACGCTGCTCTCGCCCTGGTGGGAACGCTGCTCTCCGTGGCCGTGGCGTACGTCATGCTCGACGCCCACTTCCTGGCGGCGATCCAGGTCATCGTCTACGCCGGTGCCATCATGGTGCTGTTCCTGTTCGTGATCATGCTCCTGAACGTCGAGAGGCAACCGGGGGTCGTCAGGTGGCCATGGCTACGTCCCGTCGGCTACGGCGTTGGGTTGTTGGGTGCGGTCGCGGTAGGTGCCACCGTCCTGGGTCAGACACGTGCGGTGCCCGATCAGTCGGCCGTGGATGCAGTGCTCCAGGGCGGTAGTCCCGAGCGCATAGGCACGGTCCTGTTCAGTGAGTACCTGCTGGCCTTCCACCTGGTAGCCGTGCTGCTGCTCACCGGCGTGATCGCGGCCGTGAGCCTGGTCCAGCGTTCTGGTGACGAGGCCGATGCCGAGTCCGTGCCAACGGTCATCGAGGCCGAGCCGGGGCTGCGGGAGCCGGCATGAACGTACCCTCCGAGTACTTCGTGGCGCTCAGCGCCGTGCTGTTCGGGCTGGGCGCCGTGGGCGTCGTCCTGAGACGCAGCGCGATCCTCGTGTTCCTCTCGATCGAGCTCATGCTCAACGCCGCCAACCTCGCCATCATCGCGTACGCGCGTCAGTGGTCCGCGACGGGGGGCGCGCACGCGCTCGAGGGGCAGGGAGCGGTGTTCATCGTCCTGGCGGTCGCCGCGGCGGAGGTGGCAGTGGGTCTCGGCATTCTGGTTGCGATCTTCAGGAACCGTGTGACCACGGACGTCGACCAACTATCCGAGGTGAGGGCGTGATCGAGACGGGACTCAACTCGATCACGGTCGTGGCGTTGGCCCCGCTCGTCGCGCTCGTTGGCGCGGTCGTGAACGGCCTTATCGGGCGGGGGATACGTGAGCCGGTCACCGGCATCATCGCCTCGGTCGCCACGGGCGCCGGCTTCGTGCTCTCGCTTTGGGCGTTCTTCGCCTACCCAGCGGACGCGGAGGGCTACCGCTACGTGTTCGCCGAGTTCCTGCGGGCCGGCACGTTGTCAGTGGACCTCGGCTTCGCGATCGACCAACTCAGCCTCGTCATGTGCATGGTCATAACGGGCGTCGGGTTCCTGATCCACGTCTACTCGATCGGTTACATGAAGGGCGACTCCGGGCACGCGAGGTACTTCGCCCAGCTCAACCTGTTCGTCGCCGCCATGCTGGTTCTGGTGCTGGCCGACAGCTTCCCGCTAATGTTCGTCGGCTGGGAGGGGGTCGGTGTCTGCTCCTTCCTGCTGATCGGCTTCTGGTACCAGCAGCGGGATAACGCTGACGCCGCGCGCAAGGCCTTCATCGTCAATCGCATAGGCGACGTCGGCTTCCTGCTCGCCATGTTCCTGACCTTCCAGGTGTTCGGTTCGCTAGACATCAACACCGTCACGCAGGCCGCGCCAGGCGTGGCCTTCGGGTCGGCGGCGCTCGTCGGTATCGGTCTCCTCTTCCTGCTGGCGGCGGCCGGCAAGTCGGCGCAGATCCCGCTTCAGCTCTGGCTTCCCGACGCGATGGCCGGCCCCACCCCGGTCTCCGCGCTGATCCACGCGGCGACCATGGTCACGGCGGGCGTCTACCTGATCGCGCGCACCGGCCCCCTGTTCGCGCAGGCTCCGGCCGCGGCGGCGACGGTGGCCTGGATAGGCGTCCTCACCGCGCTCATCGCTGCCATCGCCGCGTTCGCCCAGACCGACATCAAGCGGATCCTCGCCTACTCGACGATCTCGCAGGTCGGCTTCATGATCGCCGCGGTGGGAGCCGGGGCGTACTGGGCAGGCATCTTCCACGTCGTCACGCACGCCTTCTTCAAGGCGCTGTTGTTCCTCGGCGCCGGCTCGGTGATCCACGCTATGGGCGGGGAGCAGGACGTGCGGCGGATGGGCGGCCTGGGCAAGCGCATGCGCGTGACGGGTACGACGTCGCTTATCGCCACGCTTGCCATCGCCGGGGTGCCGCTCCTGTCCGGCTTCTTCTCGAAGGACGCGATCCTGCACGGCACGCTCACGAGCCCGCTGCTGGCGGACGCCGCCGGGCCGCTGCTGTTCGCACTGCTGCTGATGACGGCGGTCCTCACGGCCGCCTACATGTTCCGCTGGTACTACCTGGTCTTCGCAGGCGAGGAGCGGCTGACGCCCGAGGTGCAGGAGAAGGTTCACGAGTCGCCCGCCGTCATGACGGTGCCGCTCGTGATCCTCGCCATCGGCAGCGTTCTGGCCGGCTACCTGGGTATCCAGGCCTTCCTCGGCCGCAACCTCATCGCCGAGTGGCTGGCGCCGGTTACCGCGGCCCTTGACTTCGAGCACCTGTCGTTGGGCGCCGAGTGGGCGCTGATCGTCGCGTCTGCGCTTGCCGCGTTCGGGGGCCTGGCGATCGGGTATTGGGTCTATGCGGTCGGCAAGGGGCGCGTCGCCAAGCGCCTAGATGACACGCCGATAGCGCCGCTGGCCAGGTCCGGCATGGGTTTCGACGCGGTAGCCCAAGCGGTCTTCGTGCGCCCGGGTGAGAGCGTCGCCCAAGGGCTGAGCGTCTTCGACAGGGACGTCGTCGATCAGGGTCTCGTCGCCGCCGGTGGCGCTGTGGGACTGCTCGGTCGCCTAGCGACACTGTGGCAGACCGGGTACGTCCGGTTGTACGCGCTGTCGATGCTGGCCGGAGCCGTGGTCGTGGCCGCGATCGCGCTGTTCGCGGGGGCTCTCAGATGACCACGACGCTCGCCGTCCTACTGGTTCCCGTGTTGGGCTCTGCCTTGGCGTCCCTGGCGGGTATGAGGCGCAACCTCGTCACCCTCGTCGCGCTGGCAAGCACTATCGCGACGTTCCTCGTCTCGCTGTTCATGCCAGGAGCTTCAGAGGTGGACCTCCCGTGGCTGCCTGGCCTGGGAACAAGCTTCGCGCTTGACCCGGGTGGGGCCGCGTCCGTGTTGGTGGTCGTGGCGGCTCTCGTGATGATCCCAACGACCCTGTTCGCCTCGCTGACGGTGGAGGAGAGGCCCGGCCGCTTCGTCGCCTGGCTGCTGCTCGCTCAGGCGGGCCTTGCGGGCATCTTCATGGCGCGGGACATGCTGCTCTTCTACGTCTTCTGGGAAGGGACGCTCATCCCTAGCTTGCTGCTGCTCGGCTCGTTCGGCCTCGCGAAGCGTCGTGCCGCGACCCTCAAGTACCTGGCTTACGCCGTCGCTGGCTCCTTCGTCATGCTCGTGACGATACTCGCGCTCAAGGCCCTCTCCGGTGCAGAGACGTTCCACATCGAGGACCTTGTCCTGGCCGCGCGCAGCCTCTCGGTCACGACGCAGACCTGGCTCTTCGCGGGGCTCGCCCTCGGCATGGCAGTGAAGCTGCCCATATGGCCGCTGCACTCGTGGCTCATCGACCTGAACGAGCAGAACCATCCGTCCGGCGCTGCCGACGTCCTCGGCACGCTGTACAAGGTGGGCGGCTACGGCTTCTTCGCCTGGGCGTTGCCGATACTGCCGCTCGGTGCCGAGCGCCTCGCGCCCCTGTTGATCGCTCTTGGAGCGTTCACTGCGGTGTACGGCGCGATCGTGGCCACCAGCCAGGTGAACCTCAAACGCCTGCTCGCGTACGCCTCGCTTTCCCACATGGGCATAGTCGCCGTCGGCATATTCGGCCTGCATATCGCAGGGCTGAACGGGGCCATCTATCTCCTGGCTGCCCAGATGCTGTCCACGGGCGGTCTCTTCATCGTCAGCGGCATGCTGCATGCCAGGCGCCTGTCCTTCGACGTCGACGCCTACGGCGGGCTGGCGAAAAGCGCACCCATGCTGGCGGGTATGAGCCTGTTCCTGATCTTCGCCTTCATAGGCGTGCCCGGCTTGGGCAACTTCCCCGGCGAGTTCCTGAGCCTCCTCGGCGCGTTCCAGACCGCGCCGGTAGCGGCAGTGGTGGCGACCCTCTCTGTGATCGCCGCGGGTGTCTACGGCGTGAACGTGTACCAGCGGCTCTTCCAGGGTCCGCAGACGACGCCC
>DASRWD010000038.1:0-10932 GCA_035654755.1 Trueperaceae bacterium
GAGAACGTCTACAAGCGCTTCGGCAACGTCGTGGCCGTGGCCGACTTCAACCTCCACATCCAGGACCAGGAGTTCATGGTCTTCGTAGGTCCCTCCGGTTGCGGCAAGACCACCACGCTGCGCATGATCGCCGGCCTGGAGGAGATCTCCGAAGGTACCTGCCGCATCGGTGACAGGATCGTCAACGACGTCCCGCCCAAGGACCGCGACATCGCGATGGTCTTCCAGAACTACGCGCTGTACCCGCACATGAACGTCTACCAGAACATGTCGTTCGGCCTGCGCCTCAGGCGCACGCCCAAGGCAGATATCGACCGCAGGGTCCGCGAGGCAGCCGGCATCCTCCAGATCGAGCACCTGCTCGACCGCCGTCCCCGCGAGCTGTCCGGCGGTCAGCGGCAGCGCGTCGCGCTGGGCCGCGCGATCGTTCGCGAGCCCAAGGTCTTCCTCATGGACGAGCCTCTCTCGAACCTCGACGCCAAGTTGCGCGTCGAGATGCGCGCCTCCATCTCGAAGCTGCACCAGCGCCTTGGCGTCACGACCATCTACGTGACCCACGACCAGGTCGAGGCCATGACGATGGGCACGCGCATCGTGGTCATGAAGGACGGCTACATCCAGCAAGTGGACACGCCGATCAACCTCTACGACCGGCCCACGAACAAGTTCGTCGCCGGCTTCATCGGATCGCCAGCCATGAACTTCATGGTCGGCACCGTCCAGGACGGCCGCATCACCAGCCCGCACTTCGACCTTCGGCCGTCCGGTGAGCTGGCCTCCAAGCTGACCGCGCACAACGGCAAGAAGGTCTACGTCGGCATCCGCCCAGAGAACCTGGACATCCGCGGCGGCGAGATCCCCGAGGGCGACAACGTCATCAAGGCGACCGTCGACGTCGTGGAGCCCCTGGGCGCAGAGACGATGGTCATAGCGTCCGTAGGTGGCGACCAGAGCATCGTCGCGCGCGTTGACCCGCACACTAATGTCCGCGCCGGCGAACAGCTCGAACTGTTGGCTGACCTGCAGTACCTTCACGCTTTCGACCTGGAGTCAGAAGACAACCTCAGGTACGCGTAAGGTCTTCCCTCACGTTCATGGGGCCGGCCGCTTCGGTGGTCGGCCCCACTCTTGTGGCCTCGTTGTGCGGCCTCGTTGGGGCGGTCCGGGCTGCACGGCGCTCGCTGATACAATCGCCGGCGACATGTCGCTGGCCTCGCTCAGCGGCGTGGAGAAGGCATACGGCGACCAGGTCGTGCTCCACGACGCATCCTTCGAGATCCGGGAGGGCCAGAGGCTGGCCCTCATCGGGCGCAACGGGTCCGGCAAGTCGACGGTCCTGCGGCTACTCATGGGGTTGGAGGAGGCGGACGCCGGGCTGGTCATTCGCGCTCCGGATACCGTCGTCGCCATGCTCGAGCAGGACCCGGAGTTCACCGAATCCGACACGGTGCGGGCCGTCGCAGACAAAGCGTTCGCCGAGATCGACGCTCTTGAGGCACGCCTCCAGACCCTCGAGGCAGCTGGTCTTGACGATCATCAGACGTTCGAGGACTGGGAGAAGGTCCACGCGACCTTCGAGCGCAGGGGCGGCTACGCCAAGCGCTCCACGCGCGACGGGGTGCTCGCCGCCCTCGGCTTCGCCGATCGACACGACGACCTCGTGGCGAACCTCTCGGGGGGCGAGCGCACCCGCCTCGGCCTGGCACGCCTGCTCATGGCCCAGCCCGACCTCCTGCTGCTGGACGAGCCGACCAACCACCTGGACATGGACATGCGGGCGTGGCTCGAGACCTACCTCGCGCGCTACCCCGGCGCGGCGATAATCGTCTCGCACGACCGTGCGTTCCTAGACGCGTCCTGCGACAGGACCGCCGAGGTCAGCCGTGGTGAGCTGCGTGTCGGACCGGGCAACCCGTCAAGGTACCGAGCCGAACGTGAAGAAGCCGAGCGCATCCAGGCCGCCACGAGGGCGAACCAGGAACGCGAGTCGGCCAGGCTTCACGCGTCCGCCGAGCAGATGAAGCGCTGGGCAGGGCAGAACGCGAAGCTTCACCGCCGAGCGAAGGCCATGTTCGGCCGTGCGGAACGGCACGACGACCGCATGGTCGATGAGGTGATGGGCCCGGAACGCAGGACGCGCTTCCAGTTCCCAAGCGACGAATCCGGTGACATCGTCCTTAGCGCCTCCCACCTGACGCAGCGCTTCGACCGCACTCTGTTCGAGGACGTGGCGGTCGAGCTCCGGGCCGGCGACCGCGTTGCGTTGGTCGGTCCCAACGGGGCGGGGAAGACCACGTTCCTGAGGACCCTCATGGGCGACCTGCCGTCGAAGGACCCGCGGGCACGTGTGCTGACGGGCGCTCGGGTTCGCGTTGGCTTCTACGACCAGGACCTGGCGGGCGTCGACGACGAACTGACGCTCTTCGAGGAGCTCCTCAGGCGGACGGGTGACCGCGAGGCGCACGATCTACTGGGCCGCTTCATGTTCCCGTACGACGCCCAGTTCAAGAAGGTCCGTGACCTCTCCGGCGGCGAGCGCGCCCGTCTTGCCTTGCTCATCCTGACCCTGGGCCGTTACAACCTCCTGGTCCTCGACGAGCCAACGAACCACCTGGACGTCGAGATGATCGAGGCGCTGGAGGCGGCCCTGCAGGCTTACGAGGGCACGTTGCTGCTGGTCTCACACGACCGACGCTTCATCTCCGGCCTCGTCAACCACGTCTGGGAGGTAGATTCCGGCTCACTCCGCGAGTACGAGGGAGACTGGTCTTTCTACCTCCGCAAGCGGCGCGCGCGGGCAGCGGCGGACGCGGAGCGGGCAAGCGCCCTCAAGAGGAGCGAACCCGAGGTAGACACGCCCGACCGCGCGGTGTCAGGTGGCCGCTTCGCGGGCCGCAGTCCGTACCAGTTGCGCAAGCATCTGGACGGCCTCGAGGACCGCATCAGGACGGTGGAGGCGGAGCTTGCCACGGTCGGAGCCAGCCTGTCTCGACCTCAGGTCGAGCACGAGGAGATCGCGGGACTGGGAGAGCGCCACGCGGCGTTGGAGGCCGAGCTGCTCGGGCTCATGGAAGAGTGGCACGAGCTGACCGACCTGGTCGGCGCCTGAGCACGAGTTCATGGGAGGAGCGAGATGCGACTGATCAGGTACCGGAGCTACGACGGGGTGGCCTGGGGCACAGTTGACGGCGGCATGGTCAAACGCCTCACCAGCATGACGGGTCGCCCCGAGGGCAGCGAGACGACGATCGAGCAGGTCACGCTGTTGCCTCCGTGCGAGCCCAACGTCATCGTGTGCGTGGGACGCAACTACGCCGACCACATCCGCGAGCTGGGCAACATGCCCCAGGGCGGCGACCTGCCGACGGAGCCCGGCCTCTTCCTCAAGGGCCTGAACACTCTCAGCGGGCCGGGCGACGACATCCCGTACCCCGCGTGGACGCAGGACCTCCAGTACGAGGGAGAGCTGGCCGTCGTGATCGGTCAGACGATGCGCAACGTGAGTGCCCAGGATGCCCTCGACCACGTCCTCGGCTACTCCTGTGCAGTGGACGTCACGGCAAGGGACAAGCAACGAGCCGACCTGCAGTGGGCGCGCGGCAAGTCAGCGGACGGCTTCTGCCCGGTGGGCCCCTGGCTGGAGACCGACATAGACCCGACGAACGTTGGCCTGCGTACGGTGGTCAACGGTCAGGTGCGGCAGGACGGCCATACCCGCGACATGATCTTCCCGGTAGCCGACGTGCTGGCGTACATCTCGACGTTCATGACCCTGGGCCCCGGTGACCTCGTTCTTACCGGCACGCCCGAGGGCGTCGGCAAGCTACAGGTGGGCGACACGATCGAGGTGAGCGTGGAGGGCATCGGCACGCTCATCAACCAGGTAGCGGCCGAGGACGACGCGCTGCCCCCGGTGGGTGACGCCGGCGCGGAGGACCTGGCCTAGGTGTCCGAGGCTAGCCCGCGAACCAGCCCGCTAGCGCCCCAGCTCCGGCCACCGCTACCCGACTACCCGCGCGCCCGCGACCTGGGTGGCGGCGTATGGATCATCGACACGCTTCACCACGCGCATCCGGGGACGATCGGCACGTTCGTGCTGGCGCTGCCGCGCGGTGGCTACGCCTTGATAGAGAGCGGCCCGGGCGTGACCGTGCCGGAGGTGGTCGCCGGCCTAGAGGCTCTGGGCCTGGAGCCAAGGGACGTCACGCACCTGCTCGTCACCCACATACACTTGGACCACGCCGGCGGAGCAGGAGAGCTGGCGCGGCTCACGGGGGCACAGGTCTACGTGCACGAGGTAGGCGCTCCGCACCTCGTGGACCCCAGCAGGCTCATGGCCAGCGCGGAGCGCGTCTATGGCGACGAGCTGGAGCACCTGTGGGGCCGCATGGTGGCGCTCGAGCCAGGGCGCGTCACGGCCGTCAGGGACGACCAGCGGCTGTCCCTCAACGGCCTCGAGGTCCGGGTCATGCACACGCCCGGCCACGCATCGCACCACGTCAGCTACCTGCTGGCTGACGGCACGCTGTTCTGCGGCGACTCGGCAGGTGTCGTTCTGCCGGGCGCATCGGTGATCCGGCCGGCCCTGGCGCCACCGGAGCTGGACATCGAGATGAAGGAGGCGATGGCCGAGAAGCAGGTCGCGGCGCGGCCGTCTCGGCTCGTGCTCTCTCACTTCGGCCCTGTGCCGGACGCCGTCGCGCACCTCCGCGCCTACCCGCAGGTCCTGAGGGCGTGGGAGGCCGAGTTCCTCGAGGGTTTCGCCGCCGGCGAGGACGACGAGGCGCTCCTCGCTCGCATGCGGCGGTACGAGGACGCCGAGCTGGAGGCCGCCGCCGTGCCAGACGGCATAGCTCACCGGTACCGGATCACTTCTGACGCCCCTATGAACACCAGCGGGCTCAAGCGCTACCTCACGAAGGTCCGGCCGGAACGGGTCGAGGCGTATCGTGCCGGCGCCCGGCGCGGCGATGGCGGCGGGAACAGCGCCGGGTGAACTTCCCTCTCGGCCGCAAGGCCCGCCTGGCGGTGCTCGCGTCCGGCCGCGGCTCGAACCTGGCCTCGCTCATAGAGGCGTTCCCTCCCGGTGACCCAACGGCCGAGGTGGTGCTCGTCATCAGTGACAAGCCCGGTGCCGCCGCGCTGCGAAGGGCCGAGGACGCCGGAGTCCGGGCCGTACACGTGCCGTGGCCCGACAGGCTTAGCTTCGAGCAGCAGGCTCAGGCGCTACTCGAAGACGCTCGCGTGGACCTGGTGTGCCTCGCGGGCTTCATGCGGCTTCTCTCTGCTCGGTTCGTCGATGACTGGGAGGGGCGCATACTGAACGTGCATCCGAGCCTGCTGCCGCTGCACAAAGGCTTGAACCCGCATAGGCAGGTACTGGCCGAGGGCGTCTCCCAGACCGGCTGCAGCGTCCACTTCGTGGACTCGGGCATGGACACGGGCAAGGTCGTCGCCCAGCGCAGCGTGCCGGTCTTGCCAGGCGACACGGAGGAGACGCTCGCTGCCCGGGTCCTGCCCCTCGAGCACGCCCTGTACCCTGAGGCCGTGCGACTCGTACTGAGCGGCGAGGTCGCACCTTAAGCTGGGCACTCACGACCTAGGCGTTCCCGACCTAGGCATTCTCGTCGCATCGCTGGCACGGAGGTGTCGTCTTGAAGGTGATGGTGATCGGCTCGGGCGGCAGGGAGCACGCGCTCTGTTGGGCGCTGGACCGCGCCCCGTCGGTGAACGACGTCGTCGTGGTACCGGGCAACGACGGCATCGCGGACTCGGCCAGGGTGATCGGCGGCACGGGCGACGAGCGCGGCGTGCGCATCGTTGCCGAGGCCGAGAACCCCGACCTCATCGTCATCGGGCCCGAGGCTCCACTGGTCGCCGGCTGGGGGGACTCCCTGCGGCAGGACGGCTACAAGGTGCTCGGACCCGGCGCCGCTGGCGCGCGGCTGGAGGGCAGCAAGCGCTACGCCAAGGAGTTCATGGACCGGCACGGCGTGCCGACCGCCGGCTTCGCCGCGTTCGGCGAGTTGGACGATGCGCTCAGGCACCTGGAGCGCGTGGGTGCGCCGTTGGTAGTCAAGGACTCCGGCCTTCGCGCCGGCAAGGGTGTGACCGTCGCCGAGTCCGCGGCCGACGCCCGCACGGCGATCGAGGCGATCTTCCAGGAGCCCGACGCCGAGGTCGTACTGGAGGAGAGGCTGACCGGGCCCGAGATCAGCGTGATACTCCTGGTGGACGGCGAGAGCCACGTGGCGCTGCCGCCCTCGAGAGATCACAAGCGAGCGTTCGACGGCGGCCGCGGGCCGAACACCGGCGGCATGGGAGCCGTTGCGCCAGTGCCGCTCACGGCGGAACAGGACACCGCCCTCACGCAGCAGGTGGTTGGGCCGGTACTGCGCGGCCTGCGAGAGGAAGGCATCCCGTTCTCGGGCGTGCTCTACGTGGGCGCCATGTTGACGCCAACGGGCTTCAAGGTCCTCGAGTTCAACTGCCGCTTCGGAGACCCCGAGACCCAGGCGTTGCTCCCCTTGCTGCAGAGCGATGCCGGCGAGCTGTTCCAGGCCGTGGCGGAGAACCGGCTCGCGGAGGTCGACGTCAGGTGGTCGACCGGCGCTGCCGCCTGCGTCGTGATGGCTGCGGAGGGCTACCCGGACTCGCCCGTCGTCGGCGTGCCCATCCGTGTGCCACGCGACCTTCCCGAGCACACGCTTCTCTTCCACGCCGGCACGGAGGGCAGACCGCCCGTCTCCAAGGGCGGTCGTGTCCTAGACGCCGTGGGCTTGGGTGAGAGCGTCGCGCAGGCCGTGGAACGCGCGTACCGTCTCGTGGACGCCATCGACTTCCCGCGTGCGCTCGTCAGGCGCGATATCGGTAGAGGCATGTGACGTCAGCGGGTTAAGGGGCGGCCGATGCGGCCGCGGTAGACTCGTGTCCATGCGCAACAGGTTCAACCCGCTGACCGTCGGCGCCGCCCTTCTCGTGCTCGTAGTCGCGGCGTGTACTCCAGTTACAAGCGACGAACGCGTCGAGGTCCAGCAACTAACCGAACCGACGACCTACTACCCTCACCAGACTGGCGCTGCCTGGCAGTACCTGCCCGAGGGAGCCAGGCTGCAGGACGCCCGCGCCACCATGCTCGTCGAAGGACCTGCCGTCGTGGACGGCGGCCTGTGGATCTCGTTCCGCGAGATCAGGCCGGGGTGGGAGCAGCGGTCGTACCGTCAGTTCCGCGACAGCGGCGTGTTCCTCCACAGCCAGGTCCGCCTCGGCATAACGACCATCGAGTACGACCCGCCCCTCAAGGAGCTCCCCGAGCCGGGCTCCCTGCGCGTCGGCAGCCAGTGGTCGGGCGACTCCACCATCACGCTGAGCCTCGGCGACGGCTCGCCGCCGGAGCAGCGACTGGTCAACTACGTGTACACGGTCGTGGATCAGCGCACGGTCCAGGTGCCCGCCGGTCAGCTCGAGGTGTTCGTCATCGACCTCACGACCAGGGAACTCGACGACCAAGCGAACGTCTTGGACGAGAGCTCGAGGCAGTTCTGGTACGCGCCGTTCATCGGCGAGGTCATGCAGCGCACGGGGCACCTGCTGGTGTCGACCAACGTGCCCTTGACAGGGGCCGAGGTGAAGTGAAGGACGTAGGTCCGCTGCTGCCCGGCGTGAACTCGCCTGCGGACGTGAAGCGCCTGTCGCAGGAGCAGTTGAAGCAGCTCGCCGAGGAGCTGCGAAGCAAGATCATAAGGGTCTGTTCCATCGCCGGCGGTCACCTGGCCTCCAGCCTGGGCGCGGTCGAGCTGACGGTCGCCCTGCACTACCTCTACGACACGTCACACGACCGGATCGTCTGGGACGTCGGTCACCAGACGTACGGGCACAAGATCCTCACAGGCAGGGGCGACCGCATCGAGACGATTCGCCAGCCGGGCGGGTTGGCGGGGTTCACCGCCGTCAGCGAGTCCGAGCACGACGCGCTGACGGTGGGGCACGCATCCACGAGCCTCGCCGCGGCGCTGGGCATGGCGCTGGCTCGCGACGCCAGGCAGGCTCCGTACGACGTCGTCGCGGTCATCGGTGACGGGGCGCTGACGGGTGGGATGGCGCTGGCCGCCCTCAACCAGATAGGGCACCTGAAGCCGCAGATGACGATCGTGCTCAACGACAACGAGATGTCGATAAGCGAGAACGTGGGCGCGATCAACCACTACATGCGCACGCTGCAGGTCCAGCCCTGGTTCCAGAGAGCCGAGGACCGGTCGAAGCAGGCGCTCACACGCATGTGGGAGCCGCTTGGCGAGTTCGCCAGCCGCGCCAAGAAGGCGACGCGACGCTTCTTCGACCCGGCGAGCAACAACCCGTTCCACGCCATGGGCCTGCGCTACGTGGGGCCCGTGGACGGCCACGACGTCGACCAACTCCTCTACTACCTCGACCACATCCGGCAGCTAGACGGACCGACGATGCTGCACATAGTCACGCGCAAGGGGAAGGGCTACAAGGTCGCGGAGACCGACCCCATCGCATGGCACGGTGCGTCGAGCTTCGACCCGGAGAACCCCATCGCGAAGGCTGCCAGCCACACGTGGTCGAAGGCGTTCGGCGACGCCGCCGGCAAGCTGGCCGAGGCCGACGACAGGGTCTGGGTCATCACCCCGGCGATGCGCGAGGGCAGCGGCCTCGTCGAGTACTCGAAGCAGCACGCGGACCGCTACATAGACGTCGGGATCGCCGAGGACGTGGCGGTGACGGTGGGCGCCGGGCTCGCTCTGCGCGGCGAGAAGCCGATCGTCGCAATCTACTCGACGTTCCTCCAGCGCGGCTACGACCAGGTGATCCACGACGTCGCCCTCGAGAACCTCGACGTCGTCTTCGCGATAGACCGCGCCGGCTTGGTCGGGGGAGACGGTGCCACGCACCAGGGGATCTTCGACCTCGCCTACCTGCGAACCGTGCCGAACATGAGCGTCGCCATGCCGCGCGACGCCGAGCAGATGCGGGGCATGCTCAAGGCCGCCCTTCGGATCGGCGGCCCGAAGGCCATCCGCTGGCCGCGTGGCAGTGTGCCCGTGCCCGAAGACCTGCCGGCTACCGAGTGGCGCGAGGTCGAATGGGGCGCCTGGGAGGTGCTCAAGGAGCCCGGGTCCAGAGATGGAGCCGTCTGGGTCGTGGGGCTGGGGCCCACAGTTGCCTACGCGCTGCGAGCCGCCGAAGGGCGCCCGAACGTGGGCGTGGTCGACGGCCGTTTCGTCAAGCCTCTCGATGCCAAGCTACTCCTCGACCTCGCCGAGGGAGCAAGCGCCATCATCACCGCTGAGGACCACACGGTCCTCGGCGGCATGGGTTCGGCCGTGCTCGAGGCGCTCTCCGAAGGCGGGCGCAGCGTGCCCGTCGTCCGGTTGGGCGTCCACGACACGACGGTGCCGCATGGTGACCCCGCGGCACAGCATGAGGAGCTGGGTTACGGGCCCACGGCGATCGGTCGAACGCTGGACGAGCTGGGGGCGGAGAGTACCGGCTCCGGCCCGGCGGCCGGGGCGCTCGAGGTCACGCAGTGACACGGCTGGGTGGCCACATGCGCTTCCCGCGTATGGCGTTCCTGACGCTATTCCTGTTCACGCTGCTCCTCGCAGGATGCAACCCGTTCGCCCGCGATGTGGAGCTCGCCGGGACGTGGTCCGGGACCTACGAGGCGAGCGAAGGTGACGACACCGGCGTGCTCGTCCTCGTGCTTCAGGCGGCGGGCAATGCGATCACAGGCACGTGGGAGTCCAGCCTGCCCGGCTCGCTGGCGAACGGTACGGTCACCGGCGAGGTCGGCCCCCTCATCATGCTCGAGCTGGTGAGCTCGACCGTGGCCGACTGCCGTTTCCAGGCGCTGGCGGAGAAGCGGAACGACTTGCTCGTGGGCGGCTACATGTCCGACTGCGGCGCGGTTCCCAACGGCTGGATAGAGCTCGAGAAGCGCTGAAGTCGGTGGGCGATGCCCTGGAGTTGCCGCCTTCGTCGCTAACCGGACTTCCGCTGTCCGCTTTGGCGTCTAGCCTCTCGTCCAGGAGGTTGGCGCGTGAACACCCCTTCGGATACGGCGACCATCGACGTCAATGACCAACTAACGTCTGTCTTCCTGGGCAAGTACCGGGAGCTACTCGAGGGCATGCCCACTGGCGAGCCTACGTGGGTGACGAGTGGCGGGCCGGAAGGCGGCGTCTACGGCACCCTCGCAGACGTTACGGCCGAAGAGGCATCCCGTGACCTGGGAGGCACTTCTATCGCCGCGCACGCCGAGCACCTGCGCTGGGCTATCGACCTGGTGAACGACTACTTCGCCGGGAAGGAGCCCACATCCGACTGGTCGGAGAGCTGGCTGGTGAAGCGGGTGGACGAGACGGCTTGGACCGCCCTCAAAGAGGCGCTCCGAAGTGCCGGAGATAGGCTCCTGGCGGCCGTTCCGACGCAGCACTCGTGGCACGAGGAGTTCGCTGTCAACGGGGCTCTGGCCAGCTACGGCCACACGGCCTATCACCTCGGCGCGCTCAGGCAGCTGAAGAAGCGGGTGAGGGAGGGGACCGCATGAGTCTGCGCCGTATTGATCCAGACTCCATGCACGTAGAGATCGACGCGCTGGCGTTGGTGGCGGACACCGATCTTTGATACGTGATTCGCAATGCACGGCGTTGACAGCGCCAAAGACGGATAGGTATCCTTATCTGCGCTGACGGTGCCGCCTGCCGGTCCGGAAGCGTTCTTCGCGGAGCCGTAGTGTAGCGGTTAGCATATCTGCCTGTCACGCAGAAGGTCGCGGGTTCAAATCCCGTCGGCTCCGCCATCGACCACCTGAAGACGCAGCGCCAGGCGCCTGCCGTACGCTGCGTCTTCATCGTGGCCAGGTAGCTCAGTCGGTAGAGCATGCGACTGAAAATCGCAGTGTCGGCA
>DASRWD010000039.1:0-13617 GCA_035654755.1 Trueperaceae bacterium
TGTCCGCCTCTGCAAGCCGAAGCGCTTCCGGTACGCCAACAACGACATGGACGACCTTCGGCGCCAGCTCGAGGCCGCGAAGGACGCGCGCTTCAGGCTCATCGCGACGGACGGTGTCCTCTCGATGGACGGCGTGATCGCCGACCTGGAGGCGATCTGCGACCTGGCGGACGAGTACGGAGCGCTGGTGATGGTTGACGACAGCCACGCCGTGGGCTTCGTCGGCGAGCAGGGACGCGGCACGCACGAACACGCCGGCGTCATGGACCGCGTCGACATCATCACGGGCACGCTGGGCAAGGCGTTGGGCGGCGCCTCGGGCGGCTACACCGCGGCCAGGCAGGAGATCGTCGATTGGCTCAGGCAGCGCAGCCGCCCCTACCTGTTCTCGAACTCGCTCTCGCCCATCGTCGCGTCCGCGTCCATAGCTGTCCTCGACATGCTGGAGGGCTCCGGCGACTTACGCCTGCGCCTGCGTGATAACAGTGCCTACTTCCGCTCCGCCATGCAGGGCGCAGGCTTCACCCTCGCGGGCGCCGACCACCCCATCATCCCCGTCATGATCGGAGACGCCGCCCTGGCGGCACGCCTGGCAGGCCGACTGTTGGAGGAAGGGCTGTACGTCGTCGGCTTCTCGTACCCGGTCGTGCCGCAGGGCGAGGCGCGTATCCGCACGCAGATGTCCGCTGCGCACACGCGGGAGCAGCTGGAGGGGGCGGTAGACGCCTTCGCTCGCGTTGGCCGCGAGCTCGGGGTCATCGCTTGAGGCCGACGATGCGCGCGCTCTCCAAGCTCGAGCCCAGGGAGGGCATCTGGAGCGTCGAGGCGCCGGTGCCGGATGTCGGCCCCAACGACGTGCTGATCAGGGTGAAGAGCGCGAGCCTGTGCGGCACCGACGTGCACATCTACAACTGGGACGCCTGGTCGCAGAGGACGATACCCATACCGCTCATCACGGGGCACGAGTACGTGGGGGTCATCGAGGAGGTGGGCTCCGAGGTCGCGGGGCTGCGTCCAGGGGACCGCGTCGCGGGCGAGGGCCACATCACCTGTGGCCACTGCCGCAACTGCCGCGCCGGGCGGCGCCACCTATGCCGGAACACGCTGGGAGTCGGCGTGCACAGGCAGGGTGCGTTCGCCGAGTTCATCTCGCTCCCCGCCGTGAACGCATTCAAGCTTCCGGGATCGATCCCGGACGAGGTCGCCGCGATCATGGACCCACTCGGGAACGCCGTTCACGCTGCCCTGACGTACGACCTCGTGGGCGAGGACGTGCTCATCACCGGCGCCGGGCCCATAGGCCTGATGGCAGCGGCGATCGCCCGGTTCGTGGGCGCGAGGCACGTCGTCGTTACGGACGTCAACCCGGCCAGGCTGGCGATGGCGCCGGCGATGGGGGCGACTCTCGGCGTGGACGTCTCGCAGGGTGAGGTGATGCTGACTGGGGTCATGCGTGAGCTCGGCATGACGGAAGGATTCGACGTCGCCCTGGAGATGTCGGGCTCGCCCGACGCCTTCGCCGACATCATGCGGACCGTCATCCACGGCGGCAGGGTAGCCCTGCTCGGCATACCCAACCAGCAGATCGCCATCGACTGGAACGACGTGATCTTCAAGGGCCTCACGCTGCACGGGATCTACGGTCGCCAGATGTTCGAGACCTGGTACAAGATGGTCGCTCTCCTGCAGGCCGGTCTGGACGTCAGCCCCGTCATCACGCACCGGTTCGCGGCCGAAGAGTTCCAGCGCGCCTTCGACGTCATGCGCGAGGGCCGCTCCGGCAAGGTCATCCTCGACTGGAGTTGAGTCGGGAGCATCGCCGCGCGCGGGCGAGCGCACCGCTTAGCGCTGGCGAACGTAAGGGCGCCCGGACCAGGGTACTTTTTCAGAGAGCGACCCAAATCTGAACCGTGTGGCCCACTTTTGGGCCACACGCTGAAAGGACATGGGTGTACGCGTGCTCACGCGTCCTCCGGCTGAGGGGTCCGGGCCGCGCTGCCCTGGTCTCCAGCCCAGAGCACATAGGTGAAGACCGAACTTGCCAATCTGGCGACCGCCACCGGCCACTACCCTCGAGCGATGTACCTGACCAGCCCGTACAGGGTCGTGATGTCCCGAATTGACGCGACCACGTTGTCCGTCCTCGCCCGTGAACGCAGGTCGCTCACGGGGCGTGATGTCGCCAGACTTGGCGGTGCTCCCAAGACCTCGGTCGCCCGAGCTCTCGCTCGCTTGGCGGAGCATGGATTGGTAACCGAACGTGACATAGGTGGGCGCTACAAGCTGTACTCGCTTAACCGTGAGCACCTGGCCGCCGATCCCGTCCTCAGGTTGTTGGAGCTATCAAACACTCTGGTCGATCGGATCTACCAGGAGATCGCGTCCTGGACCGTGGCGCCGCTGCACGTCTCGCTCCTCAGCCCCACAACGACCGCCCTGGGAGGCATCCGCACCCACATGGAGCTCGTGCTCGTCCTGGCCCACGGGGTCGATGCGTTCGACCCGACTTGGCTGCGACAAGTGACGAAGTTGAGCAAGCGAGTACGGCGCTGGACGGGCAACGAGACGAGCTTGGTACAGGTCGCCGGTGAGGACCTTGACCGCTTGCGGATCGAGCGACCCCCGCACGTAGAAGAGCTGGAGGCGGAAGCGGTGACCGTCTTCGGCCCACCGTTCGGGGCGCTCATCGGGTCAGGTGGCCGGGCATCAGGAAGCAGACCCCCCGTCCCTGACGCATATGAGCTTGTCGCGCAAGAGCTACGCCGCGTGTTGGGAGTTGCCATGAAGCGGTGAATGGGGGCATCGTGACCTAAGAGGCCAAGGAGTCCAACATGCGCTCACACGTGAACCGGGCGGTCCACCACGTCGTAACCGGGAGCGGAGGCCGGTGGCTAGTCTGCGTCGCACTCGTCGTCGCGCTGGGCGCATGCCAGTCGCCCCAACCGCCCAAGACCGCCGCTCCCGCGCGCATCGGCATACGCACCGTCGCGGGCGTAGCGGAGTTCTACGACTCGGTCACCGGCGAGAGGTTCGTCCCGCGTGGACACAACTTCGTCAAGTACACGTTCTCGCCGGACCCCGCCAACGGGCCCGGAACGTTCGACATGGTTCTGGCGACCAACCGCTACGACGAGGCTGAGTACCGGGCAGAGTTCGAGGCGATGCGTGCGCTCGGCTACAACGTCGTGCGGGTGATGTTGGAGACGTGCGGCTCGCTCAACTGCATCTACCCGGAGGGCGCGACGGGCCGGGTTCTCTCCGGTGCGTACCTGGACAACGTGGCGGCGTTCCTCGACCTGGCGGCCGAGGAGGGTATGTACGTCTGGCTGACTTCGAACACGTTGCCCGACATCGGCTACTACGGCCAGAAGGGGTACAGCGGCGCCACCGACCTGATCTCCGAGAGCCAGTCGCATCTGCTGGCCGAGTCCGGCATGGAGGCGTACCGCGAGTACTTCCACGACCTGTTCTCCGGTCTCATCGTCCGCGAGGCGCGTCTCGACCGGATGTTCTCGTTCTCGATACGCAACGAGCACTGGTACGACCTGCGGGAGAAGCCCTGGACCCTTTCCGAGGGGCTGGTCACGCCGGCGAACGGCAACACGTACGACCTCTCAGACGACGCAGACCGACGTCGGCTGGCGGAGGAGAGCCTCATCCACTTCGTAGACGAGATGGTGAAGGCCATAAAGGATCTGGCGCCGACGGCGCTCGTATCGGTCGGCTTCTTCGCGCCCAACGAGCCCATCGTGTGGCGACACGGCGACTTCAAGTTCGTGCTCACGTCCAGGGTCCTGCGTGAGTCCGATGCGGACTTCTTCGACCTGCACTCCGGACCTCACCCGCATGGACTCAGTTTCGACGAGGTACAGACCCAGTACGACGCCGTAAGCTTCGACGTGAAGCCGCTGGTGATGGGGGAGTTGGCGGCGTTCAAGTCCGTGTACCCTTCGCTCCACCTAGCCGCTCAGGACGCGGTCGATTGGCAAGCGGCGTCGTGTCTCGCCGGTTACGACGGATGGCTCACGTGGCACTGGGACGGCGATGACCTCGAGGGCCTCTGGGGAGCCGAAGGCTCGGTGCTGGGCGACGCGCTCGCTCCCGCGCTGCACCCCGACCCGTGCGCTCCGGTGGTCGTGCCCAACCCGAACCTTGCGTACCAGAAGCCCGTGAGCGCGTCAGCGGAGCTGCCGGGTGAGCCCGCCTCGAACGTGGTTGACGGCACGGAGAGCCAGTGGGGCTCCGGCGCGGACGCGCCCCAGTACATCGAGATCGATCTGGGCGAAGACACGCTCCTCGGGACCGTTCGCCTCACGGTGGCCCAGTTCCCAGCAGGGTCGACCGTGCACGAGATCCGCGGCGTTTCGACTAGCCCCGCCACGACGCTGCTTCACACGTTCGACCAGCACACCGAAGAAGGGGAAGTGCTCAGCGTAGACCTTGTCGTCCCGCAAAGCGTGCGCTACCTGCGTGTGACTACGACCGCCAGCCCGTCCTGGGTGTCCTGGCGCGAGGTCGAGGTCTATGCACCCGGTGACGCTCCGTAGGCCAGCCTAGGGGGCCGGCCGTGGCATCACATCGATAGGTAAGCCGCTCTGACGTCGGGGTCGTCGAGTAGCTCCGCTCCAGTTCCCGACTTGCGCACCTCGCCGTTCTCCAGCACGTAGGCGCGGTCCGCGATCTGCAGAGACTGACGCACGTTCTGCTCGACGAGGACCACGGTGACACCTTCTCGCCTGATCTCCTCGAGCGCCTTGAACACCGCCTGCGAGAGCGCGGGCGACAGCCCGATGCTGGGCTCGTCGACGAGCAACAGGCGCGGTGCGCTCATCAGTGCTCGGCCGATGGCCAGCATCTGTCGCTCGCCGCCGGAGAGCGTACCGGCAAGCTGTCCTTCACGCTCGGCCAAGCGCGGGAAGAGCCGGTAGACGAGATCGCGGTTCCGTGGCGCCAGCGGGCGGGCATGCGGCAGGTAGTCGGCACCGCTGCCCAAGTTCTCCGACACCGTCATGAGCGGGAAGAGCTGCCTGCCCTCGGGGACGTGCCCGACTCGCGAGCGTACGATCCTGGCCGCGGAGAGGCCGTGCAGGCGCTGACCGCCGAGCGCACTGACCTCGCCGGACCTGATGGCCACCAAACCCGTCACCGCTCTCAGGAGCGTCGTCTTGCCGGCGCCGTTCGCGCCGATGATGGTGACGATCTCGCCCTCATCGGCGTGAACGCTCACGTCCCACAGGACCGTGATCTTGCCGTAACCGGCGCTCAGTCCATCGACGCTGAGTGCCCGCGCCACCTAGGTCGCCTCCGCATCAGCTTCGCCGAGGTAGGCGCGAACGACCCGTTCGTCGGCCGTGACCTCGGCGTAGGTGCCCATGGCTAGCTCGCGACCGTAGTCCATGACGAGCACCCGATGTGCCAGGTCCCTTACGACCGGCATCACGTGCTCGATGAACACGACCGTCACCCCCTCGGCGTTGAGCTGTTTGACTAGCGTCACGGCCTCCCTCGCCTCCGCCGGGCGCAGGCCGGCCATGACCTCGTCAAGCAGGAGGACTTCCGGGTTGGTCGCGAGAGCCCTCGCGATCTCGAGGCGCTTCTCCTGCAGGAGGTTGAGGTCCTCCGCGGGGACGTCGCGCAGCCGGTCCATGCCGGTCCGCTCGAGGGCCTCGTCGGCGCGGCGGCGGGCCTCGGCGCCCGAGACGCTGCGCTCGCCGAACTGCGCTCCGACGAGCACGTTCTCCTCGACGGTCATCTCAGGGAAGGGTTGCACCACCTGGAAGGCGCGCCCGAGTCCGAGGTGACAGCGGGCGTACGGGGGCAGCCTCGTCACGTCGCGTCCCGCCAGGTGAACGGTGCCCGCGGTGGGGGAGAGCATGCCCGAGAGGAGGTCCAAGGTCGTGGTCTTCCCGGCGCCGTTGGGGCCGATGATCGCGAATATCTCGCCCGCCTCGACGCGGAACGAGAGGGACGTGACGGCGGCCAGGCCGCCGAAGTTCTTGGCGAGGTCCCGAGCCTCGAGGACCGTGCTCATGCGCCGGTCTCCTCGCCGCCGGCCGCGGGCGATGCGCTCGCTTCGGAAGGGGGGCCCGGGCCGCGCTTCATGCGGCGGGTGAGCCCGCGGAACAGGCCCATCAACCCGCGGGGCATGAAGAGTATGGCCAGCACGAGCACCAGGCCGTAGGCGATCATGTAGCCGTCCGATAGGCTGCGCTTGAACGTCTCCTCGATGGTCGCTAGCACCCCGGCAGCCAAGATGGGACCTACGGTCGTGTACAGGCCGCCGAAGATCGGCGTGACCAGGGCGAGAACGGTCACGTGCACGGCGAACGCGCCCTCGGGCACCGCACTGCCGAGCCTATGCGCCTCCACGGCCCCCAGCATCCCGACGAGCGCGCTCGACAGGACGAACGCCAGGAGCTTGTAGCGCGCAGGGTTCACGCCGACGACGGAGGCGACCCACTCGTTCGTACGGATGGCCGTGAAGGCCGACCTGAGCCTAGAACGTTGGATGAGCACCGAGACGACGATCGCCAGGAGCAGGATGCCGGCGTAGACGTAGAAGTAGCTTTGGTTGCGCAGGAACGCGATCTCCCAGCGCTCCATCTCGCCCGGCACGAACGTCGGCCTGAAAAGCGCCGGCACGTTGATGCCGGCGGCGCCGCCGGCCACCGCTTGCGGCAGGGCCTCCTGCACGACCGCCTTGAGGACCTCGGTGAAGGCCAGCGTCGCGATGGCGAAGTAGATGCCGAAGAGCCGCAAGGTCACCGCGCCGAGGCCGAGGGCAAGCACGGCGCCGACAGCTGCGGCCAACGGGATACCCAGCCACAGCGGGGAGCCGGTGTTCTTGAGCAGGATGGCCGCCGTGTACGCGCCGGCCCCGTAGAAGGCGCCGTGGGCAAGCGAGAGCTGGCCGGTGCGCGCGACCATGTCCCACGTGAGCGCCAGCACCGCGACCGCCAGTGCGCGCAGGCCCAGGGACAGGTACGACACGGATGCCTGCCCGAACCAGTCCCGCAGCAAGGTGGGCGCCAGGAACAGGGCCAACCCGAAAACGCCGGTGAGCACGAGGTCGCGCACGAGCCCGGCCGGTGCCCCGCGGGCCGGGACCGCGCCTTTCCGAGCGGCGTTCATACCGTCCTCCGCGAGCGATAGACGAGCACGACGAAGATGATCAGGAAGAAGACGGCGTTCCGCAGGGCGTCACCGCCGTGGATGAGCGTCGCTACCAGCGACTCAGCCAGGGCCACGGCCAACGCGGCCCCCACGATCCCGCGCACGTTGCCGAGCCCCGCCAGCACGACGATGGCGAACGCCTTGAGCGTGTAGGCGAAGCCTACGGTCGGGGTCGGGGATTGGATCACTGCGATCATCACGCCGCCGATGCCGGCCAACAGCGCCGAGAGCGCGAACGCGACGAGGTAGACACGGTTCACCTCGAGCCCGATCAGCCCGGCCCCGACACGGTTCTGGGCCACGGCGCGCATGGCGCGGCCCATCGGGGTGCGAGCGAGGACGTAGTACAGGAGGCCGACGAGGATCACGGAGATGACGAACGAGCCGAGGGGCACCGCACCGATGTTGACGCCGGCGAGCTGCCAACCCACGCCGCGGTACGGGACGTTGCTTATGGATACGGGGTCCCCGCCCCAGATGCTGAGCGCGAGGTTCTGGAGGACGATCCCGACGCCGAAAGTGAGCAGCATCTGATTCAGCTCCGGCGCCTTGAGGACGAAGCGGATCGTCGTCCTGTAGATGATCGCACCGATGACGAAGAGCGCCGGCGCAACGAACAAGATAGAGAGCAGCGGGTCGAACCCGAAGCTCACGAAGAGCTGGTACGCGAGGAAGGCCCCGACCATGAAGAACTCGCCGTGAGCGAAGTTGACGATGCCTATGACCCCGATGGCGAGAGCGAGGCCGACAGCCACCAGCGCATAGATGCCGGCTGCCAGGACGCCCGAGACGAGCGCCTGCGGTAGGAGGCTCAGCTCCATCGGGCTCCGTCCGGGAAGATAGAACGGGTTTCAGTCGTCATCGGAGGTCTCTCGGTCCCCTTCGAGCGGGGGCCGGCGCCGGCGCCGGCCCCCGAACGTCTCGCGTGTCTCGGTAGCCGCCTACTGGCAGCTGACGAGTGGCGCCGTGGCCTTCTCGGGCGGCCACACGATCTCGCGCACGCCGTCCTGGAACTGGAAGGCGAGCCACATGTCGGCGCTGAACCCCTGGTGCTGGGTGATCTCGGACGGGCCGAAGCTCCACTGGCCCATCGGCGAGTCGAAGGTCATCGACTCCATGGCCTCGATGACGGCGGCTTGGTCCGTGGTGCCGGCCTGGTTGATGGCGTCGGCGTAGCTCCACAGCTGTGCGTAAGCGAGGGCCGACATGTAGTTCGTCGGGTTGCTGCCGTGCATCGCGACGTAGGAGTCGCGGAACGTGACCGCCTCCGGGTTGGGCAGGTTCGGCAGGTAGCCGATGAGGCCCGCCACGCACTGCGCTTCGGGTGCCGAGTCGAACTCGCTGGGCCAGCCCGGAGGCGCACCGAAGACGTACTGCGGGTCGAGGTTGAGCTCGCGTATCTGGCTGGTGAGCGGCACGACGTCGCCGTCGTATCCGATCCAGAAGATCATGTCAGGGTCCGCGGCAGCGACCTTGCTGAGGACCGCGCGGAAGTCTCCGTTGCCGCCCGTCAGGGTCGACTGGAACGGCTCGACGAGGACGACCTCCTGGCCCGAACCGACCATCACACCGGCCGCCGCTTGGGCGCCTGGGCCACCGAACGCCGAGTTCTCGTGCAGCAGGGCGACGGTGTTGGCGCCGGTGAACACGGCGAACTGGCTGGAGGCTTGGGTGTTCTGGTAGTCCCACGGGTGGACGTGGAAGAACCACGGCTCCGTGCCGATGAGCTCCTCGATGCCGTCGAAACCGTCGATGCCGATGCCCGACGTCGCGCCGCCGATCCAGCTGACGAGCGGCTGGAAGGTGCGGAACGACTCGACGAGCGCCAGCGTGACGCCAGAGGAGTAGCCGCCGCCGATGAACTCGACGCCGTCCTCGGTCATCAGCTTCTCGAAGGCCGCCACGGCCGTGGCCGGGTCGGCCTTGGTGTCCTCGACGATGATCTCGAGAGGCTCTCCGAGGACGCCACCGGCCGCGTTGATCTCTTCGATCGCCAGCTCGAACCCGGCGAGCTGCGCCTGGCCCGTGCCGGCGGCCGCGCCGGTCAGCGGCGAGAGGATGCCGATCTTGACCTGGGCGAAGCCCATGCCGATCAGGCTGAGTAACAGGACTGCCAACGTTCTCTTCATGTGCCCTCCTTGAGGCTTTGACTGCTCTCTGATGTCTCGGGTCGTCTGCGAGGCGGCTACCTAGCTCATGGCCCCGCCCCCTCGCCCGCTTGCGCGGTCGCCTCCGTCTCCGGTTGCCTGGGCGTTCGTGCCTGCCTTGGCGGCCGGGTAACCGGCGAGCCGCGGCAGGTCCTGTTTGAGGATCTTGCCGGCGGCGCTCTTCGGTAGCGCCTCGAGGAACACGACGTGCTTCGGCACCTTGTAGCGTGCCAGCCTGACTGACAGGAACTCGCGGAGGCCTTCGGCCGTCAGCTCGTGGCCCTCCCTGAGCACGACACCCGCCACGCCGACCTCACCCCAGCGTTCGTCGGCGACGCCGGCGACGGCGCACTCCGCTACCGCCTGGTGGTCGTAGATGGCGGCTTCCACCTCTACCGGGTAGACGTTTTCGCCGCCCGAGATGAACATCTCCTTGCGCCTGCCGACGATGGCGAAGTCACCATCGTCGTCCATGACCGCCAGGTCACCCGTCCAGAGCCAGCCGTCACGCAGAGCCTCCCGCGTGGCTTCTGGCCGCTCGAAGTAGCCGAGGAAGACGTGTGGGCCGCGGATGGTCAGCTCGCCGGTCTCGTTGGGTTCCGTTGGCGCGCCGTCCGGGCGACGCACGACGGCTTCGCCGTGGAGCATGGGTCGTCCCACCGTGTCCGGCTTGCGGTCCGCTACTTCTTGCGTAGTCGTGAAGCAGTTGACCCCGGCCTCCGTGAGGCCGTACCCCTGGCGCACCTTCACGCCCCGCCGCCTCAGCGTCTCTCGCACCGGTTCGGGACAGGGAGCGCCCCCGGATATCGCCCACCGGACCCCGGTGAGGTCGGCCGAGGTGAAGCGCTCCTGACTGGCCAGCATCTGGAACATCGTCGGGACGAGGAAGAGGATCGTCGCTGTCGCGTCCTCGACCAGCTTCAGGTACTCGGCGGGGTCGAACGTGCGCTGCAAGGCGACGCGCGCGCCCAGGTGGAGGAGCGGGACGGTGAACGCGTTGAGGGCTGCGTGGTAGCAGGGTGTCGCCTGTATCACGCAGTCCTCCTGCCGGAGACCCCAGCTCATCACCGTGTTGACGGCGTTGTAGAAGGCTTGCCTGTAGGGCAGCATGGCGCCTTTGGGCAGCCCGGTAGTGCCTCCGGTCAGCAGGATCATCTGAACGTCGTCCGGCGTCAGGTCGGGGTCCGGCAGCTGCGGAAGATCGGCGTCGCCCAGCCGTGCCTCGTGTCCGGACAGGTCCCACGCCCGCGACCCGGTCGCCGAGGCCTTGTCGGCGTTGTCAGCGTCGTGCATCACAAGGGCCGGCCGGAGGTAGTCGGCCAGTTCGCGCTGCTCGCGTTCGGACAGCCGGACGTTGAGCGGCGTGTAGACCGCTCCGGTCTTGGCCGTCGCGAGCAGCGTGTCTATGTGGGCGATGTGGTTGTGCGCGAGCAGCGCAACCCGGTCCCCCTTGCCGACGCCGGCGCCCAGCAGGGCGCCGGCCAGCCGCTCGGCGCGATCGTTCAGCTCGCGGTACGAGAGCCACCGACCCTCCCACAGGAGCGCCGGCCGGTCCGGCGTGATGACAGCACGCTTGGCGGCGATGTCGAGGATCATCTGCCGCCTCCGTCGCCGGCGGCTCCGTCGCCGTCCCAGCGCAGGCAGATCGCGTTCCATACGTAGCCGACACCGGCGGCAACCAGCACCACCAGGTCCCCGCGCTTCAGCTTCCCGGCGGCCTGGGCCAGCTCGAGAGAGAGTGCCTGGTCCACCTGACCGATGTGTCCGTAGGTGTCCAGGTACGTAGAGCGGTCTAGGTCGAGCCCGAGGAGCTCGAGCAGTGCCTCGTGCGCCGAGCGCTTCACATGGAGCATCGCCAGGTACGCCACGTCGGACAGCCGGGCGCCGGACCGCGCGACAGCGTCCTCGACGACGCCCACGAAATTGTCCATGCTCTTCGACTCCAGGCGCTCCTTCATGCCCGCCGGGTCCGTGACGCGCAGCTTGTAGTCGCCGAGGTTCTCGCTGGTTATGGGTGCTGTCGTGCCGCCCACCGGCACGAGGACGTCGAGGGAGAAGCTGCCGTCCGTGCGGAAGGCAGAGCCCAGGAGCTGATGGCCGCGTTCCCTCTGCACGACGAAGGCCGCCCCGCCTGCGCCCAGGTTGTACATGAAGCGCACGTTCGGGTCCTGCAGATCAACCAGGTCGACGTTGCGGTAACCGCCGGCGACGAGGACCGTGTCCACGGCGGAATCAGCGACGATCATGTCGCGCGCCTGCTTGAGAGCCAGCACGGCGGTGCCGCACTTCTGGCCCAGGTCGTACGCGTACGCGTTCCCGGCTCCCAGGTCGTGCGCCAGCTTGATGCCTGCCGTCCAGACCGGGTACTCCTTGTACTCCTCGGTGATCGAGACGAGAACGTCCACATCCGATGCCTTGATCCCGGCATCTGCGAGCGCGCGCTCCGCAGCCCAGACGCCCATGGCAGTCGGGTGATCGTCCTTGCCGGGCACGACGCGCTCGGTGATCCCCAGCTTCTCGCGCACGACCCATTCGGGCAGGCCCGTCAGCCGCGCCAGCTCCTCGGAGCCCATGCGGCCGTCCGGCACGTAGGTGCCGATCCCCGTGACGCCCGGGCCCCGTGTCACGGCGCCGCGCTCCCGCGACCGTGGAGGGCGGTCACTCGGCGGTCCTCGGCGCCACGGCGAGTTCCGGAGCCAACCCACGTTGGATGAACCCGTACACCGTCTCGAACACCTGAGGCGGCGGCGGACGTTGCTCCCATATGGGGAAGCGCAGGCCCAGGAAGTGCGCGATCCCCATCAGCGCCCATGCGAGCGCCGCGGGGTCCCCATCGCGCACCTCCCCCCGTCCCTGGGCCCGCGAGATGTTCTCCGCGTACGCGTCCGCCAGCGTCTGGTAGTACTCGCGGTAGATGGCCTCGTCTACGAACTGTGATTCCATCACGACCTTGTAGAGGTTCTGATGATCGAGCGAGAAGCGCACGAACGCCTCGAAGCCACGCTTCTCAGCGTCGATCCTGTCGTCGGCGCCCACGATCGCCTGTGCCAACGCCGCCCGCAGACTGTGACCCATGTGCCTGACGAGCTCGACTAGCACGTCCTTCTTGCTCGGGAAGTAGAGGTAGAAGGTCCCCTGTGCCACGTCGGCACGCCGCGTTATCGACGCGACCGACGACCTGGCGAAGCCGTTCTCGCCGATCTCGGCCTCAGCCGCCTCGAGCAGCTTGCGTCTTGTGGCTTCGCCCCTGGCGGTGCTGGGGACCGGCAGCTCGTTCAAGTCTTCCTCGTCTCGACACAGGTCCTCGCGGCGCGAGAACCTGACAGGCGATTCAGGTGTCAGGTTGAGGAGAGGTTACGTGCCGGCTGCCGCCTCGTCAAGCCGGTCGGCGCAGGAGGAGGTACAGCGAGCGTGCGCTTCACGAGCGACATGGCCAGGTACGCGTGAGCGACACGGCCTCACTCTGCGCGGCCACACGGCCCCGCAGACGAGCTTCCAGGCGCCGCGAGACAGGGTTCGCGACACGGCCGCGTATCATCGCCGCCGTGAGTGGGAGCCGCTCCAGTTGGGACCCCGTCGCGGGTTGGTACGACGCCACCGTCGGTATCAGGGGCAGCCCGCACCACCGCAAGGCCGCCATACCCACGGTCATGCAGCTCGCAGAGGTGCGTCGTGGCGAGAGGGTCATAGACGTCGGCTGCGGACAAGGTGTGCTGGCGCACCACGTGCTGAAGGCGGGCGGTCAGTACCTGGGCATAGACGCCAGCCTGGCGATGGTCCGCCTGGCGCGCAAGCGGCGCGGCGATGACGGCACGTTCGAGCACGGCGACGCTCGCGACCTGGTGGGCACCACGTCGGCGGAGCCCGCGTCGTTCGACGTCGCCGTATACCTGCTGAGCATCCAGGACATGGACCCGCTCGACGAAGTGTTCGCATCTGTGGCTCAGGTGCTGAAACCGGGAGGGCGCGTCGTCATCTTCATGGTCCACCCTGCGTTCCGTGCGCCGCGTGGCAGCGGTTGGGGCTTCGACCCCAAACGCAAGCTGACGTACCGGCGGGTGGAGCGTTACCTGACGCCGGCGTCCGTACCCATGAAGGAGTACGCGGAGGTGCGCAAGGGCGCCCCGCGCGGAGCGACGATCAGTTTCCATCGGCCCCTGATGGACTACGTCAACGCCCTGGCCCGCGCCGGCTTGCGGCTCGACGCCATGGTCGAGTTGCCGGATCCGGTGGTGGACGACAGGTCGCGCTCGAACCCAGAGGTGCCGCTTTTCGTCGCTTTGCGTGCACGTCTTCA
>DASRWD010000040.1:0-6601 GCA_035654755.1 Trueperaceae bacterium
CCACTCAGGTCCCCTGCTGTTATCGCCTCGCTGAGCTGGCCGTTCAGCGCCTTGTCCACCGCCCCCGTGGCGCCGCCCGGGGAGGTCACCCCTTCGAAGAGGTTGACGATGAGGGCGTCGCCGCTCCAGGTCGTCAGGTCCTTAGAGACGACGTCGAGCGTGGGCCCCGTCGTCCACTCAACTGCGCGCGTCGCCACCTTGTCGAAGTGATCGCCAACATGTTCTTCGTTGCCTTCACTCATGACCCGATGCTAACCAACGGCGGTTCGGTGCCTATGTCCCTCGTCAGTTCTTCATGCGGCTCTGGCCGGTGCTCACGAGGTCTGCCGCCCACACAGGGCGGTTCGGCCTCTTGGACTGTGCGCCCGCCAGGGTCTCGGCCAACGCCTGGAACACCTGGTACAGGGCTTCGGGGTCTTCCGTGTCGTACAGGACGTACTCGACACCGCCCGAGGAGACGGCGACGAGCTCGTACAGGTCTGGTTCGGCGGCTCCGGCTTCCAGTTGCGCCTGGTCCACGTCGTCCGGGTAGACCTCGATGACCTCGAGGCTCTCCACGACGTCAAGGTTCACGAGTCGATCGTCAAGCGTCCAGATCCACATGGAAGGCTCCCTTTGGGGCGGCGGGCTAGGGCCCGCGGGCGGCGACCTCAGATGATACTCGTCACGACCTACGATCCAGTTTGTCGCGCATGCCGTCGGCAACGAACTGGAACGACAACGAGGCTGCCGCCAGGAACAGTCCGGGTCCGACCGCGGCCCACGGCTGACGCGTCAGGAACGCGCGGGACTCCTGCAGGACGTTGCCCCAGCTCGGTGTGGGCAGGGGGACACCGAGCCCGAGGTAGGAGAGCGACGCCTCGACAAGGAGGAACGTCGCGGCCGTGCTGGCTCCTTGCACGAGGATGCTGCCGACGAAGTTGGGGAGGGCGTGGCGGATCATCTGGCGCGGGCGCGAAGCGCCTAGGGCGATCGCGGCCGTGACGTACTCCGACCTGAGCTCGCTCCTGGCGTACGAGCGCGCCAGCCGGAAGTAGATGGGAGAGCCCGCCACCCCCAGCGCGAGTACCGTCTGGGCAGCGCCGCCCCCGAGCATGGCGACGACGAGCAACACCAGCAGGAAGCCCGGGAACGCGAGCAGGGCGTCGAAGAAGCGCGACAACGCCGTATCGACGGCTCCGCCGACGGTGGCCGCGACGGACCCCAGTGCGCCGCCTAGGAGGATCGTCAGCGCCGTAGCCGAGAGGGCGATCGTCAGCGACACGCGTCCGCCTGCCAAGGCTCGCGACAGCACGTCTCGCCCCAGCCTGTCGGTTCCCAGCGGGTGCTCGGCGCTGACGCCGGCGTACGTCGAGCGGTAGTTGGGCTCGAGCGGGTCTACCGGCCTCAGGATGGGTGCGAGGACGGTGCTCAGGAGCACGATGGCGAACAGGACAGCACCGAACCGAACCCTGGTCATCAGACGGTCCTGAGGCGCGGGTCCGCAACGGCCTGCAGGAGGTCGGCGATCCAGTTCACGCCTATGTAGACGGCGACGGCGAGGACGGTGACGCCCTGCACCACGGGGTAGTCGCGCGCGGATATGCCGCCGAGTATGGTCGCGCCCAGGCCGGGCAGCCCGAACACCTGCTCGACGACGATGGTGCCCGTCAACAGGCCCCCCAACTCGAGGGCGAGGAGCGGCAGCACGCCGGGCAGTGCGTTGGCGGCGATGTGCCGCGTCACGCCCCTGGGATGCAGGCCCTTGCTGCGTGCCGTCCGAACGTAGTCGGACATGCGCTGCTCCAGCACCTGTGCCCGCGTAAGGCGCGCGACCTGAGCCGAGCGGGGCAAAGCAAGCGTGAACGCGGGCAGCAACAGGTGCCACGACGCCTGCCAACTGAGGCCGCTGGGCGGCAGGCCCAGGACGGGGAACCAGCCGAGGTTGACCGCGAACAGGAGTATGAGCAGGAACCCGAACCAGAACTCCGGCAGTGCCAGTGCGGCGGTGGCGAAGAGCGTCGTGAAGCGGTCGATGATGCTCCCAGGCGCCAGCCCGGCGAGTAGGCCAAGGCCGATGCCGATGACGAGTGAGAGGACGAACGCCATGCCCGCCAGGGCGAGGGTCACGGGCAGTCTGTCCAGCAGCACGGCCGTCACGGGCCGGCGCTCGCGCAGCGAGTCGCCGAGGTCGCCCTGCACGATCCCACCCATGAAATCCGAGTACTGAACCGCCAGCGAGCCGGCAAGACCGAGCCGTTCCCTTATGACGGCGATCTGCTCGGCGTTCGCGTCCATGCCGCCCAGGATGGTCGCCGCGTCGCCCGGCAGCGCACGCATGCCGAGGAACACGAGGGTCAGCACGACCCAGAGGGTCACGAGGAAGCTGAAGATCTGCCCAACCAGATAGCGGGTCACGTCGCCCCTACAAGATATGAGAAGTCCCGGGCACGGCGAACCGGACCCGGGACGGGACGTTACCTAACCGACGGTCACTCGAAGTGCGCCGTCCTGAAGTCGAACGAGTCGAGCATGGGCGTGATCCAGAAGCCCTCGAGGCTCGCCTTGCGGGCGTGTACGCGGTCCGGCGTGCCGATGTAGATGAACGGCGCGCCGTCGTGCATGCGCTGGAGCACGTTGGTGTAGACCTGCCGCCTGGCGTCCGGGTCCGTCTCCTGTGAGCCGGACTCGAGCCACGCCGCCATCTCGGGGTCGTCGAAGCCCGGGTAGTTGTCGGCCTCCGTCGCGTAGCCGTCGAGACGGCCAGTGGGGTCGAGCTTGCCCGTGTGGCCGATGACCGTCAGGTCGTAGTCGTGCGCGCCGCCGTAGACGTCCGAGAGCCACACGCCCCACTCGACGATGCGGATCTCTGCGCTGACGCCGACGTCGCTCAGGTAGTCCTGGATCATCTGACCGGCCTGGATGTGGTTCTCGTATGGCTGGGGCAGCGCCATGTCGAGGGACAGGCCGCTGGCGCCGGCCTCGTTGAGCAGCTCCTGGGCCCGCTCGGGGTCGTACGCGAACGGTTCGATGGAATCGGGCATCCACGGGCTCCCGGCCTCCATGAACGTCCCTATGGGCGTACCGCCCCCGTACGCGACATCCAGCACCGTCTGGCTGTCGACCGCGTGGTTGAACGCCTGCCGGACACGGGGGTCGGCGAGAGCCTCCCGCCGTGTGTTGATGGCCGCTACCAGAGCGAGTCCGGACGGGTCACGCACGAGCGCGAGGTCGGCGTTCGACTCGATCGTCGCCTGGTCGGCAGACGCCACCGTGTCGATGACGTCGAACTCACCTGTCGTGAGGCCCTGAAGCTGAACTGCGCTGTCAGGCACGAAGCGGATAACGACCTGGTCCACCTGGGGCGCGCCCTGGTAGTAGTCGGCGAACGCGTTCAGCGTCACCGAGTTGTCGCGCTGCCATTCGACGAAAGCGAACGGGCCGGTGCCCACGGGTTGGTTGCCGAAGTCGTGTCCTGACTCGATCTTCTCCGACGGCAGGATGGCGCCCCATCCCGACGCGAGGGATGCGATGAGTGCGGGCGCGGGTTGGCTCAGCGACACGACGACGGTGCGGTCGTCCGTCGCTTCCACGCCGGTGATGGCCGCGAACTCCGAGAGCTTGGGAGAGGCGGTTTCCGGGTCCAGCATGCGCTGCAGCGTCGCTACAACGTCCTGAGCGTCCAGCGCGGTGCCGTCATGGAACGTTGCCTCGGTGAGGTGGAACGTGTACGAGAGCGAATCTTCCGCCACCTCGTACGACTGTGCCAGCGCCGGCACGATGTCGCCGTTCCTGTCCACTTCCACGAGGGTGTCGTAGATGGACTTGGAGACCTGGAACGCAGCGGTCGCCGAGGTCACCTGCGGGTCCAGCGTGTCCGGCTGAGCCGCCATAGCCATGGTTATGGTCTGCGCCGACGCGGTACCGAGCAGCGTGCCAACGATGGCAGCCGCCAGGGCGAAGGCGAGAGACCGACGTGAGAGGGACCGCTTGGCTAGTTCCATACCTAACCTCCATGTCGTATGCGAAAGCCGATACATCATGCTACCGCGGGCCAACAGACGGGTAGGCGGGACGCGAGTAAGAAGGCCGTAACCGTTCGTTGGCTAACTTCACGTTCGATGAGAAACCGGCTACGGAGCCTCGCACCGCTGATCGCCTGGGCAGGCTACGTCCTCCTGTACCCCTTCCTCCAGGTGTCGCTGGGTCAGTACGCAGGCATAGTCGCCCTGCTCCCGGTCGCCGCCAGCGCCTGGGCCTGGGGTATAGCCGGCGGCGCTCTGACCGGTCTGCTGGGCTTCGCTGCGGTCCGGTTCCTGCAATCGGAACTCTCCTTGTACCAGTGGCTCGTCACCTACACCTTCCAGGGCGCGCAGGCGTACGAGCTTCTCGCCTTCGTAGGCACGGGCGTCTGCATGGCCTTCATCCGGCGCTTCAAGGACGCCATCGCCCACGAGCGGCAAGCCGCGAGACGCGCTCAGGTCGACCCGCTGACCGGAGCCTTGACGAGAGGCGCCTTCGAAGAGCGCCTCACGGCAGCGATAGAGAAGGCGACTGCCGACCCGGAAGACGGGCTCGCGCTCTTGTTCGTCGACCTCGACCGGTTCAAGTTCGTGAACGACACGTACGGCCACGAGACAGGCGACAAGCTGCTACGCGAGGTCGGCAGGGTTCTGCGCGACAGCGTCCGTGGCCTCGACCTGGTGGGCCGCGTGGGCGGTGACGAGTTCACGGTCGCCCTGCTGGGCGTGAAAGAGGAGAGGGCCGCGGCAACGGTCGCTCGCAGCCTCGTGCGCGAGCTGAACGCGCCCATCCGGATCGATGGACGCGACCTCCAGGTCTCGGCCAGCATCGGGATAGCCATCGCCCCGCGCGACGGCAACACGCCGGAAGGGCTGCTCAAGAGCGCGGACGCCGCGATGTACGAGGTGAAGGAGGGCGGCAAGAACTCCTTCTACTTCTCGACGGTCGAGGTGCGCACGCGCCTCAGCCGGAGGCTGGAGCTCGAGCGGCAGCTGAGGCAGGCACTGCACGAGAACGAGTTCGAGGTCGTCTACCAACCCCAGGTAAGGCTGGCAGACAACAGGCTCACCGGGTTCGAGGCGCTGCTGCGTTGGCACAGCTCGGAGCTGGGGATCGTTTCTCCCGGCGAGTTCATACCCGTGGCTGAAGAGGCCGGCCTCATAACGGCGATCGGCCACTGGCTGATAAGAGACGTCGCCATGCAGCTACGTGATTGGCTCAGGCAGGGCTACGAGCCCGTCAAGCTGGCGCTCAACGTCTCTACGATGCAGTTCCACCAGAAGTCGTTCATAGACACCGTGAAGGGCGCGCTGAACGACACCGGGATACCCACCGAGCTCCTAGAGATAGAGGTAACCGAGAGCGTCCTCGTGCGCGACTACGAGCTGGCTCTGCGCACGTTGCTGCGACTGGAGCGCTTGGGCGTTCCTACCGCGCTCGACGACTTCGGCACCGGCTACTCCTCGCTCGCCTACCTGCAGAAGCTGCCCATAAAGACCCTCAAGATCGACCGCTCCTTCGTACAGGGACTGGCCCCGCAGGTGGTCGACCAGGCTGTCAAGGTGACCGGTCCAAGGCGGGCCCTTACGACGGACTCCGGGATGAAGCGGCACAACGGCATGCACGCCGGAGCATGGACGGAGATCGCCGCCAACATGGCCGATGGCGGCAACGTGCCCGCAAGCACCTTCCCCATCGTGGAGGCCATCTGCGCGATGGCGCACAAGCTGGGCAAGCACGTCATCGCAGAGGGCATCGAGACCGCGTACCAGCGCGACTTCCTACGCCGGCTTGGCGTGGACTCCGCCCAGGGCTACTTCTTCGCGCGGCCCATGCCGGCTGGTGAGGCCGAGAAGGTGCTCAGGCGCATCACAGAGGACCTGGCTCGCGAGCAAAAGCTCAAGGCGCGCGATCTGGTTCAGAGCGCGAACCAGACCCTGCCGGAGCCGATCCACGTCGACACCGGCGAGGCGCTCCCCGGAAAGCCAACGCCAGAGCCCATCGCCTATACCGGGTTCGACGACCTCATGCTCATGGGTGACGAGACCGACAGAACCGTCAACTGATCCTGGCTCGAACGGCCGCTCTGGCCGTGAGACGCAAGTAGCGCAAGACTGGGCGCAAGGGCGGTCTGCCGTGCTATCATCTTGTTTTGCGCGCTTCCTGGGGCAAGGCCTTCAGGCCATGTGACCCTAGATACCCCACTGAGCAAGCGCCAGTAAGTGAGGACCCGGGTGTGCCGGGTGTAGACCCGCCCTAGTCAAAGAGGGTGCGGGCGGACATGGGCGCTCGCATGAGTAGAGGAGACAGCGTGGCGAAGACCAGCGAGATCGAACTCGACAAGGCTCCGGTGTCAGCGGCTGCGGCCGACGGCGCGACGAGCACGACAGCCAAGAAGACTACGACGACCAAGGCCGCTGGCAAGACGGCCAAGCCGAAGTCCGGCACCACGAAGAAGGATACGACGAACAAGAGCGAGGCCAAGGGCGGCGCCGCCAAGGGGAAGTCCGCCGCGTCGAGCACCGCCAAGTCGAGCACCGCTAAGACGAGCACCGCCAAGAAGTCAGCGAGCAAGACAGCCGAAGCCAAGGGCACCGCC
>DASRWD010000041.1:0-22873 GCA_035654755.1 Trueperaceae bacterium
GCACTCGCGGCAGACGTAGGTGCGCAGCGGGTAGAAGACCTCGGGTGCGTGGAGGCCGGCCTCGTCGACGTAGCTCTCGCACAGGGGCTGCACGCCCAGGTCGGCGAAGACGTCCTCTAGCGGCGCGCCGCAGGAGCGGCAAGTGGCGAAGGGCGTCGGGACCCGATGTGGGGTCTGGGCCAGCGCGGCGTCGAGCATCATAAGAACTCTATGAGTGGGCGGGTCACCGGGAGGGGCGTCCATCACAGGTCGACGCCGAGGCGCCTGAACTCCCGAAAGACGAGACGGCACTTGCGACTCGTGCAGTGATGGCGTCGAATCCGGCGTCAAGTTGCGCAAACTAGACTCGCCTTCACGCCATCGCAACGGTACGACGACCAAGGCGACCGGTAAGAGACAGCAGGAGCTGGCGACAAGAGGGGGTACCCACACATGGGCGGGATCTGTGGCGCGTTCGATCCTCGGCACATCGGAGACGGTGACGATGCGTTGAGCCGGATGCTCACGGCCTTGGTGCATCGGGGCCCGGACAACGAAGGGAGGTTCGTGGCCGGCCCCATCGCCTTAGGGGCACGAGGTAGAGGGGGCGTCACAGCTGCGGGATGGCAGCCTTTCGTCAGTGAGGACGGCCGCTACGTCCTCGTGTACGACGGGGAGGTCCTCGACCACGCCGGGCTTCGGAGCTGGCTCGAGGCCCGTGGACACAGGTTTCGCAGCGACCAGGCTGCCGAAGTCGTGGTGCATCTCTTCGAGGAGGTCGGGCCGGCCTGTGTCGATCGTCTCCGCGGGGCGTTCGCGTTCGCCGTCTGGGACCGGCACGAGAACGAGCTCGTTCTCGTGCGCGATCGACTTGGTGAGAAACCCCTCTACTACGCAGACACGGGCTCCGGCCTGGTGTTCGGATCCGAGATAAAGGCAGTGGTCGCGCACCCGTCGCTGGAGCCGAGGATCGACCTCGTAGCGCTCAGCGACTTCTTGACGCTTCGCTACGTCCCTGCCCCCCGCACCATGTTCGAGGGAATCAAGGCGCTGGAGCCCGGGTACTGGCTCAAGGCCTCGACGACGGGGGTGTCGACCGCGCAGTATTGGGACGTCGACTTCGCCCCCAGCGCCCAGGGACGCGAGGTCTCAGAGTCCGCGGCCCTCGAGGAGTTGAGAGCGCGCCTCGAGGACAGCGTCGCGGCGAGGTTGATGGTCGACGTGCCGATTGGAGCCTTCCTCAGTGGAGGCCTCGACTCGAGCAGCTTGGTGGCATTCATGGCTCGGCGATTGCCAGGGCCCGTGCCGACGTTCTCGGTAGGCTTCGGCGGCCTCGACGCTCACCTCAGCGAGCTTCCCTACGCGCGAGCTGTGGCCGCTCGATACAGGACGGACCACTGCGAGGAGATCGTCGATCACCGGTACTTCCTCGACAACATCGACCGCATCGTCTGGCACCTCGACCAACCGATAGGCGACTACGCTCAGTTCGCCTACGACGCCGTCGCGCGACGCGCGAGCGGCAGCGTGAACTGCGTCTTCTCGGGTGAGGGCGGTGACGAGCTGTTCGCGGGCTACGGGAGGCACTTCGCTGAGCGCTTGGCTACCTACTCCCGGTTGCTGCCTGCCGCCTTGCGTAGGATCCTCCTAAGTCGAAGCGACGTGCTCGTGCGGTCCCGGCGGCACAGGACTGCCATGCTCGCCATCTTGCAGTCGACGGAAGCTGAGCGCCTCGCGAACTGGATCCCGCTCGTCAACCCGTTGCAGAAGGAGCGGCTACTTGCGGCCGACGTTCGCATAGCGGTAGGTAGGCACACGACGGCTGCCGTCGTCGCCCGTCACCTGGAGCGCACCCCGGCCACCGACCCCCTCCAGCGCCTGCTGTACCTGGACACGAAGCTGTGGCTGCCCGATTATCTACTCGCCCGCAGCGACAAGCTGACTATGGCATGGTCCTTGGAGACAAGGGCCCCCCTCCTCGACCACGAGCTGGTGGAGTTCGCCGCAGGGTTGCCGGCCCGGCTGAAGCTCAAAGGGCGGACCCGGAAGTACCTGCTCAGGCGTGCGACCGCACCCTTGCTGCCCCCGGAGGTGCTCGATCGCTCCAAGCAGGGCTTCGCGAACCCTTTCCCACGCTGGCTGCGCACGGAGCTGCGGGCGTTCGTGCGCGACCTGTTAGCGCCCGAGAGCGTACGCAGTCGTGGGCTGTTCGACCCAGGCTTCGTGAACGGGTTGCTGGACGAGCACGAGACGGGGCGAGCGGACCACAGCACCGCGATCTACGGGCTGCTCAGCGTCGAGTTGTGGTACCGGGCGTTCATCGCTGGGGGCACGGCCAGGCGCGCGACACACGGTGAGCCCGTCCGGCAGGCTGGGCGCTGATCCGCACATAGCACTCCGCCTCCGGTCGGTTAGCCTGCTTGCGCTACGGCCCGCCGACAGCTCCCGGGAGGTGAGCACGTGCGTATCCTCGCCATCACCGCTACCCGTGACGTGAGCCCCTCCCCTGCGATCGCGAGCCAGCTGTCTGCGCTGGAGCGCTTGGGGGTCGAAGTGGATCGCCTGTCCATCCCCTCTGGTGCGGCGTCTTCCTACATCCGTGCCGCGGCGCAGGTGATGATCGGAGCGTTGCGCCACGGGCGTCGGTACGACGTGATCCACGGTTTCTACGGGCACTGCGGTGCCGTCGCACGGGCTCAGCTGGGCATCCCGGTCGTCGTGACCTTCCAAGGCTCCGATCTTCTCGGTGGCACCGAGAGAGAACCCCTGTTCCGCCGCGACGGCATCATCGGGCGGACCGTAGCGAGATTTGCGGACGCCGTCATCGTCATGACTGAGGAGATGAAGCGCGCATCGGGGCGGGCAGACGCCCTGGTGTTGCCGTTCGGTGTGGACACCGAGCTGTTCAGGCCACGTGACCAGGCCGCGGCGCGAGCGGAGCTGGGTCTGTCTACTACCGGCAGGCTCGTGCTGTTCCCATGGCACCCCGACAGGCCCGAGAAGAACCACTCTCTGGCCGCCGAGGCGGTGCGGCTGCTCCGAGACGCAGGGGAGGACGTGAAGCTACTGACCATCCATGGGCGCCCCCCGAGGGAAGTCGCGCTACACATGAACGCTTGCGATGCACTAGTACTGGTCTCGAGCCATGAGGGCTCCCCGGTCGCCGTGCGAGAGGCGTTGGCGTGCGGGCTACCGGTAGTCTCGGTCGACGTTGGCGACGTGGCCGAGGTCATCGCGGGAGCCCATGGTTGCAGGCTCGTCGACCGCGCTGCCGACGCCGTAGCCGAAGGGCTGCGCCAGGCGTTCCGGGCAGGCAGGAGCGAAGACGGAGCGGCCCGGATGGCGAAGCTCGACGTAGCCTGGGCGGCCAAGGAGGTCCTGCGCGTCTACCAAGGACTGAGCACGAAACGGCGTGGGACTCTCGGACTCCTCACTTCTCGCGATGGCTGAACCGCAGAAGATGCGCACTCGTGTACTCATGCTGCTGGAGAACAACGACTACTCCCGCGACGTGCGTGTGCGCCAGGAGGCGAAGTCGCTGGCCGCGCACGGATATCACGTCGACGTCATATGCCCGGGGTCCCGCGCCGGAGTCGAGGCCGTCCAGGACGGCATACGTGTCTGGCGCTATCGGGCCAGGTTCGCAGGTGATGGTCTCTTTGGGTACGTACTCGAATACGGGTACGCTATGCTGGCCAGCTTCGCGCTCGCTGTTCGCATCGCCGTGCGGTACGGCTTCGATGTGGTGCATGCCCACAACCCACCGGACACGTTCGTGTTCATCGGGCTAGTCTTCAAGCTGCTGGGCAAGAGGTTCGTGTTCGACCACCACGACCTTTCCGGCGAGCTGTACCGCTACGCGAGGTTCAGCGGGAAGCCGAGCGGGTTGGTCTACCGAGCGCTACTCGCCCTCGAAAAGCTCTCATGCCGGGCCGCCGACCACGTCATCGTTACGAACGAGTCGTACCGGGAGCTAGCCATCGAACGATCTAGGGTACAGCCCGAGCGGATCACTGTCGTGCGCAACGGCCCGGAACTGCGGGCGGACGAGTCGCTGGCAGAGCCCGCCGCGAAGCCTGCCACTAGGGTCATAGGGTACGTGGGCATCATGGGCCGCCAAGACGGGGTCGATCTGCTCATCCGGGCCGCGGCCTGCCTACGTCGGGATGGCGTCCAGGACTTCCACGTCGTGCTGGTAGGTAGCGGTGACGCGATGGATGACCTCCGCGAGCTGGCGTGTCAGCTCGACTTGGAGGGTGTCATCTCCTTCGTCGGTTGGGTCGACCCTGAGGGCCTAGCCGCCTACCTCCGATCCTTCGACGTCTGCGTGGCTCCGGAGCCGCCCAACGGCTATACGGAGCTGTGCACGATGATCAAGGTGATGGAGTACATGGCCTTCTCGAAGCCGGTTGTGGCGTTCGACCTACTAGAGCATCGCCGAACCGCCGGAAGCGCAGCGCTCTACGCCGAGACGAGCGAGCCGGAAGCGCTAGCCGAGCGCATCAAGGAGCTACTCGACGACCCGGAATTGAGGGCCGAGCTGGGGCGGCGCGGTCGGCGACGCGTAGAAGCCGAGCTGGCGTGGGAATATCAGGAGCGCGCCCTACTGCACGCTTACTCGAAGCTTCGCAGCGGACGCCGCCTGCAAGGCGGCAGGCTGGTCGCCGAGGGCTAGTCCGAATGGAGCGGGTTCGGTTCGATGAGTAGGCTGTTATGGATATACACGGGGAACCTCGCCCGTGCCATGGACGGTGCGACCTGGATCGAGACCACCCGCGAGCTCTCTGCCATGGGATGGCAGGTGGAACTCGTCGATGCAGGCCCGGCTGGACTATCTGAGGTGAGGGGGGTCCAGGTCCGTCACGTCCCACGGCCCGAGCTCTACTTGGTGGGCCAGGCCCTGTTCCACGCTCGACTCATGCCGCTGCTGTTCGAGCGCGGCACGCCGCCAGAGATCGTCATCTTCCACCAGATGTCGGCGCTGTGGCTGCTCCCGGCGAGGCTTCTGCGGCTGATCACGGGACGCAGACGGCCGCTGTTGGTGTTGGACCTACGCACGCTCCACATGCCGCCCGAAGGGCGGCAGACGGTCAGGGACCGCATCAGGGGTACCTACTACCGGTTCGTCGAACGGGTCGGCGCCTTGCTTGCCGACGGTCAACTCGCAATCACACAGCGGTTGGCCGACGCAGCCAGGGTCCCAGCCGGGCAGTTGTGGGGTACTTGGCCCTCGGGCGTGAGACCCGATGGCTTCGAGGCGGCCCGTGACGGACGGCGTTGGCCGGCACCGGACGAGCCGGTCCAACTGATCTACATAGGATCGCTGATGCATGAGCGTAACCTCGACACCCTATGCCTCGCCGTCCAGGCGGCGAACACCCGGGGGCTGCGCTTCGAGCTGACCCTCGTGGGCGACGGAACTGCGCGAAGCGAGCTGGAGTCGCTCGCGGCCGAGTCTGGTGGCACGGTGCGGTTGCTTGGGCAGGTGCCACATGAGGACGTTCCTGCGGTCTTGGCAGACGCCCACGTCGGCGTGCTGCCCTTTCCCGACGAGGTCAAGTTCCGCGTCAGCAGCCCAATAAAGCTCTTCGAGTACCTGGCCTCGGGCATGCCGGTGCTCGCGACCTCGATCGCCTGCCACACCGACGTCGTAGACGACAGCGTGACGTTCTGGGCACATGGCTCAGACACCGAGGCGCTGGAGCGGGCACTCGAGGAGGTCTGGAGGCGTCGCGAAGAGCTGCCGACGATGGGCAGCATCGCGGCGCGCACGTCGACCAGGTTCACGTGGAAGGCAGCAGCGACCCGGTTGGACCAAGCCCTCAGGACCGGGATGGCACGGCATGGAGTCGCGGCCCTCGCAGAGCCGATCGCACGCAGATGATCGACGAGGCCGGCTGTCCCAAGGTGTTAGCCGTCTCACCTCATCCGACTGCAGCCCACGTGGCAAGCCGTCAGCCGGGCTACTTCGTGCTCTCGTTCGACACAGAACTCGCCTGGGGCTACTTCGACAAGGAGGAGATGCGCCGCGAGCTCTTCTCTCCTGATGGTTCCAGGGAGCGTGCGGCGATAAGGAAACTGCTCGCGCTTTGCGACGAGTTCCAGGTCCCTGCTACCTGGGCAATCGTTGGACACCTGGCGATGTCGCACGATCGCTGCGGCGAAGATTGCCCAGTGCACTCCTGGAGGGGCCGCTACTCCAGCTACGACGAGATACGGGGTGGTCGGCATCCTCTCTGGTACGGGCGCGATGTCGTGGAGACGTTGGTGGCGGCGGAAGACAGGCATGAGATCGCCTTCCACGGCTTCAGCCATCGACCGTTCGATGAAGCGTCCATGGGCCGTCACGAGGCAGACACGGAGATCAGGCTCTGGCTCTCGGCCTTCGCTGACCTAGGCCCGACACCACGGAGCGTGGTCTTCCCTCGGAACGTCGTCGGCCACCTCGATGTCCTCCAGGACCATGGGTTCGTGGCCTACCGCTCCGTATGTCCCGAGCCGTATGGCAGCGGCGTCATGCGTCTCGCAGCCAAGTACGCTGACCAGCTCCTTGGGTTCACCGTTCCCCCTGCGCACGTCATCGCTCCTGGGTACTCGCCCGCGATGGTAGATGTGCCGGCGTCCGTGGAGATGTTCGGCTTCAACCGACAGCTCGAACGCCGCCTCGACACCAACGGCCTGCATCGCCTGCGCATGCGGCGGGTGGTCCGAGCCGTTCGGAGGGCCGGTCGCACGGGAGGTACGGTGCACCTGTGGGCACACCCGTGGGAGTTTCGAGACGACAAGGACTTTGACAAGCTGCGGTTCGTCCTCGAGGTCGTCGCAGCCGAGCGCGACGCGGGTCGCCTCGAGACGATGACCATGGCGCAACGTGCGGAGCTGGCGCTCGCCGAAGCGGAGCACCCTCCATCGCATCCCGCCTAATGGAGGAGCTGTCGCGCGCCCTAGGGCTCGCGCCTATGGTCCGTGAGCCGCGCAGACAACGAACACAGCGCCCCCACGGCCCCCTACCTATACTCGCTCTATGGAAGCGGTTCATCGCGATGAGTAGCCAACCTTCTACGGTGAACCAGGAGTCCCGCGTGGCTGGTTCGTGGGTGTCGTACGTCGAGGCGGATTCCGATTCCCTCAAGGTGTTCATCGACTGCCGCCACGCGATCGTGCGCGTTGCGCTCGAACTGGCACTCCGAGAACTGGGGTTCGAAGGCGCTCCGGAGTCGTCGGCGGACATCGTGATCCGTGACCTACGTGGCTCCAACGGCCCTAGGCCGTCGGCGTCCGTGCCCACTCTCGCACTCGTCGACGACATGGAGTCCGCGATTCGCGCCCTGCGGCTGGGGTACTTGGGCTACCTCGCCCCCGACGCACCCATAGAAGACCTGGGTCGTGCTGCGCGCGTGATTCGCCGCGGCGAGCATTGGGCAGAGCGGCGCGTGCTCGTGAAGGCGCTTACTGAGCCGAAGTACGACGAAGCCGAGGCCGAGAACCGTCTCGGCCTCTTGACGCGACGCGAGCACGAGGTGTTGGGGTGTGTGCTGCGTGGACTGACCAACGTGGGCATCGCACGCGAGCTGGGTATCTCACCCAAGACCGTGAAGGGGCACGTCTCTGCCATCTACGGCAAACTCAGGGTCAGAAACCGGAAGGAACTGCTCATAGCCTTGTCCTGACGGCGCTGCGAACCTCTCGGTCCGAAGGCGACCCCGATACGGCTACCTGATCCGCCGGGCCGGTACGCCCGCGACCACGGCCCCTGCCGGCACGTCATGCGTCACCACCGCGCCTGCGCCCACGAGCGCGCCCTCACCGATCGTGACGCCGCCCAGGATCGTAGCGTTGCTGCCTATCGATGCTCGACTTTTCACCAGGGTGGGCAGTAACGTCCAATCCGTCTTACCTTGGACGTCGCCAGACGTCGTCGTGGCGCGTGGGTAGGCGTCGTTCACGAACATCACGCCGTGACCGATGAAGACCTCGTCCTCTATGGTGACGCCCTCGCAGATGAACGAGTGGCTCTGGATCTTGCAACGCGCACCGATCGTGGCGCCTCCTTGTACCTCAACGAAGGGCCCGACCTGTGTCTCGTCCCCGATCGCGCAACCGTAGAGGTTCACGAGCTCAGGGTGGTGGATCTTGACACCCTTGCCCAGGATGGTACCCCGTCCTATCGGCACGTTGGCCCCGCCCGCTCCCCGCGCGTTGTTGTCTCTGCGGACGACTTCCGCCTGTCATCGTCCGTGATCATCCGTGACAACCAGCTTGGCCACTTCCGCCGTACCACTCTCTCAGCACCTCCCCCGCCGGCTTGCAGGAAGGGGTGTAACCGCGGTCGCGGGGCCCTCCGACCTCCAGGTCAGGGTCCCAGTACCACCAGTACATCCCGGCGAACCAGGGCATGTCCGCCGTGACCTCAAGGGCGGTCTGATAGGCACGCGCCTGCTCCTTCAGGTCTAGCGGACCCGATAGGTTCCAGTCCCATGGGCGGGTAGTGGTACCCGCGACGCTCGTGTACCCGATCTCGGTGAACACGATGGGCATGTCCCATTTGCCAGCCAGGTTGGCCAACTCCCGTAAATAGGGCTGCCATCCCCGTTCGAGCTGGTTTCGGCTTGGGCTCGGGGCGTTGCTGAGGACGTAGTAGACGTCTACTCCTATGAGGTCTAGGGCGTCCCACCACTCGATGTCGGCAGCTTCACTATCCAGAGCGGCATAAGTGAGCGCGCCATCGTAGACGTTGCGCACCTGGTCGACGACGTCCCGCCAGTCGTCCTCGCGGTGGCTCGTGCCGGCTAGTTCCGTGCCGACGACAAACTGCTCCACTTCGTTCTCTGCCGCGAGCACGGCGTAGTGCACGATGAATGCCGTGTAGCTCTCGAACCACCGGCGCCAGCGACTCTCGTTGCGGAACTCGTTGCCTATGTGGGAGCGATTACGTGATGGGTCTGACTCCAGGTCGACGTGCGGCTTGAGCATCACCTTCAGGCCCAAGTCGTGGGCTCGCCCTATGAGAGCCACGAGGTCGTCGTCGTCGACCGTGCCGCTCGTCCGCCCGATCTCTGTCGCGCGGGCGTCACGTTGGTACTGCGTGACGACGAATGCCACCCAGCCAGCGCCCGTAGCGGCGAGTTCGTCTAGGGAGGTCTTGGCCTGTGATCCGGAGAACCCTGTGACCCACCACGACGCCATGGTGATCCCGTACTGCCTCTCGGGGAACCGCGATGCCGCGGTACGGCTCCCGTCCTGGGCGCCGGTGCCCGGCAGGCCTCCAGATGCGAGTACGAGGAGCAGGAGGTAGGTCACCAGCCGGTGGCCATGTGACCGCGCTCCCGCAGCGACCCGCGGTGGCAAGGTGTCCTCTCCGGATACGGACATCCAATAGATGCTACCCCGTGCTCTCGGTGTGCCGCCGTGCGCTCACCGCCTCAACGAGCGCCGTCATCGTCATGGGAAGCAGCCTTCCGGCCTCACGCTGGATACGTACCTCCTCGAGCACGTATGCGAGCTTGGCGAAGTCGGCGTCGGTCCGGAACTCCCAGGGGTGCGCCCAGAGATGGAGCACCTGGCCCCGCAATGCCGCGCGCCTGACGGCAGCCCGCACCCTGTGCATGCGGACCAAGGAAAGCCCCAGCGCGTCCAGGCGTTCCTCCAATGCTCGGTGCATGCCGAACAGCCAGTACGAGGCCTCGAGGTCGACCGGGCACTCGGCTATGGGGTCGGGTATGGGTTGAAGTCGCGGGGGATAGAGCTGTAGGTACATGTCGAGCCGGTTCAGTACCTTGCCGAGAACCGGGACCCTGGCGATCCACGGGAGCCTGGTGCGTCCTCGATAGCTGCGAATCCCGAGCTCGCGCAGTACGTGGAGGTTGCCTACGCGGTTACGGGGGAAGGTCATCGCTTGGCCGTGGATGCCCCAACGCTCGGCGACCCTTTGCCACGCCTCGAGCTCACGTCGAACGTCCTGCGGACCGACATCGCCTTCGCCCAATGGCCGATGCGTATAGCCGTGGACAGCGATCTCATGCTTGGGCTGGGCAGCGATAATGGCCTCAACGACGTCCGGTCCGTACCAGAGCGGGTGGGAGGTTCCGTATATCTCATCGAACGAGTCGTAGCGACCACGCCACGTCATGACGGGGTCGCTAGGGTCCTCCTCCCATGAGGCGTGGAACATGTGCCCCACGACCGACCAGGTCGCCTGGATGTCGTAGTCCCGGAACAAGTCCAGCAGGCGTCGCACGGCTCGCCGCTCGCGGGAGCCGTCCGACGAGAAGATGCGCTCGCGAACGTGGCGTGGGTAGTCGAAGTATCCCCACGCCAGCTCGGTGTCGAGCGAAAGCAGGAACACGCCCGGCTCTGTGGGAACGGGATCAGGCACGGGCGGGCACGCCCCGGTCTGCGTTGGAGAGCTCCGTCAAAAGGCGCACCAGGTCGGCTCCGATGGTGCGCCAGTCGTACCGGCGCTCCACCAGCTCACGGGCCGCGTGGACCAAGCGATTCCTCAACCCTGCGTTGGTCAACAGCTCGATGGTGCTGGTCGCGAAGGTCTCCGTGTCGTCGGCGACGAGGACATGCTTGCCGTGCTCGACCTCTAGGCCCTCACACCCGATGCTCGTCGTCACCACTGGCCTCCCGAGAGCCATAGCCTCGAGGATCTTCAACCGGGTTCCCCCGCCCGCGCGGAGCGGCACGAGGCTCACGGCTGCGGCCTCGTAGGACGGGCGTACGTCGGGTACCGAACCGAGCACCCGTACCGAGTCCGAGGCCAGGCGCCGCACCTCGTCCGTTGCGCCGACGCCTATGACGTCGACTTCCACGTCGTAGCCGCGCTGCTGGATGCGAGGGACTATGTCGCGTGTGAGCCATGCGACGGCATCGATGTTAGGCCCGTAGCCAAGGTTGCCGATGAACAGCAGACGGGCGGGCTGGACCGGCGATGCCGCTGGCAACTGCGCCAGGCCAGCGACATCGACCCCGTTCGGCACCACGGCTACGGTCACGCGGGGGTTGAGCGCCAACAACGCGTCGCGGTCGGGGGCAGACACGGTGGTGAAGAGCCCGAAGCGCTCCGCCATGCGTGGCTCCCAGCGCCGGAGCATGGCCGCGTGGAGCCGAAGCCTCATGCGCCGGGCGAGCGCGCTCTCTAGCTGTGCGAGGCGCCAGTACTTCAAGAAGTCCACGTCGTGTGACAACAGGACTGTGCGAGCACGCAAACTCTCCGGGACGTGAGATAGGTACAGCATCATCGACGAGTGCTCCAGGGCGACGACGTCAGGCTCGCCCGCTGCTATCTCTGCCTCGACCGCGGCGGCCAGCTCCGAAGACGCGAATCGTCGTAGGTCGATGGGAACGCCGCTCATGGCGAACCTCATCGCTCTGAACGGCTCCTCGAGAGCGCCCAGGTCTCGGCTCGGGAAGGCCCTGATCCGGCGACACAGTTCGGATAGGCCGGCGATCGCGTCGTCGAGCTCTTGCCCTCGCTTCTCGGTCAAGGAGAGCATCACGATCTCGTTGGCCGGTGCCAACCAGCGCAGGAGGTGGTAACCGCGGACAGCGGCGCCCCGGTCGGGCGGGTACGGCAGCTCGCTGGTGACGTATAGGATGCGCACGGCTATGTGGCGCCCGTCGAGACCTTTGCCTTGCGGCCGCTGGCCACCCTGGCGAACTCGCGCCTGGCCGCCCTCAGGTCATCAGGCGTGATGACCCCGAAGGCGAGGGCGGCACCGGCGTACACGACTAGCAGGCCGAGCTTGGCCAGGAGTCCGAGTGGGCCTACAACCAAGGCGACCGCCGCGAAAGCTGCGTAGACGGCGAAGGGGCGCACGACGGCGAGCCACCTAACCGAGAGCCCTCTCCGACGCAAGAACACGACGTTCAACGGCATCACGAGCATGACGCTGAGGATCGAACCAGCCGCCGCACCTTGAAGCCCCCAGCGCTCGATGAACAGGAAGTAGAGCATGAACGCGGCGGCGGCCCTGATGCTGTTGAAGATGGGGATCTTGCCTCCCTGGCCCGCGGCGATGAGCCCGTACCCCAGCGTGCTGTCGACGAGGTAGGCGGCGAGGCTGACGCACAGGAGGTAGAACGCAGCCACGCTCGGGACATAGGTCGCGGTGAACAGGAGCACGATGATGTCGTATCCGAACAGGGTCGCACCAAGAGCCACGAAGAGGGCTCCGAACGCGATCCAGCGCGCCGACGTCGTCATCATCTCTGTGGCGCCGCCTAGGTCGCCGCTCTCTATGCGTTGCGCCACCGACGGGAAGTAGACCTGCACGAAGGCCTCGTAGGCATCACTGACGCTGTCGGGTATACGCCGTGCGATCTCGTAGAAAGCGACCTGTGCAGGCCCGAGCAGCACGCTGATCAGGAACGTGTCGGCCCGGGAGAACACGAAGCTGAGCACGAAGTTGAGCTGGAGGGGGAACCCGAACCGCAGCAGCTCCTGCAACACTTGACGGTCGAATCGCGGAGTGGGCCTTACCCTAGCGGCCCAGAGGCAGTAGACCAGGGCGATGAGTCTACTGAGCAGCTTCGCGAGCAGCAGCCCGAGCAGCCCGAGCTGGAGAACGACTACGAACAGGACGATGCTCGAGAAGCTGGCCACGCTCCCGATGATGCCGGCGAGACCGATCGCCTTGAACCGGAACTTCCCTTCCAGAACAGACGTCGACAGCTTGGCCAGGCTCTCGATGACGACGAGTACCGGCAGGTATGCCAGCGCCTGAGCTATGTCATCTGAAGCCCCTCCGAAGAGGGTGAAGAGGGGACCGGAGGCGAAGTACGCCGTCAGGCCCACTGCCGCCGACGAAACGAGGCGGAAGGTGAATGCCGTGCCGACGACGTTGCGCTCTTCGGGGGCCGAGAGGCCCTTGACGAGTCTTTGGGCAACGGCCAAGCCGATACCGCCGGCGCTGAACTCGGTGAGGAAGACGACGGCCGCTAGCAGCAGGACGTAGATGCCTAGGTCGGCGGGCGACACGGCGCGCGTGGCGACCATCAGCCCCGCAAGGCCCAGGACTACGACGAAGGCCTTCCCGATCGACGTAGACACGAGGCCGCCCAGGAACCTGCCGAGCGGTGTCATGGCGCGGTCCCCCACCTGGCGTGTGCGCCCGCTGTCCGGTCCCCGACGTCCCCGTGCGCGCTACGTGCCGTGGTGGTGCGTCCCACGATCTGGTCTAGCGCCCCTGCAAGTACCCCGAACAGCGGGGCCCATGCAAGCTCGGCCAGGATGGGATCGACGATCGAACTTAGCAGCACCGCCAGGACGACGAGAGGGACGCCGAGAGCGGCACCTCTGAGTTCCGATGGCGCTCGCCGCCAGACTCGAAGGCCCCGCGCCACCGTGAGCACCATCGCACCGACCAACGTGAGGTAACCGAGTACTCCCGTCTTGAGCAAGATCCACAGGTGGCCGTTGTGTATGTAGCCCCTGCCATCGAACTGCTCCCAGTCGAGGGCAGGCAGCGTCGGCCTGTACTGTGCTCCGACGCCGAGGCCCAACAGGCCGGGAGGCTGCAGATGCCGTAGGGCGTACTCGGTTTCGATCTTGCGGAAGTTCAGGCTGCTAACCGCGAGGTTCTGGTCGTTCGTAGACGTGTAGGTCGAAGGGCTGACGATCGAGCCGATGCGCTCGGATAGCGAGAAGGCTAGGTCGGCGACGCGCGTATCGGGGAACAGGATCGCGGCGCCAGCGGTGACGGTCCCGCCGAGAAGCACGGCCGAGGTGACCAGCGTGAGCAGCCTGCGGCGCTCGGCGCTTCGCGCGACGGCGGCGTACACGAGGAGCGCAACGCCCGAGCTCAACCAGAAGTTGCGGTTGAAAGTCAACAGGACAGCCACACCAAGGGTCAGCCAGGCCACGAGCGTGAACGTGTCGCGCCGTGTGACCTGCTTGAGGGAGAGGGCGACTGTCAGTGCGATGAAACCGGCAAGCACCAAATATCGTCCGGGCGGTAGTATCCTCGCCACCTCGGCTACCAGCGCGCCGTCCTGTGCGAACTGTTCGATCCGGCCCGCGAGGATCGGCACGCTCGGACCCACGACGAACTGCACGATCATCGCGAAGGCCGTGGCGATGCTCAAAGCGAGCGCGGCGACGAGCAGGACGCGCATACTACTGCTGTCGCGCACCAAGTACATGACAGCGAAGTAGACCATGTAGTAGGCGAGGTACCGGAGCTCGGTGGTGGCGAGGCTGAAGGTCGTGGTGCCGCGTAGGAGGCCGACCGCGATCGAGGCCACGGCGACGAGCATGAACAGCCCGATCGCCGCTCCCACCGGTGTCAACCTAACCTCGAATCGGTAGTCGAGCAGGCGACGGACAGCGATGGTGGCTAGCAGGCCGAGCAGGGCCAGGTCGAGAACGTTCAGGCTCACGCCTCCCGCCCCGAAGTACGGGACGACGCCAACGTCGAACACCGTCGCGTAACCCACTAGCATCAGCACAAGGGACAACTCGGGGCGCGCGACGAGCGCGTAAGTGGCCGCGACGGCCCCGACGACCACGAGCGTCAACCAAGGGGACATCACGTCGGTTCCCAGCCCGATGGCAGCGCCAGCGGTTGCCGCAATGCCCAACTCGAAGGCCCACCTACCGCGCACCGGGAGGAACATGGCTACTTCTCGGTCGTGCCTTGCAGCGTCAACGAGCGTGCGGGTGGTCCCAGCACGTCACCGTCTCGGAAGGGATGGGGCAGGGTGAAGGGATCCACCAGCGCGAGGTTGTGGGCGCGCCATGCCGCGGCGTCGCGCGAACGCCTTGGGGCGCAGTTGGCTACGGCTCCGACCAGGGGGGCGGAGAGCAGCCTCCACCGCGCCACGGCCTCGGACACCGTGGACCGCGGTGAAGACCCGCAGCGCACCACCAGGAGGACGCCTTGGACGTGCGGCGCGATCAGGGCAGCGTCCATGACTCTCGGGAACGGCGGCGAGTCGATGACGACCAGGTCGTAGGCGTCGCGGAGCCGCTGCATCGAGTGTTCGAACGCCGGGCCGTGGAGCATGAGGTGTCCAGTCGTGCTCCTTGCGCCACTGGGAAGCAAGGATAGGTTCGGATGCGCCGAACGCCGGATCACGTCGTCGATGTGGGCCTTGCCTGCCAGGACGTCGCTGATGCCGTAGAGGCCGTGCAGGCTGAACATGCGTCCGATCGCGGGCGTGCGCAGGTTCATGTCTACCAGCAGGACCCTGATGCCGGACTCGGCAGCCGTCAGGGCGAGGTGCACGGCGATCGTCGAGGCGCCATCACCCGACTTGGACGAGGTCACGAGGAGGCCGACGCCCCGGCCATCATCGGCTTCGTAGGGCTCCGTGGAGCCAAGGAGCGCGGAGCGCTCCACGTGCAGTCTCAATCCGCGGAAGGCCTCGCGCGCCTGGGTCGAGAGGCGGTCGAGGGAGCGGTCTCTGGGCCAACGGCCGAAGCGCGGGATGCTGCCTAGCAGCGGTAATCCGGTCGCCTCAGTGACCGCAGAGAGGTCATGCAATCGTGTGTCGAACGCGTTAAGCAGAAGGGCCAAGCCGGCGCCGACGCACAAGCCTGCCACCGTGACTATGACCATCACGACCGGGAGACCGGGTCCGCTCGGTTCGATCGGCGGCGCGGCCCGCTCCAGGATCGAGATGGCGGTGCGCGGTTGCGCAGCCGTACCGGGAGGCAGCTCTACAGCGCTGGCCGCGAATGCCGGGAGCTCTCGCGCCACGAGTAGATCGGCGGCGCCGTTTACGACAGCGGCCGCAAGGTCTGGGTTCTGGGCTTCTGCCGCGATGTTGAGGATCTCCGTCGTCGGTACGACAGCCACCTCGAGCTTGGGGAGCGAGTCTTCGTCCAGCCCGGGGAACGCGCTCTGCAAGCCGACGACGAGCGCGTCGCGGACCGCCTCGCCGGAGAGCACGGCTACGTAGGTGTTGATGAGGCGGTCAGAGTACTGGAGGTTGAAGTCGGTCCAGGACGCGTCGCCGACCATGGTCGTGAAGACGCGCACGTTAGCCTCAGCCCTGTAGGTCGGTGGTGCCGATGCGAAGTTCAGATACCCGACGACGGCTGCCGCTCCGGCCGTGGCTAGGATCACCAACCAGCGACGGCCGAGGACCGCGATCAACTCAGCCACTTCCACGTCGGACTGCCTCTCCGTCTACGCCCTTGCCGGGCTCGGCGCGCTGCGCGTCGTCAGCTAGGAAGCTTGCGATCTGGCCGGTCACGTACTCGACCGCTTCGTCGCTCAAGGTCGGGTACATGGGTAGCGACAGCACTTCATCAGCATAGGTCTCGGCCACCGGGAAGGCTCCGCGTTCGTACCCTAGGGTCCGGTAGTAAGGCTGCAGGTGAATGGGGATCGGGTAGTGGATGCCTGACCCGATCCCTTGCGCACGTAGGTGGGCGGCCAGGCCATCGCGCGACGATGTCCGGATGCAGAACAGATGCCAGACGGGCTCGGCGCCGGTTATCGGGGAGAACATCTCTACGTCGAGTTCGGCGAGCCGTTGGCGGTAGGCTTCGGCAACGCGCCTTCGGGCATCATTGTTCACGTCGAGGTGGGGCAGTTTGACGCGTAGGACCGCGGCCTGCAGGTTGTCCAACCGATGGTTGTGCGGCGTGTACTCATGAACGTACTTCGAAGTCTGGCCGCAGTTGCGCAGGTATCGCACCCGTTCGGCCACCTGCGGGTCGTTCGTGACTACGATGCCTGCATCGCCGAAGGCACCAAGGTTCTTCGTCGGGTAGAAGCTGAAGGCAGCGGCATGTCCGTAGGATCCTATACGCCGCCCATGGAGCCGGGCCCCGTGAGCCTGGGCTGCGTCCTCGATGACAAGCAGGCCGTGCGCCTCGGCAATCGCGGTGAGGCGTACCATGTCCACTGGTAGTCCGTACAGGTGGACCGGGATGATGGCGCGTGTCCGGGGGGTGACGTGGGCACCGATGGCCGCGATATCGATGTTGTTCGTGACTGGGTCGATGTCCAAGAGCACCGGGCGGGCCCCTACCTGACTTACCGCCGCGGCCGTAGCGATGAAGGTGTTCGCCGGGACGAGCACCTCGTCGCCAGGACCGATGCCCATGGCTTCGAGTAGCAGTTTGATCGCGGACAATCCACTGTCTACGCCCACGGCATAGCGCGTCCCGCAGTATGCCGCGAACTCCTCTTCGAACCGCTCGACCTCGGACCCCAGAACGAAATCGGCGCGCGCCACGACCTGCCGTATGGCGGACTCGAGGTCGGGCATGAGGGCGAGATGCTCGGAGACAAGGTCGACGAAGGGTACGCGCATAGGTTCTCCAATGAGATGCGATGCCAGACGGTGCTGGGAAGCGCGTGACCCCGTCGGAAGGCGCTGATGGCTAGACGTACAGGACCGAAGATGTGAGCTCTATGGGTGTCCCGCCCTGCCCCAGGGATCGCTCAGCCGCTTCGAGGATCCGGACGACACGCGCCCCGTTGGCTGCGTCTGTCTGAGGCCGGGCGCCTGCCCGTATCGAATCCACGAAGTGACGGCATTGGATGCGAAGGGGCTCCTGTTGGGCGATGTAGGGCGTCACGACGTTCCCATGGCGGTAACTGTAGTGAAAGTCCTCGAAGGTGTCAGTGTAGGCTGGCACGTCCACGCCCTTGTCATAGACCCGGACGCTGTCGAACGGATCTACGTCGTCGAACACGGCCATGCGCCGACTGCCGACGATGGTGCACTGCCTGACCTTCTTGGGGCTGAGCCAGCTGACATGTATGTGGGCGCTAATCCCAATCGCGAACTCTAGGTTCATGTGGACGTCGTCGAAGACCCCGGGAGTGATGAAATCTCGGCCCTGAGCGGACACCCGTACCGGCTCCTCGGCGAGCAGGTGCAGGAGGATGGACAAGTCATGGGGAGCAAGGTCCCACATGACGTTGAGGTCCTTCTGGTAGAGGCCCAGGTTCACTCTTGTCATGTCGAAGTAGTAAAGACGGCCCAGCTCGCCATCCGCTATCAGCTGCTTCAGCAGCGTGACAGATGGGTTGTACTCGAACGTATGACCCACCATGAGCACTAGGTTCTTGGCGTCGGCCAAAGCACCCAGCGCTACCGCGTCTTCGGAGCGGAGCGCCAACGGCTTCTCGACGAGTGTGTGCCAACCCTGGTGCAGGCAGTAACTGGCGACGGACGCATGGGTCCGCGGAGGCGTTGCCACTACGACAGCGTCTAGATGGATGTCGGCGAGCTCGGCGTGGTCGGAGACGGTGATCACATCGCGGAACCGCTCACGGACGGCCGCGCGGCGCTCGGGCCGCCTGTCTGCCACGGCGACGAGTCGACAGTCCGGCAACCCGTCGAAGTTCCGCGCGAGGTTCGGTCCCCAGTAGCCGTAACCGATGATGCCGATCTTCAGTGGCTCCGCCATGCCGCCTTGGCTAACGTCCGCTTCGGGCTCGGTCGTCACGCTCCACCCTTAGCCATCACTGCCACGAAGGGCGTCTTCAGGAGGATCAGGAGGTCGACGAGTATGCTCTGCTTCGCGATGTACTGGAGGTCTAGCTTGACGGATTCGTCGAAGTCCACCTGGGACCGGGCGCTCACCTGCCACAGGCCCGTGAGCCCCTGGGGTGTATTCAGCCGTGCTAGGTGCCAGTCCTTGTACATCTCTACCTCGTACGGGAGCGCCGGGCGCGGACCGACGAGGCTCATGTCGCCCTTGAGGACGTTCCAGAGCTGCGGAAGCTCGTCGATGCTGAGCTTCCTGAGGACCCTACCGACCCGGGTGACGCGTGGGTCGTTCGTGAGCTTGTAGAGGCCGTCGCTCACGTACCGGCAGCGCTCGTCTCCCGTAGCGCCGATGAAGCCGCGCATGTATTCCTCGTGAGTGGATCTCGGTGCGTCCTTCAGCATGGTCCTGAACTTGTAGATCGTGAACTCCCGCGGGGTCCAAGTGACGGTGCCGTTCCGCACCACGCGGCGGCTGCCTATGCGTGTCTGACGGTAGATCACGGGACCTTTAGAGTCGAGTGCAATGAGCACAGAGACGACAAGGAGAACAGGAAGCGTAAGGAGTAGTAGAGTTCCCGCGCCGACGACGTCGATCACGCGCTTCGCCACGAAGTAGCCAGCTCGCCGCGCTGAGCGAGCGTCATGATTGAGGCTTGTAGAGAGCGGTACGTACATAAGAACCTCGATCGGCAGGATGTTCGACGAAGGTTGATCCCGCGACGTCACATGAGAACGGGAGGTCTCAGTTGGTGCCGCACGTCAGGCTAATCACCCTCTCACGACGCTCACAAGCTCCATTGGTAGGTGGCACGGCGCGAACCTGGGACCGCACCGAGTGTCCTACGACCTTTGTCGGGGGCGGCGCCTCGAGCGGAGCCCTTGCCCGGCTTCGCCTGTGGGACAGGATCAGTTCTCGGCGGTGTGATCACGAAGCTCGTCGACCATGCGCCGTCGACGTGGTCGTCGAACGCCTGGGCGAACGGGCGTCCAAACCCGACTAGGTTCGCGAAGTCCCCGAGCGCTCTGCGTAGGGGCAGCCCTCACCCTCGGCACGTTCCCAGTCGAGGGCGCGCAAGTTGCCGGGCCGGTCTGTGAGCACCTCGTCAGCGACCCTCTCTCGGAGGGGGAAGCGTAGACGTGGGTCCGGCGGAGCAGTTCGTCAGCGCAAAGCGTGTTCGCGAAGGTCGTGCGAATCCAGGCGGAAGGCTCGACCAGGTAGCGGGCGAGCCCGCGTGTGAGCTGAACCAGTTCGACCCGTACCGCTATGCGACGGACACAGAGCGCAGGCGGTCGACGCCGCTCCGCGTCTGACCTATCAAGAGAAGTCGATTGGCCTTCCTGATGCCGAAACCAACGGGCTCTCCCACGGAAGCCTCATGTACGCCGGCAGCAGGTGATGGAACTGGTCGCGGCCGTTGTCGCCCTCCCCGCCTTGCAGACGACCTCGAGGAACTCGATTCATGGTCTAGAAGCTGGAGTAGGCACTACAGTGACGCGACCTGGCTGTGGGCGACTAGCGAGTACGCGTGGCGACGCCCGGCGAGGACGCGCCCATGCTCGACCTCCCTCGCGCCTCCCGGGCGTCGCCTGCGCCAGGCCTCATGCAGCGGATAGAGCTCGGCCGATCGGATGGCTCAATCATGGACTCCGAGGGGCACCTGGTCCAACGCGTCCATTATGGCTGTACAGACCGTCTCATCGAACTTCCGTGCGAGGAACGCTCCAGATTCGACGATTCTGTCGTAGTCCTGAACGGTCAGGACTTGTGGATGCTTCGGGTGCGAAGTCCAATCGATGTAGCGAAAGTTCCTACTGTAGACGCGATCGCTCAACTCGGAGTTCATCAAGATGGTCTGGCAGACCATCTCTTCGGGGTGAAGAACCGTACTGAAGAAGCGCAGCGTACGCCTACCGAATGGCGACCTGCTGAACTCGAAGAGGTACTCGACGGCCTCGTACGTCAGGCTGACCCAGGACGACCCACCGTATGGCTCCATTCCGTTCGGCATCGAGCGGATGCCGCCCATCGTCCTGGCAGCCTGGCCGAGCCAGTCGTCTCGTCGGGAGAACGGCGGGAACCGAACCTCACGGCCGGCCAATCTCAGGTGATGGATTCTGAACCGCTCGAGACCACCCTGTCCCCATATCTCTGAAGGGATCCTCCGCACCTCCATAAGGGTGTTCCCCCTGTGCTTCCCGAGGGTCTCCTCGATCAGCCTGCGACCGCCCACAGGGTAGTCTTGCCCGGACAAGACGGTCAGGTAGTCGAGGCGCACGCCGTCTTGCACGGCCATCTCGATAGCTGCGAACAAGGCTTTCGCTAGGCCGAAGTGGCCCCAATGGACCCACTGTCTTTCGACGAGGCTGACGTTCGACCGCCTCGCCACGTCTCGGCTTATGCTCTCGTAGAAACCGGGATCTGCGTTCTTAGAGATATGTACGAAGAAGTGAGCTCCGGGACCGTCCAGGCGGTCGATCAGCCGAAGGACCTGGTTGGGTAGCTTGTGGGCCAAGATCATGTATGCCGACCGCAGATGCGCGACCGACGGGCGCGCTGTCGGGGTCGGTCCGGGTCCAGCGACTAATGCAAGGCTCATGTTCCCCCAATGCTATTGCCCTGGTCAGGTCGCGACCCCACATCCGTACCTTGCCCGTTCGAGTGCGTGGTTCCTCGCTTCTCGTGCTGTCGCCTTGCGGTAGGATTCCGTCGAGGGGCCCAGCCCCTCGGAGGCGATGAAGTCCGTTTCTTACGTGGGCGCCTGAAACGGACCGAGCCAGTGGCGCAACCGGCCGAGGAGCGCATGGGTCCGACCTTCCCTTCTCGGATGACGGATGTCCCCTTGATGTGCCGATAGCGTCGGCCTGAGGGGCTACCGGCCACTGGATTCGCACCATCGCTCTCCACGCGATTGGAGAAGCGAACGTGTACCCAGAACCGACGAAGCCAGGAACGTTGAGGCGTTACGGGCATCGCGGGACCAGGCTCTCACTCCTCTCCGTCTTCCTCACGATCCTGCTCGCAGCCTGTAGCAACCTCGTAGACGAGCCGAAGCCCACCTTCCCAGAGGGTGAGCCACCTACGACGAATCCGGGGGCTCCCTTCGAGCCGGGGGAACCGGGCCTCCCGGGCGACCCCGGTGAACCCGAGAGCCCAACCGACCCCTCCGATCCGGCTGCACCCGAACCACCTTCAAGCCCTGGCGACGACGATCCGACCGATCCGAGAGACCCGGACGAAGATCCAGGCCAGCCGAGCGACCCAGGCACGCCGGACCCAGGAGGTCCGGATGACCCCCACGATCCGGGCGGGCCGAGTGATTCCCCCTCTGGGGGGCCGGCCTTGGGTGCGTTGCTCTGGCAGGCCACTCATGAGTCGGGAGACCAGCGAGAGTGGTACGCGGACGGCGGCGGCGGCGAGTACAACAGCGGAACAGGGGACGCCTGGGTGAGCTCGAAGTACGCGCGCTCGGGCAAGTACTCGTTGCTCATGCGCATCGACACGTCTCGTGGGGGCGGCGGGACGCGGCAGTTCAGATGGAACGAACTCGACAACATCGACACGATCACGACGATATGGGCTTACTTGCCCCACCACATCAGCCTCGACCGCCTCAACGACTGGTTCAACTTCATCCAGTGGAAGACGGTCAAGTGGGCGGGCAAGCCGGGCGGGGACTACGAGTACAACGATCCCCTTTGGAGCCTCGACATCCACGAGCGCGGGGGACCAGGCTCGGGGGGACCGAACTTCCTCAAGCTCGTCAACTTCGATGACCCAAGGGGAGTGTCTGCCGAGGACGCCCCGAAGGGCATGGACCTCCCCGTCGGGGAGTGGTTCAAGATAACCACTCACTTCAGACGCGGAACAGGTACCAACGGGTTCATCCGCGTGTGGTTGAACGACGAGCTCATGTTCGACAAGCAGAACATCCAGACCATGCGTCCCGACCAGTCCTACACGGGTTGGTCCGTGAACGCATACGCCGACATCACCTATCCGCGGGTTACGGAGATATACGTCGACGACGTCACCATCCATCTGCCGCGCTAAACCGGTTCCGGCCAGGGACGTGATCACGGCATAGGCTCAACGCGCCGACGCGCTGGACGGCGACGTAGCAGAACAAGGGAGGCGGGTGCACGACTACACGTGCCCGCCTCCTTCCACTTCGCCACGACGCACGTTCCACCGGACTACTAGGCGCCAAGCAGCTCTAGGCACATCCGTCCTAGCGCGCCCCGGGGCCACCTCGTAACGTGAAGCCCCGATGAGAAGAGCCGTCGTCTCATGAAAGTCGTCCTGTTCTGCGGTGGCTACGGGCTGCGTCTCAGGGACCACGAGCCCCGCATCCCCAAGCCCGTCGTGCCGCTCGGCGACGAGCCGCTCGTACTCCACGTCATGCGGTACTACGCGCACTTCGGCCACGACGACTTC
>DASRWD010000042.1:0-25280 GCA_035654755.1 Trueperaceae bacterium
CTCAGTGGCCAACCGATGGGACAGGCCGGCCAGTCGTGGTCGGCAGCGCTCTACGTGTTCGCGCACGAGGCGGTATCGCTAGGGCACGTGCCCGTGTTCGGCTCTGCCGAGTGGACGAGTAGTGCGGGAGTGCCAATCTGATGCAGAGGCTCTCGGCGAACCTCTACCGCTACGAAGACACCTGCGTCGTATACCTGGTGAAGACCGGCGACACGGCGTTCCTCATCGACTTCGGCGCCGGCGGCGTGCTCGACCACCTGCACGAGGTCGGCGTCGAGCGCGTCACAGATGTGCTAATGACTCACCACCACATCGACCAGGGCCAGGGGCTCGAGCGGGCGGCAGCGGAAGGTATCCGGATCTGGGTGCCGCACGCCGAGCAGGACCTCTTCCACAGCGTCCAGGAGCACTGGCAGGCTCGCGAGTTGGACAACTCCTACAACACTCGGGAGGACCGCTTCTCTCTCACGGCGAACGTGCCCGTTCACCAGACTCTGCGCGACTACGCGACGCTGCGCTTCGGCGACCTAGAGGTGCAGGTCCTCCCGCTGCCGGGACATACGACCGGGTCGGTTGGGCTCTTGATGCACGTCGATGGCGCGAGGATTGCGTTCACCGGCGACCTCATCTACGCGCCAGGCAAGGTCTGGTCGCTGGCATCGACGCAGTGGACGTACAACGGCGCCGAGGGTGTCGCCGCCAGCGTGGCGTCGCTGCTCGATCTCCGGGACAGAGAACCTGAGTTGCTGTTGCCATCGCACGGCATGCCCATGGAGGAGCCCACCCCGGCGATCGACCTGCTGGTAAGGCGGCTGCGCAGGCTCCTGCGCGAGCGCAAGCAGAACGCGCGGCTACTCGAGCTGCGGGAGCGTCCGTACGAGGCCGTGACCCCGCATCTCCTGCGGAACCGCACGTCGATGGCTTACCACTACGTGCTGCTCTCGGAAAGCGGCAAGGCGCTCTTCATAGACTTCGGCTACGACTTCGTGACCGGTGTCGCCGCAGGGTCCGACCGGGCGTCGAGGCGACCGTGGCTGTACACGTTGCCGGCACTCAAGCGTGACTTCGGCGTGAGCGCGGTGGACGTCGTGGTTCCGACGCACTACCACGACGACCACGTCGCCGGCCTCAACCTGCTGAGGCGCGTCGAGGGGACCGAAGTCTGGGCTGCCGAACTCTTCGCCGACGTCCTGGAGAGGCCCACGAACTTCGATTTGCCGTGCTTGTGGTACGACGCCATCGAGGTCGACAGGCGGCTGCCGCTTGAGACGCCCATCGCCTGGGAGGAGTACGAGCTCAAGCTCCACCACCTGCCTGGGCACACCCACTTCGCCGTCGCCATAGAGTTCGAGGTGGACGGCAAGCGCGTCGTCGCGGCAGGCGATCAGTACCAGGGCGGCGAGACGCCGATGTGGAACTACGTCTACCAGAACGGTTTCGGCGTCGACGACTACGTCAAGAGCGCGGAGCTGCTCGCCCGCATACGCCCGGACCTGATCCTCACAGGCCACTGGGACCCGCACTGGCCGAACGATGCCTACTTCAGGACGTTGAGCCGTGGTGGCAAGTTGCTTGACATGCTCCATCGCGAGGTCCTGCCCCCCCAGCGTTCTCAGCCCGGCGTGTTCGGAGCCGGCGGACCCCAGGTGAGGATCGCGCCGTACCGCTCCGAACTTTCCGAGGGCTCGGAGCGTGCCATCGAGGTTCACGTCCGGAACCCCGACGAATGTGAGCGCGTCGTGCAGGTCGAGCTGAGGGCGCCGAGGGGCTACTCGGTGAGTCCGCGCAGCGTCTCGCGGCCTGTGGGAGCGCGTTCGAGCGCCGTCCTTGGCTTCACGCTCCGGGCCGAGGCCACACACGACAGACGGCGCGAGCTGCTCGTCGCCGACGTGACCGTTGGCGACCGTCGTTACGGGCAGGTCGCCGAGGCGATCGTCACCATGCGAAGCGACCCTTCCGACGCGCTAGGTCAGACACCGCAACTTCCTGGGGCCGAGACTTGAGTCCATCGCGAGATGCTGTGTCTTCAGGAACCTCGGCGGGAGAGACATGGGCTTGAAGAACACCGTCTCGTTCATGGGCGCGAACTACGTCGCACGGCAGGTCGGTTACCGGATGACCGGCGGCTGGGGACAGGGTGACCGTGCGGCGAGCGAGCACTTCCGTCCCTTGGAGACGTTCCGGGAGCGGTTCAAGGAGATTGTGTCCGACGTCAGCGCACTGGGCTTCTCCGCGATGGACGTCTGGACGGGCCACATCTCACCGCAGTGGGTGACCACGGGCCACCTCGAAGCCGCCAAGGAGGTCCTCGACGAGTACGGCATGGTGGTGCCGAGCCTGGCCGGGTGGTTCGGCTCGACCCGGGAGGAGTTCGACGCCACCTGCCGCATCGCCGAGGTGTTCGGTGGCCCTGTGCTCGGGGGTTCCACGTCGCTGCTCGACAAGGACAGGGGCCACCTGGTCGAGGTCTTGGGCGCGACAGGGCTTCGGCTGGGCGTCGAGAACCACCCGGAGAGGACGGCGGCCGAGCTACGCGCCAGATTGGGCGAGCCGCACGAGCTCATCGGCGTCACCGTGGACACCGGCTGGTTCGGCACGCAGGGCTACGACGCGGCGGTCGCCCTGGCGGAGCTCGCTGACGTCCTGTTCTACGTGCACCTCAAGGACGTTCTGGCCGAGGGTATGCCTCACGTGACCTGCCGGTTCGGCGCCGGAGTCGTGCCGCTCGAGCGCAGCGTCCAGACGCTGCGAACGCTGGGCTACTCCGGTGCGCTGAGCATCGAGCACGAACCCGAGACCTTCGACCCAACGGAGGACGTCACCGCCAGCCGGGCGATACTCGCGGCGTGGATGGAGGCGGCGTGAAACAGAGCGATACCGGCTCCGCGATCGCGGGCCATGTCACCCGAGCGACGAGCGGCGACCGCGTACCGGTGAAGGTCGCGATCGTGGGATGTGGCAACATCGCCGGACCGTATGCCTCCACGCTGACGGCGTACCAGGAGACCGAGCTGATAGGGGTGGCAGACATCGACCCAGCGCGGGCCGCCGCGCTGTCTGCCAAGCACGGCTGCCGTGCCTACGCCGACTACACCGAGTTGCTCGCCGACGACGACGTAGAGATCGTCGTCAACCTCAGCGTCCACACCGCCCACTACGACCTGACGAGAGCGGCGCTCATGGCGGGCAAGCACGTCTATAGCGAGAAGCCCCTGGCCCTCACGTCCGAGCAGGCCCACGATCTCGTCGCGCTGGCGGAGGCCCGCGGAAGGCGGCTCGCGTGCTCGCCGTTCACGTTCCTCGGTGATGCGCAGAGGACCGCATGGAGCGAGGTGGAAGAGGGCTCGCTTGGCACCGTGCGGCTCGCGTACGCAGAGGTCAACTGGGGACGCATCGAGAGCTGGCACCCCGACCCGGCGGCGTTCTACGAGGTCGGCGCGCTGTTCGACGTAGGGGTCTACCCGCTCACCCTGTTGACGGCGATGTTCGGGCCGGCGCGGCGCGTCCAGGCGTACGGCCGCGTGCTCAAGCCGGACCGCACGACCAAGGGCGGGGAGGCGTTCACGATCACGACGCCCGACTTCGTCATGGCCGCCGTGGAGCTGGAGTCAGGCGTGCTGGTGAGGCTGACGACGAACTTCTACGTGGACCAGCGCTCGAGCCAGAGAGGCGTCGAGCTACACGGGGACTTGGGTTCTCTACACCTGTCGAGCTGGCAGGAGCCGAACGCGACCGTCGGGGTGGCCAGGTTCGGCGAGGCATACGAGCCGCGAGGCGACCACTCGGCGGCGCAGATGCGTTGGGGTGATGGTGTCCTGGAGCTAGCCAGGGCGTTGCGAGAGGGGCGCCCCAGCCGGGTCACGGGTCGGCACGCGGCCCACGTCGTCGACGTCCTGTGCGCGATCAGGGACTCGGTCGCGGACGGCGAGGCCAGGGATGTGACGTCCTCGTTCACCGCTCCCGAGAGCCCTGCTGGGCCGGTCGCCGTATGAGCGCGAAGGATACGCCGGCAAGCGCCGCCCGCGGTCGCATGCACATGATCGGCAACGCTCACATAGACCCGGTGTGGCTGTGGGGCTGGACCGAGGGCTTCCACGAGGTCATCGCCAGCTTCAGGAGCGCGCTCGACCGCCTCGACGAGTCGGACGACTTCACGTTCGTCTCTAGCTCGGCGGTGTTCTACGCCTGGGTCGAGCGGCACGACCCCGAGATGTTCGAGCGCATCAGGCAGCGCGTGGCCGATGGACGCTGGGAGATCGTCGGCGGGTGGTGGCTGCAGCCCGACTGCAACATCCCCAGCGGTGAATCGTTCGTGCGGCAGGCGCTCTACGGGCAACGCTACTTCCTCGAGAAGTTCGGCGTCGCGGCCAAGGTCGGCTACAACGTGGACTCGTTCGGCCACGCCGCGATGCTGCCTCAGCTTCTGAAGAAGGCTGGCCTCGACTACTACGTCTTCATGCGGCCCGCGCCCCACGAGCTCGGGCTGCCGAGCCGGCTGTTCTGGTGGGAGTCTGCCGACGGCTCGCGGGTGCTTACCTACCGCATCCCGTTCGAGTACTGCACGTGGGGCAAGGAGCTCGACAAGCACATCACGCGCTGCGCCGGCGAGCTGCGCGACCCCGTCGACGAGATCATGTGCTTCTACGGCGTCGGAAACCACGGCGGCGGCCCCACGAAGGAGAACATCGAGAGCATCCGCCGTATCAACGAGGACCCAGACCTTCCCGAGATGGTGTTCTCGACGCCGAACCGTTACTTCGCGGCCGCCTTGGAGCGCGGCTGGGACCTGCCCATCGTTCATCACGACCTGCAGCACCACGCCAGCGGCTGTTACGCGGCGCACTCGGGCGTTAAGGCCTGGAACCGCCGCGCCGAGGGGCTACTGACGACGGCGGAGACGCTGGGCGCCGCGGCGAAGGCGGCCGTTGGCCACGAGGTGAAGGAGGACCTGGCCCACGCCTGGCAGGGCGTGCTCTTCAACCAGTTCCACGACATCCTCGCCGGCACGAGCCTGAGGAGCGCGTACGACGATGCCCGCGACCTCTACGGCGAGGCCATGGCGATCGGCGGGCGCGCGCTCAACGACGCCGTGATGGCGCTGGCGTGGCGCATCGACACCCCGTACGAGGAGGGCGCCAAGCCCGTGCTGGCCGTGAACCCGCACGCCTGGCCGGCGACGGTGCCGGTGGAGCTCGAGACCTGGCGCCTGAAGGACGGTGAGGTCCTGGTGGACGAGCACGGCGAGAAGGTGCCGTTCCAGGCGGTGCAGTCGGAGGCGACCGCCAACGGCCGCAGCCGCCTGCTGTTCTCCGCCGACCTGCCGGCCCTCGGATACCGCAGCTACCGCGTCGTTCAGCGCGGGGTCGCCGAGGCGCCGGCGTCCGCGGAACCGGCCACGACCGGCGGCACGAACCTCGCGGTAGGCGTCCCCGTGCCGGCGCCCGAAGCCGGTGACGGTCGCTTGGTCCTCGAGAACGTCCGACTGCGGCTCGAGGTGGACACGGCCGGCTTCATCGCCAGCCTCTTCGACAAGGAGGCAGGGACGCAGGTGCTCGCTGGCCCGGCCGCTCGGCCGGTCGTCATCGACGACCCGAGCGATACCTGGGGCCACAACGTCTTCCGGTTCGACAAGGTGTCGGGCGAGATGCTCGCTACCAGCGTCCAACTCGTGGAGGACGGCGACGTCAGGGCCACGGTCCGGGTGAAGAGCGCCTACGGTGACTCCACCCTGATACAGGACATCAGCGTCTACCGCGACAGCGACATGGTCGAGGTGCGCGCGACGTTGGACTGGCGCGAGCCCAACAAGGCGCTCAAGCTGCGCTTCCCGGTGAACGTGCACTTCATGCGCGCCACCTACGACGTCCCCTACGGCTTCGTCGAGCGCTTCGCGAACGGCGAGGAGGAGCCGGGCGGATCATGGGTGGACGTCTCCGGCACGGCGCGCGACACCGGCGACCTCTACGGGCTGTCCGTCATCAACGACTCGAAGTACTCGTTCGACGTCAACGTCCGCGACATCGGGATGACGGTCCTGCGCAACCCCGTCTACGCGCACCACGACCCCGCGGTGCTGCATCCCGAGGCCACGTACGACTACACCGATCACGGCCTACAGCGGTTCCGCTACGCACTGCTGCCGCATCGGGGCGGGTGGGCCCACGGCGGAACCGTCCGGCGCTCCGCCGAGCTCAACCAGCGGCCGTTCGCCATCAACGCGACGTTCCACGACGGCCCGCTGCCGCCCAGCGGCACGTTCGCCTCCGTGGAGCCGCAGTCGGTCGTCGTGACGGTCATGAAGCGCGCCGAGGACGGTGAGGCGACCGTCGTACGCGCTCGCGAGACGTCGGGCAACCGGGCGATGGCGACCATCGACCTGAGCGCCTGGGACCGCCGTATCGAGGCGGACTTCGGCCCTCTCGAGGTCAAGACGTTCCTGGTGCCCGACGATCCGGCCGGCGAGATCGTCGAGACCGACCTGCTCGAGTTCCCGCTGGCCGCGCGCCCCGCCTGACGCCGTGGACGCGATCGCGGAGCTGATAAGGGTGGGTCGTGAGATGGTCGCCCATGGCCTCACGTGGGGGGACGCCGGGAACCTGAGCTTCCGCTCGGGCGACGACCTGTACGTGACGGCGAGCGGCTCGAGGCTGGGTGACCTGACGCAGGACGACATCGTGTCGGTGCCGTTACAGGCGGCGCCGGTCGGGTCCGGGCCGGCCAGGCGACCCTCGAAGGAGCTACCACTCCATAGGGCGGTCTACTCCTCCAGGCCGGATGCCGCCGCCGTTCTACATGGCGCACCGTTCCACGCGACCCTCGTGGCATGCAGCGATATGACTGTGCCAGACGACCTCTTCGTCGAGACGATGCACTACCTGGAGCGCGTTGCCAGCGTGCCGTACCACCACCCTGGCTCGCAGGACCTCGGTACTGCCGTCGGCCAGGCCGCCCGCTCGTCCGAGGTACTACTCCTCGAGAACCACGGCGTCGTGGTCTTCGGTGAGAGCCTGTCCGAGGCTTTGCAGGGCCTTCAGGTCCTCGAGCTCGCCTGCCGTATGGCGATCACCGCGCGCACGGCGAACCTGACGCTACGCCGGTTGCCGCCCGAGACCGTGACGGACTTCCGGGAACGCGCCGCTTACCGGCCGAGACGCAGCCGTCCGTCGTGATCCTCGGCGTCGTAGCCGACGACCTGACCGGCGCGACGGACGCCGGCAGCATGAGCGCGAAGGCCGGGCATGTCACGCACGTCTACACCGCGAGCGCCTTCGACGGCCCGGATGGCGCTGCGGTGTGCGTGCTGGACACGGACTCGCGCTTCGACGAGCCTGACGTCGCGTACGAGAAGGTGCGCGCCGCCACCGAGCGGCTGGCGGCGCACGGTCCTCGGCTCCTCCACAAGAAGACCTGCTCGGTCTTCCGTGGCAACGTGGGTGCGGAGTTCGACGCCATGCTGGACGCGGTGGACGAGGCGTTCGCCGTCGTCGTGCTCGGCTTCCCCAAGAACGGCAGGACCACCGTCGACGGCGTCCACTACGTCCATGGGGTGCCGCTCGAGCAGACGGCGTTCAGGCACGACCCCGTACACCCGATGACGAGCTCGCGGCTAGTGGACGTCCTTGGAAGCCAGACCCGGCGCGCCGTCACGCTCCTGAGCCACGGCGTCGTGGGCAGGGGCGCGGAGCCCTTGGCCGAGGCCATCTCGGATGCTCGGGGACGCACAGGCTACCTCTTGCTCGATGTCGTAGACCAAGCGGCGCTCGCGACGATCGCCCGCGCCATCGACCTTGCCGGCGTGCGCGTCCTGTGCGGCGCCTCGGGCCTCATCGAGGAGCTGGCGTTGGCATGGGGGCCGCCGGGGGCCGGTGCCGCTCGCCGCCAAGCGTCGTCCGGCTATGGCGAAGCCACGCCGGACGAAGGTTCAGAGAGTCTTCGCGCCGCGGCCGGGTCACGAGTGAGCGTCCCCGGGGTGCTCGTGGTCGCCGGCAGCCTCACGCCCCAGACGGCCGCTCAGGTAGAGCATGCCCGCGAGCAGGGGCTGCCGACCCTGGAGTTGGACACGACCTCGGTGTTCGACGAGGAGGCGGGCAGAGTAGAAGTCGAAGGCGTGGCCGCGGCAGTGACCGCCGCGCTGGAAAGCGGCAGTGACGTGCTCGTGAGGGCCGCGGCCGGCGGCGCACAGGTGAGCGCGACCCAGGCCGCCGGCAGGGCCAGGGGCCTTGGTCCCGCCGCCACGGGCCGCCTGGTGTCGGCCGCGTTGGCCGAGGTGGCCGCGCTCTGTCTGTCGCGAGTGACGCCAACAGGGCTGGTGGTCGCGGGCGGCGACACCTCGGCGACGGTCTGCGCTCGCCTCGGGCTCGACTCTTTCCGTGTGGGGCCGGAGGTCGCACCAGGCGTTCCGGTATGCGAGTCCCTGGCGAGCGAGGGGCTGAGCGTGGTCCTGAAGTCGGGTAGTTTCGGGGCACCGGACCTGCTTCTAACGGCAGCAGCGCGCCTCAGGGAGGGCCAGACATGAACGAGACGATCGCGGCGCTCGTCGCGAGGTACCCGGACCTGGAGTCGTGCGGTAGCGACGTCGAGAGGGCGTTGGATGTCCTACGCGACGCCTTCGCCGGCGGGGGCAAGCTGCTCGTCTGCGGCAACGGCGGCAGCGCAGCGGACAGCGAGCACATCGTCGGCGAGCTGATGAAGGGCTTCTACTCGCGCCGGCCGCTGGGCGCTGAGGCCAGGACCAGGTTGGCCGACCTGGGCTCCGCGGATGGAGGGTACCTATCGGACAACCTCCAAGGCGCGCTGCCGGCGATCTCGCTCGTCAGCCACACGGCCCTCACGACGGCCATAGCCAACGACGTGGCGCCTGACATGGTGTTCGCGCAGCAGGTGTACGGCTTCGGGCGCCCGGGCGACGCGCTTCTCTGCATCTCTACGTCCGGCGACTCGGCGAACGTCGTGCGCGCCGCCCAGGTAGGCAAGGCTTTCGGACTGGGCGTCGTGGGTCTCACCGGCGCGGCCGGCGGGCGGCTCGCGGAGTGGTGCGACGTCTGCGTGCGCGTGCCCCACACGGAGGTGTCGCGCGTGCAGGAGCGGCACCTTCCCATCTACCACGCGCTCTGCCAGGCACTGGAGCGTGAGTACTTCCGCGGGGAGGGCCCTACCGATGCCGGGCAGGGGAAGGGTGCTGTGGGGGAGCGGCGCAGCTGATGCGGTTCTTCCCGTTGGAGAAGCTCTCCGCTCGCATCGCCGAGCTGCGAACGGCGATCCCTCGCGAGAAGATCGCCATCCCCACCTTCAGGTTCTCGGAGGGTGACCCGGCTGGGGCGCAGGAACCGGGCTTCGACGACTCGTCATGGCGCGACTTCGCCGTCGGCGAGAGCTGGGGCGGCTACGACAAGGTCGCATGGTTCAGGACGACCATCGAGGTGCCGGAAGCCTGGCGAGGGCAGAAGGTGGCTCTCAGGCTGCTGCCCGGCCCACGCGACGGCGGAGACTCGACCGCGGAGGGGCTGCTGTACGTCAACGGTCGTGCGCTCCAGGGGATAGACGTCTGGCACACGGAGGCCTTGTTACCACCTCGGACCTACGCGAGCGGATGTGTGCAAGTGGCGCTCAGGGTCTGGAGCGGCGTCCTCGGCGTGCCCGAGGTGCGGACGTTCAGGGTCGCCGAGCTACTGCTGGTCGACGAGGGCGCCGAGCGCCTCTTCTTCCTGGCCGACACCGCCCTGAAGGCCGTCGCAGAGCTGGAGCCTAGAGGCTGGCACCACCTCCGGCTGCTGGACCCGGTCTACGCGGCCATGGGCACGCTGGAGGGTTCGATCGTGGGCAGCGAAGAGTTCTACGCCGCCGCGGAGCGCGCCGCGGACTCGCTGGCCGCCAGTCTGCAGGAGCTCCGTGGCACCGACCCGGACCGGCCCGTGGTCACCGCGGTGGGTCACGCGCACATAGACCTCGCATGGCTGTGGCGGCAGGTGCACGCCCGAGAGAAGGCGCAACGCACGTTCGCGACCGTGCTGCACCTCATGGACCAGTACCCCGAGTACCGGTTCTTGCACTCGAGCCCGCAGCTGTACCGCTGGCTGGAGAGCGACAGTCCCGAGATCTTCGACCGCGTGAAGGGTCGCATCGCCAGTGGCGAGTGGGAGATCACGGGCGGCATGTGGGTGGAGTCGGACACCAACATGCCTTCCGGAGAGTCCCTCATCCGCCAGGTCGTGTACGGCAAGCGGTACATGAGGGAGACCTTCGGCGTGGACTCGAAGGTGCTGTGGTTGCCCGACGTCTTCGGCTACTCGGCCGTGCTGCCGCAACTCCTCGCCAAGAGCGGCCTGCCGTACTTCGTCACGACCAAGGTGTCCTGGAACCAGTTCAACCGCATGCCCCACGACACGTTCAGGTGGAGAGGCATAGACGGCTCCGAGGTCCTCGCGCACTTCATCACCACGCCGGAGCGGAACTCGCACCACTACACATACAACGGCGAGCTGGACCCCCGTGAGGTGGCCGGCATCTGGCGCGAGTACCGCCAGAAGGACGTCAACGACGATCTCCTGTTGGCGTACGGCTGGGGAGACGGTGGCGGCGGACCGACGCGCGAGATGCTCGAGGCTGCCCGAGTCATGAACGACCTGCCGGGCCTTCCGAGAGTTCGGCCTGGCCACGTCGAGCCGTACTTCGAGCGCCTGGCCGAACGGGTGGCGAACCAGGACCTGCCCGTGTGGGACGGCGAGCTGTACCTGGAGTACCACCGTGGGACCTATACCTCCCAGGCCGCCATCAAGCGCGACAACCGGCGCAACGAGGTGAGGCTGCACGACGCCGAGTGGGCAGCGAGCATCGCGTCGATCCTGACCGGCGCCACCTACCCGGACCTGCATGAGGCGTGGGAGCTGCTGCTCTACAACCAGTTCCACGACGTGCTGCCGGGCTCGTCGATCACTCCGGTGTACGTGGACAGCGCAGCCGACCACCGACGGAGCGCCCAGATCGCCGACAGCGCATACGACGAGGCGGTCTCCGGCCTGCCTGTGGCGGACAGTGGTGATGGCCTGCTGGTCCTCAACTCGCTGGGCTGGGAGCGCGGCGGGGTACTTGAGCTGCCGTGGACGCCCGAGATGAGCGACCTGGTCGCCATGGACGAAGCGGGCAACGGACTGCCGAGCCAGACGACGGGCGCTGGTGGGGAGCGCAGACGCCTGCTCAGCGTTCCGCCCGTGCCGTCTCTCGGCTACAGGTGGGTCAGGCTGGGTAAGGCCGGCGAGGCGGGTGCCGCGCCCGGCGGGCAGACGCTGCGCGCGACCGATCGCTCGCTGGAGAACGAGCACTACCGTCTGGAGCTGAACGACAACGGTCACATGGTCCGTCTCCTCGACAAGGCCAACGCGCGCGAAGTGCTCGCGCCGGGACGCAGAGGGAACGTCCTGCAGCTGTTCGAGGACAAGCCGCTCGCGTTCGATGCGTGGGACGTGGACCCTTACTACCAGGAGACGCTTCGCGAGGTCACGGAGCTGCGCGAGTGCGCGGTGGAGGAGAACGGGCCGGTGCGGGCCGTCCTGCGGTTGCGGTGGGCGTTCGGCTCGTCCGAGGTCGTGCAGCGCATCGTGCTGCGGGCCGGAGATCGGCGCATCGACTTCCGCACGCACGTCGACTGGCGGGAACGGCGGACGCTACTGAAGGTCGCATTCCCGGTACAGGTGAGGGCGCGCCATGCGACCTACGACATCGGCTTGGGCGCCATCGAGAGGGCGACCCACTGGAACACCAGCTGGGACTGGGCGAGGTTCGAGGTGCCCGCGCACAGGTGGGCTGACCTGTCTGAAGGCAACTACGGAGTGGCGCTACTAAACGACTGCAAGTACGGCTACGACGTCAAGGACGACGTGCTCCGCCTCACCCTCCTGCGCTCGCCCATCCGGCCTGACCCCGACGCGGACAGGGGGAAGCACGAGTTCACCTACGCGCTCCTCCCACACGCCGGTGACTGGCGCGCCTCGGACGTGGTCAGGCAGGCGCAGGACCTCAACGTGCCGTTGCGGACGGCGCGTATGCGAGTGGGCGGTCCCCGGGTTGCGGCGCCGAACGAGACGGCTATGGCCGCGACCTTCGGTTTCGCGCATGCCGACGCCGGCAACGTCGTGATCGAGACCCTGAAGCGGGCCGAGGACGGTGACGGCTGGATCCTGCGCATGTTCGAGGCGACCGGATCGCGCAGCGGTGACGTGACCGTGCGATTCGGCATCGACATCGCACGCGCCGCCGTCTGCGACCTCCTCGAGGACGAGTTGGTACCCCTGGAGGTAGAGGGCGGCCGACTGCGGATCCCGTTCGGTCCCTACGAGGTCGTGACGATCAGGCTCTGGCCCGGCGGAGGCCAGGTGCCGCCGAGACCCATCGCTCCGGCGCCAAACTCAGGCGCTCTCCGCGAGCCCGAAGCGCCGCAGGCGCTCCTTCACGGCCAGGGTGCCCGCCATGCCGATCAGCACGGGCGAGAACAGGAACGTCACGCCCATGAAGCGCACGCTCAGCACGAGGAGCACCAGCAGCGCGATGCCGATGATCAGGCTGTAAAGCGGGCTGGCGAGAGCGGTGAGGGCGGCGTTCCTGAGGGCCAGCCTGAGGGAGCGCGTTTCCTGGGCGAACAGGTAGGGCAGGGCGAAGAACTGCAGGAAGAGCCAGCCCACCACCAGCACGGCGACCGCGAACTCGGCGGCCCTGGCCCAGAGGTCGGGGAACTGGGCGTAGAACGGCAGCGACACGAAGAGCGAGGCCAGCAGCGCAAGAACCGGCAGGGCCCACAGCCAGCCCTTGAGCAGGTTGCGCCGCACCTCCGCCAGGAACTCGCCGGGTGTCATCTCGTCGTTGTCCGTCAGGCGCTCCAGGTAGGCGTAGACGGCCAGCGTCACCGGCGGCCCCAGGAGCACGGTCAGCCACGACGCCATCCACACGAGGTTGAGGACCGTCAGCCTCAGCCAGTTGCGCCACCACTCGACGGCGGAGTCCCTGAGAAGAGCTACCGCGTCCATGCGTAACGCTAACCGTCTCGGACCCGGAAGGAGGCCCGAATGAAGCGCGCCCTCGTTCTCTACGGCGGCTGGCAAGGACACGACCCGGTCGGATCGGCCGGGCTCGCCGGCCGGCTGCTGGAGTCTGCAGGCATCGACGTCGAACTGAGCGACAGACTTGAACGACTCGACGATGCTCCCGCACTGAAGGAGTTCGATCTGATCGTCCCCGTCTGGACGATGGGCGAGCTCACGCGTGAGCGCGAACGGAACCTGCTGTCGGCGGTCGAGGCTGGGACTGGGTTGGCGGGATGGCACGGCGGCATGGGGGACGCGTTCCGCTCTAGCCTCGACTACAAGATGATGGTCGGCGGACAGTTCGTGTCGCACCCTGGCAACGTCAGGTCGTACCGGGTCAGGATCACAGACTCGAGCGACCCGATCACGCGCGGGCTCTCGGACTTCGACATCGAGAGCGAGCAGTACTACATGCACGTCGACCCGTCCAACGAGGTGCTGGCGGAGACCACGTTCCCCGGCGAGGAGATGCCGTGGCTGGAAGGCGTCGTCATGCCCGTGGCCTGGAAGCGTCGCTGGGGCGACGGGAAGGTCTTCTACCTCTCGATCGGCCATGTCGTGGCCGAGTTCGAGATACCGCAGGCGAGGCTGATCCTGGAGCGCGGCATGCTGTGGGCGTGCCGCTGAGTCGGCCGGCGGTCCGTGGAGATGCGTCGATCGATCTTCCCGTCGAGTGTCTCGAGCGGCTGGCGTGACGAGAAGAGGCGCCCGTTTCCGGACGCCTCTCGTCGTGGTGACCCCTACGGGATTCGAACCCGTGCCGCAACCTTGAAAGGGTTGTGACCTGACCGCTAGTCGAAGGGGCCCTTCAAACGAACGGCCGCAGGGCGCTTGATAGCGGCCCGCGAGCGCGCTAGAGATTGTACAGCATGGAAGCGCGCGCCGGTCAACCGAAGGCACCGTCCAGGGCCGGCAGATGGGGTTCAGCGATCGCCGAAACGGGCGGTGAGGTGCTCCCAGGCGACGGGGTCGACCGCCGGGCCGCCGACCCACCTCTCCTCGAGGTTCTCGACGCCGAACAGGCCCTCGAGCGCGGTCTCCGTCTCCAGGTCCCAGGCGCCCGTCGGCGTACCTTCCAGGCGACCCTGTCCATGAAGTACACCCTGTAACCAGCGGATGTCTTCTGCGCTCAGGCGCCTCGGCTCAGTGCTCGGCTTGTCCAGGTAGACGCGGTGCAGCTCGAGTAGCCGAGCGAGCTCCGTGGCGGGCTCCGGGTGGTCGTCTACCCGAAGGTCTATCCAGCGGTCGTTCAGGCCGGCGTAGCCCTTCTCGTGCCCGACGACGAGCAGCGCCGCAGACTGCCTGCCACGGCTGTCACCGCCCGCTGCCTCGGCCGCCGCCAGTGAGGCCACCAGCCTCTCGGGGAAGGGTCGTGAGGAGCCGAGGAACGTGTCGACGAGCGCGTCGACGACCTCCGGGCCGGTGAGGATGTTGCCCTGGGCTGCGTAACCGACGCCGGACTTGCCGCCGGCCCATGCGTGGCACTGCGAGCCCGTGAACGTCACTGCCTGGCCGTCGGCCGCCACGATGCCGAACTGGCGCTGCTGTATGCCGGCGTCCGTCCGCTCGAACTCCTGCGAGCACTCCGCGGGCGTCTTGCCAGTCCTTAGCAGCTCTATCGCCCGGGGCCCGAACGTCACGTTGCTGAACGCCTGGGTCGCGACTGCCCCCACTCCGGCTACCGCTGTGGGCACGTAGGCGCCCACTCCAAGGAACTTGCTCGCGACGACGACGCCCATGTCGCCGGTCGCCTGGTCTCGCGCTGCGAGGGAGAAGGTGGCGATGGGTCCTGGCTGCATGCCGCGACGATACAGCGGCCGATTCATGTAAGGCTCTTCGGGTGACCCCACAGAACGTGGACCCGGTACTGAGTGTAGCGAGCCTGAGCGTACGGCTGGGCGGCGTGGAGATCGTCTCGGATGCCGACCTCCGGCTCTCGCCTGGCGACTTGACCCTGTTGACCGGCCCCAACGGGGCAGGGAAGAGCACCTTCCTGCGGGCACTGGTGGGGCTGGTGCCGTCCAGTGGCGACGTCGAGATAGGCGGGCGACCTCCCGCGACGCTGTCCGGCCGAGAGAGCTTCGTGTTCGTCCCGGACGAACCGGCACTTTACGAAGACCTGACGTTGGAGGAGCACGCCTACCTGACCGCCGTGCTCTACCGAGTACCGGATGCCGAGGCTCGGGCCCTAAGCCTGCTGGAGGGCTTCGGGCTCGAGAGCCGGCTGGGCGAGTTTCCCGGCACGCACTCCCGAGGCATGCGCCAGAAGCTGTCGCTGTCGCTGGCCATAGCCCTGGAGCGGCCGCTGACCTTGCTCGACGAGCCGTTCAACGGGCTCGACCTGGAAGCCCAGGACCGCCTGGCCGCGCTACTGAAGGGGCTCTGCGACGGCGGTCGTGCCGTGCTGCTCACCGGGCACCAGCGCGACCTGGCCGGCGTGCTCGACGCCAAGGTGGTCGAGATCGCCGATGGCCTCCTGAGGCCGGTAGCTACCAGTAGCCGCGCCGATAACCGCGGCGCACGGTCCAGGTGAGCGCGGTCCAGGCGAGCGCGGCGATCGGTTACCTTCGGGGCCGCACGGTCGCCAGGTCCCTGAGGGCGTACGTGCGTTGGGTGGGGCGGGCCATCGGCTGGTGGACCGTGGGCTACCTGATCTTCTGGCTCGTCGTCTTCGGCATCTCGGCGTTCGAGGCGCTGCCGCGCACTGCTCAGCCACTGCGGACGGACGTCGTGTACTACGTCAGTTCCTTGGTCGCGCTCTGGATCCTCGCGGCCCTGCTGGCCGGCCGCGTGCCACCGCTTAACCTCGACAGCCGCGACCTCTACAGGCTGGCGCTGAGCCCGGTGAGCCCCCATGCGGTCCTCTCCTACCGGCTGTGGCTGCGCAGGGGCACTCGCGCCCTTGGCGGCGCGGCGCTGGGTGCGATCTGGGCGCTGTTCTCGAGCGCGCTCCTGCATCAGCCGGCGCCGTGGGCGCCGCTCATCGGCGCACTGCTATCGGTCGCGCGGTTCGACGCCCTATGGTTGAGGTACGCGGCCAGGTCACCCGCTCGCTCCGGGGGGGCGAGCCCGCGGGCCCCGTCCTTGCTTCTGCCGGCGCTGGGCGCCGCGTCAGCCGCCTTCACTGCTGTCGTCTTCTTCTTGACCGGTGCCCCATCGGGCGCCGACGCTTCCCCGGCGCTCCTCGCCCTCACGGTCACCTCCGGTCTGTGGAGCGGCTCCTGGCTCGTGCTCATCGCTCCCACGCTCTTGGCGGTCGCGGCGCACTTGGCCGTCCGACGGTCGCTCCGGGAGGAGTGGCCGCCCCGGTTCGCATCGCAGAGCCTGGTGCTGGCTCAGCTCCAGGGCCTCCGCTCGATGCAGTTCCTGACGGCTATAGCGGGTCTCGGCGTCTCCGGTGTCGCGGGACCAGGTGAACGTGAGAGGTTGCTCGCGACGCTGCACGACAGGCCCGGCAGTACACGGCCGCGGCGCTCGCTACCCAGGCCCGGCACCAGCGCCCCGGCCTGGCAAGGCATCGCATGGCGAGCGGTCACTGCCCTCTACAGGAGGCCCATCCGTACATGGTTCCTGCTCGCGGCGCAGGTCTTCGCGGCCTGTTTCGCCGGGCTGTTCGCGGCGGGCCAGGTCGTCGGTGGGGCGGCTGCTGTCGGCGCGACGCCCGGTGCCGCGGTGCTGGGTGGGAGCCTCGGCGGTGCGCTGACCGTGCTGGTCGCCGGCTTCCTGACGGCGCGGGCGACAGCGGCGCTGGTCGGCCCGGGTCTGCCGTCGAAGCTCGTCCCCGTGCCCGCGTCGGCGCGCAACCTGGGTCGCAGCGTCCCCGTGCTGGCAGCGCTCGCGCTCTTCACGCCCCTCGCGTGGTTGGCCTCGGCCCTGCTTCCGGTCGCTGCCCCGCCCTCGATCGGACTCCTGGTCGCATACGTGACGCTCTTGCTCACCGGCGTCCTGGTCGTCGAGAAGTACTCGTCCTGGAGCGGCGTCGAGCCGGGCCGTATCGAGCCGCAACTCGTCGCTGCCCTGCTCGTCGCCCTGCCCGCCCTGGTCCTGCAGGCTCTCGGCTACCCGGACTGGGTCGTGGGGAGCCAGGTCGCGCTCCTGTTCGTGGTCTCGCTCATCGAGGTATAGCTCCAGCCGACTCGGCGACGCTGCGGCGCGTTGCGAGTATCCTGCAGCTGCCATGTCCGACGGGACCCGGGTGCTTGCCGACGAGACCGACGGCGTCGTGCACGTCGGCCTGATCCGCTCCGTACTCAAGAGCCAGTACCATGCCGGGCTGGCGATGCTGCGCCAGACTATCGAGCTGTGCCCTGAAGAGCTCTGGTTCGACGCCGCGCCCAGGAACTCCTTCTGGCAGGTCGCCTACCACGCGCTCTTCTTCACGCACCTCTACCTCATGCCGCGGGAGGAGGACTTCGTCCCCTGGGAGGGCCACGTCGGTGAAGTTCAGAACCCCGACGGCATCGCCGGGCCTCCGGACCCGGACAGCCCCCTACCCGTCACCGCTCCGCCGTACTCGCGGGCACAGGCCCTCGCGTACCTGCAGCACCTCGACGGGATGATCGACGACGTCGTCGACTCGCTCGACCTGGCGAGCGCGGACAGCGGCTTCTACTGGTACAAGGTGCCGAAGCTGGAGCATCAGCTGATCAACGTGCGACACCTCAACCACCACATGGCCCAGCTCGCCGACAGGCTCACGGCCGCGGGTGTCGAAGGCGTGCGGTGGGTTGGGGCCAGACGGCCCGGCTGAGGTTCTCACGGCCACGAGCGGGAGGAACGGTTGGTGGGTCGCCCGGGACTCGAACCCGGAACCCGCTGGTTAAAAGCCAGCTGCTCTACCGATTGAGCTAACGACCCACGCAGGAAGGACGCTCACCGCGTCCGCCCACGATGATACCAGCGTCGTCCCGGTTACCACCGTAGGCGCGGCTTGCCTTGTTGCCCCCGAGACACCTTGCTAGACTCTTGTGGAGGAGTTCGTGAAATCGCGCACGAGAAGGCGCAGCGCCTTTCTTCGGGTAGTGACACGGGCTCGCAACGACGCACGTGCGGGGCGCCGCATGGCAGCTCCGCGGCTCTTTGGTTCGGGAAGGTGCGCGCGTGTACGCCGAAGTACTGATGATGTTCCTCGCCGCCGGACTGATCGCAGTCCTGGCGCTGGTGGCGAGTTCCCTAGTAGGTCCGAAGCGTGCCAGCGAGACGACACTGGCACCGTACGAGTCGGGCATACCGGCCCTCGGCTCAGCCCGAGAACGCTTCCCCGTCCACTTCTACCTCGTCGCGATGATGTTCATCATCTTCGACGTCGAGACCGCGTTCTTCTACCCGCTGGCCGTCAAGTTCAACGCGGCGCCGCAGTTCCTGCTGGCCAACGCCGTCATATTCATCGTCCTTCTCGCGGTGGGGTTCGTGTACCTCCTGCGTAAGGGCGTCTTCGACTGGAAGTGAGCATGGGACTCAGGGACCTATTCGAACGCGACGTGCAGGAGCTGGAGGCAGAGGGCTTCCTCTTCGAGTCGCTGCAGAACCTGGTGAAGTGGGGTCGTAGCAACAGCATGTGGCCCGTCACCTTCGGGCTGGCGTGCTGCGCCATCGAGATGATGGCGGCCACGAACTCCCGCAACGACATGGCGCGGTTCGGCTCGGAAGTCTTCAGGGCCAGTCCGAGGCAGGCGGACGTGATGATCGTGGCCGGTCGCCTGAGTAAGAAGATGGCCCCCGTGATGCGGCGCGTGTACGAGCAGATGCCCGACCCCAAGTGGGTGATCAGCATGGGCGCCTGCGCATCGTCCGGCGGCATGTTCAACAACTACGCGATCGTGCAGAACGTGGACTCTGTCGTACCGGTGGACATCTACGTGCCGGGGTGCCCACCGCGGCCCGAATCGCTCATATACGCGGTCCAGCAGCTCCAGAAGAAGGTCAGGGGCGAGGCGTTCGACGAACGCGGCGAGCGCCTGCCTATGGTGGAAGGCTGGTCACGCTGATGGCCCGCGTCCCGTTCATGATGCCGAAGCCCGCGGACCTCTTGCAGCTCCGCGCGGACGCGCTGGGGCGGCTGGCCGAGCTGGGCGGCAGCGTCCACGTCTTCAAGGGCATGATCAGCGTGACGCTGCCCAAAGAACAGGTGATCAGCGCCCTACGGGCCGTCAGGGACATGGGCTACGAGATGCTCACCGACGTCCACGGCATGGACTACCTGACCTACCCCGGCCACAAGGGCAAGCGGTTCTCGGTCGTCTACGACGTTCACGACCTCTCGGGCGCAGAGAGGTTGTTCCTGCGCGTCGACCTGGACGACGGCGAGTCCGTGACTACCTGCACAGGCATCTGGCCAGGCGCCAGCTTCCTCGAGCGCGAATGCTTCGACATGATCGGCGTCGTCTTCGACGGGCACCCCGACTTGCGCAAGATCCTCACGCCCGAGGACCTCGACGGCCATCCCCACCGCAAGGACTATCCGCTGGGCGAGACACCGACGCTGTTCAACGACGGCCGCTTCCTCGACCCGCCCTCGTTCCGCGCGGGCCTCACCGGTCGCGACCCCGGCCTCACCGGCTGGAAGGGCGGCACGCGGGAGGGCGTTAGTGCCACCCAGGTACCCGGTCCGCGGTCACGGCTGACGAGCAACCTCGACGCCGGCGAAGCGGGCGAGAACTGATGGCCACCAAGGTCCCGGCGCCGGCGCAAGACCAGGGTCAGAACCTGGGCGCGTTCGAGACGAAGCGCATGCGCATCAACGTGGGCCCACAGCACCCCAGCACCCACGGGGTACTCAGGCTCGTGGTCGACCTGGAGGGCGAGCGCATCCGCGCGCTCCGACCGCACGTCGGCTACCTGCACACCGGTTTCGAGAAGACCATGGAGAACCGCACGTACCACCAGTGCGTGACGTACTCCAACCGCATGGATTACGTGAACGGCTTCGCCCATGACCTGGCGTACATGGTCGCCGTAGAGCATCTGATGGGCGCCCGCGTCCCCATCAGGGCGCAACGCATCCGCGTCATCCTCAACGAGCTCAACCGCATCGCCAGCCACCTCGTCTTCTTCGGCACGACGCTGCTCGACATGGGTGCGCTCACGCCGTTCTTCTACACGATGCGCGAGCGCGAGAAGCTCATGGACATCTTCGAGAACGTCTGCGGCGTGCGCATGAACTACGGCTACTTCAGGGTGGGCGGGTTGCGGCAGGACGTGCCGGAGGAGTTCGTGCCGCTGGTCCGCGACTTCCTCAAGACGTTCCCCGCGTACCTGGGCCAGTACGACACGCTATTCATGGGCAACGACATCCTCGAAGCGCGTACACGCGGCGTCGGCGTCCTCACGCGGCAGCAGGCCATCGACTTGTGCCTGACGGGCCCGTCGCTGCGCGCCAGCGGCGTGCCGCTCGACTTCCGTAAGACGGCCCCGTACTCCGGTTACGACGAGTACGACTTCGACGTGCCCTGCTACGACGACGGGGACATATGGGCGAGGCTGCAGGTGCGCATGGACGAGATGCACGAGAGCCTCCGCATCGTCCAGCAGGCCGTAGACCGCCTTGAGCCCGGCCCCACCATCGACCCCGACAGGCGGATCTCGCTGCCGCCTCGCTGGGAGCTCGAGGACTCGATGGAGGCCGTGATCTTCCACTTCAAGCTCGTGACGGAAGGGTTCCACCCGCCGAAGGGCGAGGTCTACGTTCCCACCGAGAGCGCGAGGGGCGAGCTCGGCTACTACATCGCGAGCGACGGCGGCTCCATGCCTTACAGGGTGAAGGTGCGGGCCCCCAGCCTGGCGAACCTGCAGTCGCTCGAGGTGTCGAGCATCGGCGGTCTGTTCGCCGACATGGTGATCAACATAGCCAGTTTCGACCCGGTGCTAGGAGACGTGGACAAGTGATCGAACTGCAGACCGTCACGCCGTTCTTCGAGGGTAAGGAAGAGCGTCTCGACGAGATCCTGAACCGCTACCCGCCCGAGGGGAGGCGTAGCGCGCTCATGCCGCTCTTGTGGGAGGTGCAGAACGCCGAGCGCCACGTGTCGGAAGCGCGGATGCACGAGATCGCGGACATCCTCGGCATCAACGTGACCGAGGTAAAGGGCGTCATGAGCTTCTACTCCACCTACTACGAGTACCCGATAGGCAGGTTCCACCTGCAGGTCTGCTCGACCATCTCCTGCGCCCTGGCGGGCTCGGACCAGATGTACGACTACCTCGTCGAGGAGCTGGGCATCGTGAACGGCGAGCGCGACGCGGAAGGTCGTTTCAGCATCCAGAAGGTGGAGTGCCTGGGTTCCTGCGGCACCGCGCCGGTCCTCAGCATCAACGACACGTACTACGAGCGCGTCTCGCGCAGCCGCTGCGCACACCTCGTCGAGGCCATGCGGAAGGACGAGCTACCAGAGGCCTGGCGCGAGCGCGGCAGCGACATCGAGGGCTCTCAGAAGGCCAGCCCCGTCGGTACGTCCGGTGCCCGAGGTGACGACGGTGCTGGCGGCACGCCGACCGGGGGAGGGCAGGACTGATGGCCGACGCCGGGCAGAACGGCCCCATCGTCAGCCGGCACGACCCGCGGTACGAGGTCTCCATATACCGCTACGTGGGAGTCGACGGGGCGCATACGCTCGACTTCTACCGCCAGCACGGAGGGTACGACGCCGCGCGTAAGGCTCTCACGACCATGACGCCCGAGCAGGTCGTAGACGAGGTCAAGGCCTCGGGCCTTCGCGGGCGGGGAGGTGCCGGTTTCCCGACCGGGGTCAAGTGGTCGTTCATGCCGCCGCCAGACGGGGGCCCGCGCTACGTGCTGTGCAACGCCGACGAGTCCGAGCCTGGCTCGTTCAAGGACCGCTACATCATCGAGGACGACCCTCACCAGCTCATCGAAGGCATGATCATCGCCGCCCATGCGATGCGCGCAACACACGGTTTCATCTACGTGCGCGGCGAGTACCTCCTCGGCATCGAGCGCACCCTCGCTGCGGTGCAGGAGGCGAGGGCTGCGGGGCTCCTGGGCGAGAGGATATTCGGCAGCGACCTATCGTTCGACATCACGATCCACCGCGGTGCCGGCGCCTACATCTGCGGCGAGGAGACGGCACTTATGAACTCGCTGGAGGGCCTGCGAGCGAACCCACGCCTCAAGCCACCGTTCCCCGCTGCCTCTGGCGTCTACGGCAGGCCGACGACGATCAACAACGTCGAGAGCCTCGCCAGCGCGGTGCACATCATCAACAGGGGTGCGGCCTGGTTCGCCTCCATGGGGACAGAGGACAGCAAAGGCACGAAGCTCTATCAGGTCTCCGGGACGGTGAGACGCCCTGGCGTATACGAGATGCCGATGGGCGCCTCGTTCCGCGAGCTCGTCTACGACTTCGCCGGCGGCCCCAGCGAACCGGCCAAGGCGTTCATCCCCGGAGGTTCCTCGACCCCGATGTTCCCGTGGGAGGACCGCTTCCTCGACATGAGCATGGACTACGGGACGTTGGCCAAGAACGGCTCCATGCTGGGCACCGGCGGCGTGATCGTCATCCCCCGCGACAAGTGCATGGTGGACCTGATGTTCAACCTCGTGCGCTTCTACGCCCACGAGTCGTGCGGGAAGTGCACGCCGTGCCGGGAGGGCGTCGCCCACTGGATGCCACGCCTCTACCAGAAGCTCGTCGAGGGCCTGGGCACGCAGGAGGACGTAGACCTGATAGAGGACCTAGCCAACAACATCAGAGGCACGGCGTTCTGCCCATTGGCAGACGCCTGCGTCATGCCGGTCCAGGCCAGCTTCAAGTGGTTCAGGGACGAGTACGAGTACCTGGCCGAGCACAAGGTCCCCAAGTACTCGAAGAACGACTGGTGGCAGGCATGAAGGTGAAGGTGAACGAGGTCGAGCTCGACCTCAAGCCGGGCACGAGCGCCATCGACGCCGTGTTCAGCGCCGGTGACGACGTCCCGTACTTCTGCAGCCAGGAGTACATGTCGCCCATCGGCGCCTGCCGCATGTGCCTGGCGCGCATCGGTGCTCCGCGCAAGGACAAGGACGGCCAGTGGGTCCTGGACGAGGAGACAGGCGAGCCCAAGATCTTCTGGTTCCCCAACCTCATGGCCACCTGCACGACCCAGGTGATGGAGGGCATGGTCATTGACACGCGCTCCGAGCCCGTCAAGCGGGCCCAGAACTCGATGGTCGAGTACACGCTCATCAACCACCCGTTGGACTGCCCCGTCTGCGACAAGGGCGGCGCGTGTGAGCTGCAGGACCGCTCGTACGAGTACGGCTCCGGCATCTCACGGTTCGAGTTCGACAAGCGCCACCAGGAGAAGCACCACGCGCTGTCCGAGCTGATCACGTTGGACCGCGAGCGCTGCATCCACTGCAAGCGCTGCGTGCGCTACTTCGAGGAGGTGCCGGGCGACGAGGTCCTCGACTTCATCGACCGCGCCAACCACACATACATCTCCTCCGAGGAGACCGGGCTGCCGAACAACTTCACCGGCAACATCACGGACATCTGCCCAGTTGGCGCCCTGCTAGACGCCACGAGCCGCTTCCGCGGCCGCAACTGGGAGTACCACCACACGCCGTCTGTGACCATGGACGACGCCACCGGCTCGGCGGTATGGATCGACTCGCGAACCGGCCGTATCGAGCGCATCAAGGCGCGCCTGAACCCCGAGGTCAACAAGACCTGGATAGACGACGGCACGAGGTTCGGCCACGAGTACGTGGACGACGAGTCCCGTCTGCTGACGCCGCTCATCCGCCGCGGCGGAGAGCTGGTGCCCGCGTCATGGGACGAGGCCGCCGCGTTCGTCGCGGAGCGGCTGTCGGGCATGAGCGGCAAGGACGTGGGCATCGCCATACGTGCCGACTCGACGGTCGAGGAGGGCATCGGGGCCCTCGCGCTCGCCGAGCACCTGGGCACCGGTCAGATCGACCACGCTCCGCGCCACGAGGCGTCTGTCGTCGCTCCGCTGGCTCGACGTGCGACGCTCACCGACCTGGCGACCGCGGACGCGATCTTCGTGGCCGGAGACGTCACCGAGGAGGCCGGCATCGTCGACCTCCGCATCAAGGACGCTCTCAAGGGCGTCGCCCCGCCGGAGCTCATGGCTCACGGCGTCCCCATCGCCGACCTGAGGCTCAAGGAGCGCCAGCCGCGCGACGAACGGATGCTCACCGTCGCGGCGCCGTACCGCGTCGACCTCATGCGCTACGCAGGGGTGGCGCTGCGGCACGCGCCCGGTCAGGAAGCCTCTCTGTTCCGAGACCTCGAGGCGGCGCTCAAGGCCACTACGACCGGTGGCGACGCGGGCGAGGCGAGGGCCGGCGAGACCGAACCCAGCGGGCACGGCGTGGCGTCCTCGGACATCAGGACCGCCGCCGAGCGCCTGAAGCAGGGCGAGAGGGCGGTCGTCGTGCTCACCGGCGCGGTGCTGGCTTCCAAGGACGCGGCGACGGCAGCCTTGGCCTTCGCCACGGCGGCCGGCGCGAAGCTCATGCTCATCGGCCCCATGGCGAACAGTCACGGCCTCGAGGTCATGGGCGTGCTGCCCAGTCACGCCAACTACGCCTACCCGGCCATGCTCGAGACGGCCAAGGCGCTCGTCATCTCCCACCTCGACCCGGCGCAGGACCCGGACATCGCCGAGCGGCTCAAGCAGAAGGACATGCTCGTCGTCCACGACAGCTTCCTCACTGAGACCGCCGCCATCGCTGACGTCGTGCTCCCGGCCAAGACCGTCTACGAGAGGGACGGCACCGTGGTGAACCTCGAGGGCAGGTTCCTCAAGGTCATAGCGGCGCCAGTCGAAGGTGGCACCAGCGAGGACCTGACGGGTGTCGTCAAGCGCCTGGGCGATGCGCTCGGCCAGCGGCTCGAAGGCCGCAGCGTGAGGAGCGCGCACCGAGTGCTGCGCCAGCGCATGAGCATCGACCTCGCGGACCTGCCCGAGTGGGGCGAGATCCTTGACGTCAAGCCCGTTACGCCGCGTCGAGACACCAGCGCACCAGCCATGGCGGAGACCGTCAAGCGCCGCGGCGGCAACGTCGTCGTCACGGCTTCGATGGTCCGGCCGGAGTACGCGTACCTGAACCGCCACCTGCTCGCCGAGCGGGGCGGGCCCACGCTCAGGGTCAACCCTGCCGACGCCCAAGCCCACGGGCTCACACACGGCGACGACGTCAGGCTGCGCGTCAACGGCATGTGGCGCCGCGCTACCGTGAAG
>DASRWD010000043.1:0-14053 GCA_035654755.1 Trueperaceae bacterium
CCCGTCAACGAGCCGTACCGGGCGCCGGTCCACGCCGTCGGCGGGTTGCGGCCATACGAGTTCAGGCTCGAGTCCGGCTCGCTGCCCCCCGGCGTACAGGTCGTGAACGGGGTCCTGCAGGGCACGCCGACGACGCTCGGGTCCTTCACCTTCACGCTCGCCGTCTCGGACGCGAACCTCTCGTCGACCTTCCAGGAGCTCACGCTCACCGTCGTCGAGCCGCCACCTCCCACGCTCAGCCTCACCCCACCCGAGACCGAGGTGCGCGGCGCGGTCACGTTGCGGGCACGCGTCGCTGACGCCCGCGGTCTGGCGGGCCTGTCTACCGTCGTCACCTGGGACCCTGGGCTCTTCGCCTTCGTCGAGGGCAGCCTCCTGCCGTCGAGCGACGACGTGGCGGTCTTCGAGCTCATCGAGGCCGGCCGGCTGCAGGTCGACCTGGCGATGCTGGGCGGGACGCTGGACGGCAGCGCCGAGCTCTTCCGTTTCGCGCTTCAGCCGACCTCGGAGGCCAGCTTCCTCTCGGTCAGCAGCAGCACGGCCTTCGCGTCTCGCCGTGGCGGCGAGCTGCTGGTCGAGACCGCGGTCGAGACCGAGGGCCGCGAGCCGGTGACAGTGGTGCCGGAACCCGAAGCCGAGGCGGACCCAGAACCTGAGCCCGAGCAAGAACCTGAACCCGAGCAAGAACCTGAACCCGACCCGGAACCTGAACCAGATCCCGAACCGCAGGACGAGGAACCGTGAGGCGGACGTTGACACGCCTTAGGACGATCGCGCTGTGCCTGTGTCTGGCGCTCCTGCCGATAGGGGCAGGTACGACTTACGTCGCCCTCGACCCGTACGAGGTCCTGGCTCGAGCCGACGCGGTCCTGACCGCCCAGATCACCGACGTCAGGGCGGAGACGCGCGACGAGCACGTCTGGACGGTCGTCTCGTTGGACGTCACGGAGTGGTTGACCGAGGACCCGACGCAGGACGACGACGAGGATGAGCCGGCAGAGCCCCGCGAGACTCTCGAACTCGAGTTCCTAGGTGGCGAGTCGGAGGGCAGGCGACTGCTGGTGGCCGGGGCCATCTCTTGGGAGCCTGGCGCCGAGGTGCTCATAGCCATGTACGAAGAGGAGGGAGCGGCCTCGCCGGTCGTGGGTTTCAGGCAGGGCCTCTGGCGTGTCAGCGAGGAGGGCCTGGTAGATCCCGACGGTCGCGCGCTGGCGCTCGACGCGGCCGGCAGGCTGGTAAGGGCGGACAGACCCGCTGCGGCCGCCACGGTCCTCGACGCCGTACGACAGGCGCTCGCGGGCGACGCGCCCGAACCGCAGGAGGAGGCCGCCGAGCCGGAGGATGCCTCCGAGACCGACGCGCTCCGCGAGCCGGCCGACCCGGCGGGCGAGGAACAGCCGGACGAAGAACTGGACGAGCCGCCGGACGGGGAGCGAGCGCCTGCCGACCCCTCTGCTCCAGAGACCCCGGCCGCACCGACCGAGGCGATCGCACGCTCCTACGCGGTAGACGACGCGGGCGGCCCCTTGTTGCTGTCGGAGCGCCTGGAGGCCGCCGCGTCCACATGGGAGTCACTGGCTCCCGGGACCATCGAGATGACTGCCGCCGCCGGCGCCGAGCACCGGTTCGCCTACGGCGACGCCGCCCTCTTCGGACCTGACCTGTTGAGCCTTAGCGTCGTCGAGGACGGCGGCGTCGATGTGCTCGTGCGGCCGGACGAGCATCCGAGCGTCGACGCCGCGCTACGGCATGAGCTGGGGGTGCTCCTCGGTCTTGGCCCCAGCGCGACGGGTGTCATGTCGATGGAGGTCTCGGGCGGCGACCTGACGCCGGGCGAAGCGGAGCTCGCGGAGCTTGCAGCCATCTCCGCGTTCGCTAGGGAGGACCTGGACCGCGACGGAGTGGTCGGGTTCGGCGACCTGCTCGAGTTGGCCGCGGCGTACGGGCGCTCCGGTCTCAACCTGCCGGCCGACCTGGACGGTGACGGCGACGTCGACGAGAACGACCTGGCAGCGCTGAGGGCTGCGTACGCGTTCGCCCCGCCTCTGGGCGCCACCCAGGGTGACCCCGGCGGGGGAACGCCGGCAGGCGAGACGGTCGAGCCGGACGCGGTTGGTCCCGCTGAACAGGACGAGCCAGACGAGCCAGACGAGCCAGACGGCCCCGAGACGGAGCCAGCAGGTCCGGGCGGCTGAAGCTTACGTCTGCTGTGGTGTTGGCGGCGAAGACAGGAGCTTCTCGACCGCCTCGGCCATGTCGATGTCGCGCTGCGTCACGCCGCCGGCGTCGTGACTGCGAAGCTCCAGCCTGACCTTGGAGTACGAGGAGTGGAAGTCCGGGTGATGACCGCTCTTCTCCGCGACTAGGGCGAGGCGCGTGAGGAACGCGAACGCCTGAGAGAAGTCCTTGAACCTGAGTTCCTTGACGAGCGCGTCGCCCTCACTCCGCCATCCTGGCAGTTCGCGGACGGCCGACTCGACCTCTTTCTCGTTCAACGCCTGAGGCACCTGCCACCTCCTGGGCCCGCGGGCTTCAGACGGCGGTGCTGTAGATGCGGGCCTGCGAGAGGTAGAGGACCGCCAGGTCGGAGTCGCCGCGGACGAAGAGCAGCGTACCGGAGCCCAACGGGGCCAGCAGGTAGTCCGTGAATGACCCGAGTACCTGCCCGGGCAGCATGGCGACGAGGCTCTCGAGCGAGCCGCCCGAGCGGCCGCGGTACTGCCTCACCGTGATCTTCTGCCCCGCGAGCTCGACCGTCAGCGGCTCGCCCGTGAGGGTATGGAACGACCGCTCATCTGCCCCCGAGCGTTCAAGCGCGCCGTCCACGTCGTTGGGGTCCGCCTCGAACGCACCCTCGATCAGGTCGACCAACTCGGCCACGGTCGTGTTGTCGATGTCGACGCCTGTCGCACGCGCGGCTCCCCTGAACAGGCCGACGAGGGCCTGTCGCCGGTCCGGGGCACGCGAGGCTATGTGGTTGGCGCGACTGAGTGCTTGGACGACCAACTCCTGAGGCTCTCCACGCACCGTGTTGGCGATGACCTTCGCCACGGTCATGAGGTCGTCGCGCTTCGGGCTGGTCAGCACGTGCAGGACCACGAGGGCCTCTGCCAAGCGCACGGCGAGGCTCCTGCCCTCGTCCCTCAGGCGGAGGTGTACGTAGTCGGCCTCGCGGAAGACGGCGAGCCTGTCGCGGCCGAGCTGGACGACGGAGGTCCTTTCCAGGTCGACCTGCCTGTCGTCGACGAAGAGGACGCGCGACGCCCCTGCGCCGGAGAAGGCGAAGTCGTGACCGCCCATAGACAGTCGAACGGGCCCGACGAGCCGGACCGTCACCTCGTTCACGGCAGGTCCGATGTGGTCGACGCGCAGGGCAGGGTTGACTCCGAACAGCACGCCGCCAGCCAGTTGGGGGCCGCTCGCGCGGCCGCCGACGGCCGTCGGGAGGTAGTCGGCGAGCCGCTCGAAGAACGCGTGCACCACGTCCTGCAGCATGGCGGCATCGCGGTTGAAGGACAAGCGCTCGTTGCGCTCCATGGCGATGATCTCCGCCAGGCGCTTCTCCAGCGCGCGGCGCTGGGCGGCCCTCTCGTCGTCTGGCAGGCGCTCACGATCGAGCTCCTGGATGGCCAGGCGGAGCTGCCTGCTGCTGGGCAGCTTGGCGTCGATCGGCGAAGACCGTCCCGCGTACGGGTCGGCGGCCACGGCGAGCGCGAGCTGCCTCACGTACTGGAGCGCCTGAGCCTCGGGCACGACGAGGTCAGGGTACGGGGACCCCTCCTTGCCGAGCGTCATGATCAGGTTGATCACGTCCCTGGCGATCTCGGAGAGCGAGTCGACGTCGGAGAGCGAGACGAGCGGGTCAGAGAGCGAGGGGATCGGCGTGACGACCCGGAAGCCTCGCAGGCTCGTGTCGCGCACGAACGTGGACCTCGTCGAGTTCGCGCGGAGGTTCTGAAGCGCTGCGTAGACGATGCGGGGAGCGTAGCGATCGCGTTGCGAACGCCAACTGGCCGCGACCTGTTGGACGAAGCCGTCGAGCTCGTCCCACCACACGCGGCGGGCAAGCCGTTGCAGTACGGCGTGCTCCTCGCGTTCCTCCGGGGAGTCAGGTGGCCTGGCCGGCGCCTCCTGCTCGGCGAGCTCGACGTCGGAACCCGATCCGATGACTAGGTCGTCGATGCCGAACCCCTTGCCGGAGGGCATGGGACCGGACTGCGAGGCCGACTGCAGGTTGGTGCCGATGTCGTCGAGACGCCTGCGCTGGTCGCTCGAGAGCTGCTCGCGGTCCCGGCCCAGCAGCTCGAACAGTTCCCACATCGTCTTGACCCCGCCGCGGACCGTGCGCTTGGCGACGTACTCTTCCACCTTGTACTCGAGCAGCTCTAGCGCTAGGTTCCACGGCTGCAGCATCACGCTCATGATAGGGCGTCGCCCCGTGCCTCGTTCAGCGATTCCTCACGTGATAGCGGCCAGCGCGCGGCCGGTGCGTGCGACGACCTCGTCTACCTGCTCGGCCGTGATCACCAGTGGCGGCAGGAACCTCACGGTGTTGCTGCCGCCGGACGTGGTCACCACCCCCTCGCGCATGAGGGCGGTCACGAGGTCCGCGGCGGGCACGCTCAACTCCATCCCGATCAGCAGCCCGCGGCCCCTGACCTCCACGACCCGGGAGTCCCCAAGAGACCTCAGCCCACCGCTCAACCGCTCGCCGACGACCTGCGCGTGCTCCATGAGGCCGCGCTCGCGTATCTCTCGCAGAACGGCGAGGCCGGCAGCCGACGCCAGCGGGTTACCGCCGAACGTCGTCCCGTGCCCGCCGAGCGGCATGGCGCTCGACACCGCCTCGGTCATGAGTGTGGCGCCTATGGGCACCCCGCCTGCCAGGCCCTTGGCGAGGGTCACGACGTCCGCATCCACCCCTGAAGGCTCGTGGGCGAAGAACGTGCCCGTGCGTCCGACGCCTGTCTGGATCTCGTCGAGGATCAGGAGCGCGCCGCGCTCTAGCGTCAGCTTCCTGGCGAGCTTCAAATAGGCGTCACCGGCCGGCCTGATCCCGCTCTCGCCCTGTATGGGCTCGAGCAACACCGCGGCCGTCTCATCGGTGACAGCGGCCCGCAGCTCGTCCTCGTCCCCGTAGGTGACGAACTTCGCCGGGGAGTCGCCCTCCACGAACGGCTCCCTGTACTTCGGCTCCCACGTGAGCGGCAGCACGCCCATGGTGCGCCCGGAGAAACCGCGCTTGGCCGCGACGAACCTGCTCCTGCCAGTAGCCATTCGCGCCCATTTGAGCGCCGCCTCGTTCGCCTCCGAACCGGAGTTCGAGAGGAAGGCGCGGGTCAGGGGCGGCCGCACGAAGGTGAACAGCTCGGCGAGGAACTCGGCCCTGACGTCGTTGCCGAGGTTCTGCGGGCACACGATGAGCCTGCGCGCCTGAGTGGCGACGGCCTCGGCCAGGCGCGGGTTGCCGTGGCCCACGCTGGCAACGGCTATGCCAGCGAGGCAGTCGATGTACTCGCGTCCGTCAGCGTCGTAGATGAGCGCACCGTCACCCCTGACGAACGCGACCTCCGGGCTCCAGAGATGCGTCGCGTGCTCGGCCATCTTCGCCAGCACCGTGGCGTTGCCACCCGCTACCGACTCGTGAACCACGTCTGACATACCGGTCTACCTTTCCCGTTCAGCTGCCGACAGCCACGAGGCAGAGTGGGTGCTCACCTCTACCGTCGAGCTTCAGCAGCTCGGCGAGTTCGTCGTCGTAGAAGTCGACGACCAACCTGCTCGCCAGACCCATCGCACCGGCAGCCAGGACGACCTGTTGCGCGGCGGCGCCGGCGTCCAGGTACAGGTACCGATACGCGCGGCCTCCGTCGGTCGCCCGGTGCCTGTCCGGCATGCCGGTGAAGCAGAGCAGCGCTCCCTGCGCATCCAGCTCGAGGTCGGCGAGCAGGGCGCCGGCCAGAGGCGGTAGGGGGTCGCCAAGTGTCAGGTGGGCGAGGCTGTGCTCGCGGGCAGCGTAGTGGTAGACGCCTGCCAGTAGGTTCTTGACCTGTAGGGCCAGGACGTAGACCTCGACGGACGAGACGCTCTGGGAGCTTATGGGCACTCGTTGCTTGGACGGCGTGAACCCGGCAGCGGCCCAGAGTAGCTGGGATAGCTGCGTGTCCTTGATGCGGCCGCCCTCGGCCTCCCCGCGTGCTGACGACAGCGCCGTCCACACACCGGTGCCGCCCTTCACATGCGGCTGCGGCAGCCGGGCGATCTCCTTCGGGTTGGCGTAGACCTTGAACGCAGGCGCGCCACGCGAACGCACCGCGGGGAGTTGGCCGCGCCGGTACTTCGTCTGTGACTGGAACTCCGCGCCGATCGTGCGCGGTCTGCGGCTGCTCACTAGGTCGCTCCCCGGCGGAGTCTATCACCGTGGTGGGGGCTTCCCCGCGGCCGCGTTATGCTGACCTGGAGGCTTCCGGTGACCGCCCAGCAGCGCCCTACAACCGGCTCGAACACGTCAGGCAGGGACTCCGTCACGCTGCTCAGGGCGAGGTTCGCCGAGACGGACCAGATGGGCGTCGTGCACCACTCCGTCTACCCTGTCTGGTTCGAGGCCGGCCGTGTCGAGTGGATGCGCGAGCGGGGCATGAGCTACCGCGAGATGGAGGAGTCTGGCCTCTCGCTGGCCGTCTCCCGCCTCGAGGTCATCTACCGCAGCGCCGCGTACTTCGACGACGAGATCGCCGTCGTCTCGACCATGACGGACGCCCGCAGCCGGCTGATAGCCTTCGAGTACCGACTCGAGCGGTATCCGGACGGCGACCTGATCGCCACCGGGCGCACCGTTCACGTACCGACTGACAGGAGCGGGCGTGCCGTGCGGATGCCGGACAGGTGGCGCGCATCCTTGGAGGAGCTGGCAGAGGTGAGACGATGACCGAGACGCTCACGACGACCGGTACGACGACGCAGAAGATCGTCGGCACCGCGCTCACCTTCGATGACGTGCTGCTCGTCCCCGCCCGCAGCAACGTGTTGCCGAAGGACGTAGACCTGCGGACCCGCTTCACTCCAGGTGTCTCGCTCGGCACGCCGCTGGTCTCCGCGGCGATGGACACCGTCACCGAGGTCGAGATGGCCATCGCCATGGCGCGTAACGGCGGCATAGGCGTCGTGCACAAGAAGATGCCGGTGGCGGACCAGGCCGAGATGGTCAGGAAGGTCAAGCGCTCGGAGTCCGGCATGATCGTCGACCCCATCACGCTAGGCGCGGACGCGAAGGTCGGCGACGCCCAGCGACTGATGCGCGAGTACCGCATAAGCGGCGTGCCCATCGTCGCCGGCGACGGTCGCCTCGTCGGCATACTCACGAACCGCGACCTGCGCTTCGTCGACGACTCGGAGCAAAGCGTCACCGATCACATGACATCGGAGAACCTGGTCACGGTGCCGGTCGGCACCGGCCTGGCGGCAGCCCGCGAGATACTGCGCGAGCACCGGATCGAGAAGCTCCTCGTGGTGGACGACGACTTCAAGCTGCGCGGTCTCATAACGATCAAGGACATCAACAAGGCCGTCGAGTACCCCCACGCCGCCAAGGACGAACTGGGGCGGCTGCGGGTGGCAGCCGCCGTTGGCGTTAGCCCCGACCTGGAATCGCGCGCCTCCGCGCTGTCGGAGGCCGGCGTGGACGTCCTCGTACTCGACAGCGCTCATGGCCACAGCCAGGGCATCTTGGACGCGCTCGCCTACCTGAAGGAGTCGTTCTCCCTCGAGGTCGTGGCGGGCAACATCGCGACGGCCGAGGCCGCAGCGGACCTGGTGGAGCGAGGCGCGGACGGCGTGAAGGTGGGCATCGGACCCGGGTCCATCTGCACGACCAGGGTCGTCACGGGCGTCGGCATGCCGCAGCTTTCCGCGATCCTCGCGGTCGCCGGCGTCACCAAGAGCGCCGGCGTAACGCTCGTGGCGGACGGGGGCGTCAAGTACTCAGGCGACGTCGCCAAGGCGCTGGCCGCCGGCGCGGATACCGTGATGATGGGCTCGCTCTTGGCCGGAACGACAGAGGCACCCGGCGAGGAGGTCCTCCGTGACGGCAGACGTTACAAGGCTTATCGCGGGATGGGCAGCCTGGGCGCGATGTCGGGTGGCAGCGCGGACAGGTACTTCCAGGAGGACAACGCCCAGGTTAGGGACAAGCTCGTGCCTGAGGGCATAGAGGGCGTGGTGGCCTACAAGGGCCCCGTACGCGACGTCCTCTACCAGCTCACCGGCGGCGTGCGTTCTGCGATGGGCTACTGCGGCGCGCCGGACCTGCGAACCCTGCAGGAGGCTGGCCGCTTCGTGACGATCACCCAGGCGAGCCTGGTCGAGTCGCACCCGCACGACGTCACGATCACGGCCGACGCCCCGAACTACTCGGTCAAGCGCTGATTACCGCGAAGTCTTAGAGCCGCAGCTCGAAGGCCCCCGTTTCGCCGACCGTCTCCAGGCGGTCGAGCAACGCGTCGACCCCAAACTTGAGCATGTGGCTGTACGGCGACAGCACGCGCTCGGCGGGCTGGCCCAACGGCATGAGGTGTGCCTCGAGCCTGTCGAACTGACGCCGGGTCTCGCTGTCGCGTCGGGCGAGGGCAGCGCCGCTCTTCGACCTCAGGCGGTCTAGGGTCGCCTCCAGGTACCTCCGCCCGCGTTGCACCGTTCCGCGCAAAGTGGGATCGATGCCGTCAACGTGCGAGAACAGGTCTTCGAACCCCCGTTCGAGCGTAGCCGTCGCCCTCTCGAACTCCGCGGAACTGCGGTGCCTCTCGAGGAGGACCCTCTCCAGTACAGCGTCGGGGTCGGTTACGAAGTCGGAAGCGGTGGTGCCGAGCGAATCGAGCAGGCGCGCCGCGGCCGGTTCCAGGACCGTGACCGTGGAACGCGGCCACGCCAGCGGCATCGGCACGTCATGGAGCTCGTACACGCCGCGAAGCTGGGCGACGTAGGCCAGCTCGCCAGGTCCGAGCACGGAGACGGCGGTTGGCAGGAGCGCGTCCTGCACGACGGGGCGTAGACCCGCGGCGGGCGTCAGAACCGTCGGGTCCTCCTCGAGGCGCTGGAGCAGCTCGGCGCTGTCGAGCTTGCGCCCGTCAGCCACGAAGCCTCCGCGCAGGGCACGCAACAGGTGGCGCCTCGGCAACCCGTCCTCTCCGGGCAGCTCGATGAACAGGTTCGTCGCGCCGTCCCCCCTGCCGAGCTGCGGATCGTGACCCATCGCCTTCAGCGCCTTGCCGGCGGCGTTCACCCGCTCGGGCCCCGTCATCGGCTCCATGACCTCGCGTCTCAGGACCCGAGTCGAGAGCGACGCCACCGCCGGCTCGAGAGGGTCGACGACGACGATCCCGTGCCGACCCAGCAACCGGTAGAGCTGCGCGGAGAACCAGTCGGAGAACGTGCGCGCGAGGGACGCGCTCTCCTCGAGCAGGGAGAGGACCTCCTCCGCGCGGGCAGGTCTAGGATCGTGCGCCACAAGCGAACCGCGCACGGCCCGGAGCATCTCCTCCGAGAACGGTATCCGGCCCACGGGCACGCCGTCCGGCATGGACACGGTGACCCTGTGTAGCTCCTCCGAAGCGTCCAGCAGGTGCGCGTGGTCAACCTCGGCGACGTCGTGGTCTTGGCTCGCGACCCAGAACACGGGAACGACCGGCCTCTCCTCTGCGTCCAGCCGTCGTGCGAGCGCGATGGCCGTCATGGCCTTGGACAGCGTGTACATGGGCCCGAGGAGCAGGCCCGCCTGCTGACCAGTTACGACAGCCATGGAACCGGCCTGCGCGAGCCGGTCAAGGTTGCGTAGAGCGGGTGGTGGGGCGCCGAGCCTCTCAGCGTGTGGCCGTATGGCGGCCGCGAGCGCCTCCCTGTCCGTATCGCGCCGGAGGTCCAGTGCGCTAGACGTGTCACCGGGCGCGACCTGGAAGAAGTCGCTCAGCGCACCAGCGGCGTAGTCGGTCTTGAGATCGTTGCTGGGAAGAGGGACGCCACTTGGCACGGCGTAGCTTACCGAGCGCCGGCGCTCCCCCTCTGTCGCACGTGGGTCACGCCGGCGGCGGTCCAGCCAGTGGTACAGTCCGCGTGCCCGGTGCGCTAGCACCGGCCGGCTCCCTGACGGGGGGAGGCCGCGGCCTTACTCTCCAGGACGGCCGAGCCCGAGGGAACAATGCGCATACACACCGACCTGGCGCCAGCCGGACCATACGAAGACGTCGTGGTGCTGATAGACGTGCTGCGGACCGGCACGTTGGCACCCATGCTCTTGGAACGAGGGCTCTCCCGCTTCGCGCTCACGGGCTCCGTCAGACGGGCGAGGCAGGAGGCCGACGCCGACCCACAGGTGCTGCTGATGGGCGAGCGTGGCGGGTTCCCGCCCGAGCGCTTCAACCACGGGACCTCGCCAGCCGAGCTGCGTCAGCTCGACGTCCGCGGCAGGTCGGCCGTGATCGTCACCGAGAACGCTCCCAAGGCGTTGGCGTCTCTGGGCAACGCCAAGGCCGTCATCCTCGGATCTCTTTCGAACGCCAGGGCAGTGGCCCAGATGGCCGCATCGCTCTCGGACGGCCGAGTGAACCTCGTGTGCTCGGGATTCGGGGGCGAGCCGGACCTCGACGACGGCCTGGCCGCCGGCCTCATCGCGGGCCTCATCCGCACCATCGTGGACGGCGCCGAGGAGACAGGTGCGACGTCCTTCGCCGTCGCGATGCTGCGGTCTTACCCGGACCCCATCGAGGCGCTCTGGCACTCGCGGGTCGGCAACTTCCTCCGCTCGCTCGGCAGCGATCAGGACCTGGGCATCGCGGGCGCCGCGTCCGTGACAGGCATGGCACCGGTTCTCTCCGATGTGGATCAGACTGGCGTTGCCCCGCTCTACCGCTTCACGATCAGTGGGCGCGCCTGAGGGTGCGCACCTACGTTCTGGGACTACCGGTGGACGCGGTCAGCCTCGAAGAGGCAGCCGAGTGGGTACTGGCTGCCCTGCAGCGCGGGCGGCGCGCTGGTGAAGCAGGCATGCTGGTCGTCACACTGAACCCCGAGATCGCCGTTCTGTCCCGCACCGACCGCGCGTTGGGGACTGCCATCCGCCACGCGGACCTCAGCGTCGCGGACGGCGTGGGCATCACGTGGGCGGCGCGCAGGCAGGGCGTCATGCTCAGGGGCCGGGTTCCCGGCATCGACCTCGTGACGCGCGTACTCGAGCTCGGAGGCTCCCAGGTCGACGTCTTCCTCCTCGGTGGCAAGCCCGGCGTAGCCGATGCCGCTGGCCAGTTGCTCCAGAAGAGGTACGGAACGCGCGTGCTGGGCACGCATCACGGCTACTTCATGCGGCCCGGCGAGGTCGCGGAAGTGTGCGAGCAGGTGCGGTCGTCCGGGGCGTCCCTCCTCCTTGCGGGCCTTGGCGAAGGACAGGAGACGTTCTTGCATCAGCACGAGAGCGACCTGGGCGCAACCGTGATGATCGGAGTCGGCGGCACGCTCGACGTGCTGGCCGGGAAGGTGCGGCGGATGCCGGGCTGGACGACCCGACTAGGCGTCGAGTGGCTGTTCCGAGTCGTCCTCGACCCCAGGCGCTGGCGGCGCATCCCAAGGTTGTGGCGCTTCGCGTGGCTGGTCATCGAGAGGCGAGGCAGGTAACGCCGGCGATCAGGCGAGGACCGTCTCCTCTTCGCTTGCTATCGCGCTCGGGGCCTCGGAGGGCTTGCCCGCTGGGTAGCGACCGTTGAAGCATGCCAGGCACACGGAGGGCTGGCCGAGCGCTCGCTGCAGGCCGGCCTCGCTGAGGTAGGCGAGCGTCGACGCGCCGATGCGCCGCCTGATCTCCTCAACGCTGAGGGTTGACGCGGCCAGTTCCTGGCGTGCCGCGGTGTCGATCCCGTAGAAGCATGGGTGGGCGATCGGCGGACTGGAGACGCGGAAGTGAACCTCTCTCGCGCCGGCCTCGTACAGCAGGCGCACGATCCTCCCCGAGGTCGTCCCCCGGACGATCGAGTCGTCGACGAGGACCACACGCTTGCCGGCGACCGCTGTCGTGGCGCCCAGCTTGAGCCTCACCTTCTGCTCGCGCAGGTGTTGCGTCGGGTTGATGAACGTCCTGCCTGCGTACGGGGAGCGGTAAAGGCCTATGTCGTATGGCACCCCGCTTGCACGGGAGTATCCGACAGCGGCAGCCAGGCCCGACTCCGGCACGCCGATGACGACGTCCGCGTCCGCCGGCGCTTCCTGGGCCAGGCGCTCACCCATGCGAACACGCGCGTCGTGCACGGACACGCCGTCGAGCACGGAGTCCCCGCGGGCGAAGTAGATCCACTCGAACGCGCACGGCGCGGGCGTGGGCGCCATGATCTGCTCGGAGTGGAGGCCCAGGTCGTCGATGACGACCATCTCACCGGGCCGCACGTCGCGCACGTGATCCGCCCCCACCACGGCCAGTGCCGCAGGCTCGGAGGCGAGCACCCAACCACCGGCGAGCGAACCGAGAACCAGTGGCCTCACACCGTGCCTGTCGCGCAGACCGATGAGGCTCGTCTGGTCCATCAGGACGACGGAGAAGCCACCCTCCAGTTCCGTCATCGCCATCGCCGTCGCTCGCCGGAGGTCCAGGTGCGAGTAGCGGGCGATGAGGTTGAGCATGACCTCGCTGTCGTTCGTGGTCTGGAAGACCGCGCCGGCTGCCAGCATGGCGTCGCGCAGTTCGCGCGCGTTGGTGAAGTTGCCGTTGTGAGCGAGTGCGAGCACGCCCTTGTTCGACCGGACCGTGAGGGGCTGGGCGTTGTAGAGGCGGCTGGAGCCGGTCGTCGAGTAGCGCGTGTGAGCGACGGCCGTGCGGGCTCCCGGTACTGCGAGGCGCCCGAGGCGCTCCTCGGTGAAGACCTGTGTGACCAGTCCCATCGCCTTCTCTATGCGCACCTCGTCTTCCGAGGCGACGCAGATGCCGCATGACTCCTGGCCGCGGTGCTGCAACGCGAAGAGCCCGAGCTGGCACAGGGTCGCCAGGTCGAGGTCACCTGCTTCGGGTGGCACGTGCAGCCCGAAGACTCCGCACTCCTCGCGCGGTTTGTCCGTCTCGACCTCGGCAGCTGTGTGCATCGGGAGGGCCACGGTTCAGCCTAGCGCGCTCTCGAACGTCGCGCTCCAGGCCGTGAGCATCTGGTCTAACGGCAAGTCCACTGCGTCTTCCTCGAAGCCGTCCACCACGACGCGGAAGCGCGTTCCTCCGGACGTGCCGAGCTGCGTGACCGGAACGCCCTCCGCGCCGCACGTCTGCACGACGGCCCGCCCGGCGTCCGCACTGACCGCCACCACAGCACGGGCAGACGACTCGCCGAACAGGGCCACGTCCCGACCGAGAGGCCCACCTTGCACGGGAGCTACCCGAGTAGAAAGACCGGTCTGGCCGGTCAGGGCCATCTCGGCGAGGCAGGTAACGAGGCCGCCCACCGAGACGTCGTGGGCGGTGTCGCACAGGCCTTCTGTCACGAGGCGCCTGACCGCCCGCTGGAGTGCCGCCTCCGCCGCGAGGTCCAGGTCCGGTGGCGAGCCTGCCTCGAGTCCATGGAGGCGGAACAGGAACTCGCTCGCCCCCAGCGTCGGTAGGCCGGACCCCAACAGGAACAGCGTGTCCCCTTCTCTCTTGAGCCCCTGTGTGGCGCGGCGCGTGACGTCCCGCAGCACCCCCACCATGCCGATCGTGGGTGTGGGATGCACCGCCCTCGCCACCGCGCCGTCCACGTACTGGTTGTAGAGGCTGACGTTGCCCCCGGTGACGGGCGTGCCCAACGCGATGCAGGCCTCCCGAACACCTTGAACGGCCTCGGAGAGCTGGTGGTAGACGGCTGGGTCGGTCGGGTTGCCGAAGTTGAGGTTGTCCGTAACGCCGAGTGGCTCCGCCCCCACGCAGCTAAGGTTGCGGGCGGCCTCGGCCACGGCATGGGCGGCTCCCAGGCGCGGGCTCAGCCAGACGTAGCGCGAGTTGCAGTCGACGGTCGCCCCCACGCCCAGATCCGTGCCCTTGACGCGCAGTACCGCCGCG
>DASRWD010000044.1:0-19244 GCA_035654755.1 Trueperaceae bacterium
GAAGTTGTGACGCAGGAACCCGAGCGCCGAGCCGGCGAGGGCGGCGAGCAGGAGAACGGCGGCGCCGCGGTCGTCGAACTGCACGGCCACGGCCAGCAGGCTGAGGCTGGAAATGGCGGCGATGCCCGACGACAGCCCGTCGAGGCCGTCTATGAAGTTGAACGCGTTCGTGAAACCCACGACCCACAGCAGTGTCACGCCTATGGCGAGGCCCTCGGACAGGAAGAGGAAGTTGCCCCCACCGAAGTAGTCGGTCAGGAAGCCGATGCGCACGCCGTTGACGACGAGGATGCCGGCGGCGACGACCTGCGCAGCCAGACGGAGCGCCGGGCCCACCTCCCACATGTCATCGAGGAACCCGACGAGCGTCATGAGGGCGCCGCCCAGGGCGATCGCCAGGAGCTCGACCCTGTACGAGTCGATGACGTCTGGCGCCACGAGGCTGCCGGCGAGCAGTGCGACGAGGAAGCCGCCGAGTATGGCTATGCCGCCGATGTTGGGGATGGCGCCGGAGTGCTGGCGCACGCCGCTCCCGTGCTGCGAGCCGCCGTCCTGCACCGCGCGGATGCGATGCGCGAACGAGCGGACGTGCGGCACGAGCCCCGCCACCGCTGCCAACGCTACGGCGAAGGTGACGACGACGAGGGGCAGGTACGAGACGAGCGCCTTCTGCACGTCAGAGATGATACGGCCGCAGCATGAAACCTACCGGGTTCCGTAGATGCGGTCCCCCGCGTCCCCGAGACCCGGCACGATGTACCCGTGATCGTTCAGCCGCTCGTCGCGCGCCGCGACGATGATGTCGACGTCCGGGTGCGCGGTCGACACCGCAGCGATGCCCTCCGGCGCTGCGATGATGCACAGCAACCTGATCCTCGACGCGCCGGCTTCCTTGAGCAGATCTATCGCGGCGACGGCGCTGCCGCCCGTCGCCAGCATGGGATCGAGCAAGAAGGTGTCGCGCTCGTCGATGTCCTTGGGCAGCTTCACGTAGTAGCGGACGGGCTTGAGCGTCTGCGGGTCGCGGTAGAGACCGACGTGGCCCACACGCGCCGTCGGGACCATGTTGAGGATGCCGTCGACCATCACGAGCCCCGCGCGCAGGATCGCGACGAGCGCCAGCTTCTTCCCCGCCAGGCGCTTCACCTTCGCCTCAGCCACGGGTGTGTCGACGACACCGTCCTCTAGCTCGAGGTCACGCATGGCGTCGAACGCCATGAGCATGCTCACCTCTGTGCACAACGCGCGGAAGTCCCTGACGTTCGTGTCACGGTCGCGCATGACTGCGAGCTTGTGCTGGATCAGCGGGTGTTCTATGACCGTGACGGACATGGCGCGAAAGCCTCCTCGTCAGCCTGGGAACGGCGACGCACAGAAGATGAGCCGCCCAGTCGGGCGGCTCGTTTGGCGGAGAGGGTGGGATTCGAACCCACGGTGCAGCAAAGCCACACAACGGTTTTCGAGACCGTCCCGTTCAACCACTCCGGCACCTCTCCAGGGTCTCGCCGGGGCGCACGGCGTCGACCTGCAGCCGCGCGCGGGCGGTCGACAGTATAACCGCTCCGGCGGCGTCCCCCTGGAACGCGCGCGGGCCGCCTGAGGAACGCACGTGCACGCCCGCCGGGAACGCCGTCTCGCCCCCGGTACGCCCGCGTCGGTCGCCGCTGTGGTTGACGGCATACCCGCCGGCTTCGTAAGCTCGAGTTTGCCGTTGGCCCATCGTCTAATGGCAGGACAACGGATTCTGGTTCCGTCGGTCGGGGTTCGAGTCCCTGTGGGCCAGCCAAACCAGAGCTACGCGCGGGCGCGCCGGTTGATACACTGGTGGCCCGCGCGCTCGCTTGCGCCCGCGGCGCTAGCGCGCGAGGACGATGGCCCATCGTCTAATGGCAGGACACCCGGTTTTGGTCCGGTCGGTCGGGGTTCGAATCCCTGTGGGCCAGCCACGACGCCCCTTCGGGGGCGTCTTCTCATTCCGTAGCGCTCTCAACGGTCGTAGTAGCCGCCGCCCGACTTCCGTCCCAACCTGCCTGCCTCGACGAGCTTGCGCAGGCCCTGTGGCGGGCGGAACCGGTCGCCGTACGCCTCGGTCATGGCATCCGCGATGAGCAGGACCGTGTCAAGGCCGATGTAGTCCGCCAGCTCCAGTGGACCCATCGGATGGTTCAACCCCAGGCGCACGGCGGCATCTATGTCCTCCCTGGTCGCCACGCCCTCCTCGAGGAGTCGCGCTCCCTCCAACAGCACGGCGGCCACCACCCGGGTCGTGACGAAGCCCTGCCTGTCCTCCACCGTGACGACGGTCTTCCCGCAAGCTTCGGCGACCGCCGAGACCACGGCCAGCGCCTCTGGAGAGCTGCGCACCGCCCTCACCATCTCGACGAGCCGCATGCGCTCCGGCGGGTTGAACCAGTGCATGCCGACGACGCGCTCTGGCCTCTCTGTCGCGGCCGCGATCGCCGTGACCGACAGCTCGCTCGTGTTCGTGGCCAGGTAGGCGCCTTCGAGGGCTACCCGGTCGATCCGCGCGAAGAGCTCGCGCTTGAGGTCCATCACCTCGGGCACGGCCTCGATCACCAGGCCGGCGGAGGCGACGGCGTCCTCCAGCTCGCCGTGCAGTTCGAGGGATCCCGCACCGCCAGCGGCCCCGTTCTGGCTCGAGAGCTTGGCGCTCCGCTGCGCTGCCCGCTCGAGCGCCTCGGCAGAGGTGTCGAACAGGCTCACCTCGAAACCCGACGCCACGAGCACGGCTGCGATGCCGCTGCCCATCAGGCCTGCGCCGACCACGGCAACACGGTCGACGCCGGGGACACCTCGTTCGTTCACGTGATCACCGCGGGCATCATACCGGCGGGTACAGGTCGTACCGGACCGAACGGCTCCTGATGTCTCCGCTGGGCGTGACTTCGCCCAGCGGCGGCGCCCTGAGGTGACGCTTCACGACCACACGCCGTGACGCCGTCTCGCGGGCCGCTGCCAGCAGGTCAGCCGAGCCCTCCTCGTCGGTGCCGACGAGGGCACGGAAGAGAGCCATGCCCTTGGGTGGCAGGGACCGCCGCCCGGTGTCGTGGAACATGGGATCCAGGTACACGACCCCCGCGCGCTCCTCCGGCACGGCTCCGCCCCGCAGGAGGTCACGTGCGTCGCCCACGAGGAGATGAACCCGTCTGGCGGCTGAGGCGGCACCCGGACCGAGGTCACCTGCCCGTGCTCTTTCGAGCGCGTCGCGGAGCAGGACCGCGATCGGTCGAGACCGTTCGATGAGCGTGACCTGCGCCCCCCGCGCGGCCAGGTGGAAGCCGTCGCCGCCCAACCCTGCCGTCGCGTCGACCACCGGGAACTCTCCGCCTAGCACGGCCCGCCACAGCGGGTCGGGGCCGTGACCCTCCGGCGGGTCGAGCGCCGTGCTACTGGCGCCGACCTCGGGCCCGGTCCCCAAGCGGAGGGTGAGTCCGACCTGGCCCACTCGCAGCACGAGCTCGGGCGGGGGAAGCTCATCACCCCGCGTACGTTTGGCACCACGTCCTCTGGGCTCTGGTTCTCGGAGCCGCGTGCCTGCGGCACCCAGCTCCCGTGCCAGCCCTTCCCCACGCTCGCGCAGCCCGGGCCCGTCGATCTCCACCATCAGTCGGAAGTCGCCGTGGTCGGGTCGCACATGCGGATGTTACGTGGGCGAGCGTGCAGCGGTCCTCTACGAAGCCGGCTGACGCGGTGCTCACCGAAGCGGACCACGGCGGCGGCCCGTGCTACGATTCGACGTGAGACAAGCGGATAGGCGTTCGATTCTAAGGCGTTCGCATGATGACGGATTCGATTCGTAGCCGAGGTTAGTGCGTGGACGAGTTCGAGACGTAGCCGAAGCCCGAGACGCCACCCCGCGGGAGGAGGCCTCGTACTTATGACCAACGAGCAGTTGAGGCGGCGCCGCGCGGCCGCCGTCACTCCGGGCGCCACAAGCGTCCATCCCTTCCATCCGGTGAAGGGTAAGGGCGCCTACATCTGGGACGCCGACGGTAAGCGATACCTCGACTTCTCGACCGGCATCGCCGTCATGAACATCGGCCACTCCCATCCCGCGGTCGTGGACGCCGTCAAGAAGCAGGTCGAGGAGTTCCAGCACCTGTGCTTCGCGGTCGGCATGCACCCCAGTTACATAGAGCTGGCCGAGCGCCTCAATGCGTTGGCGCCGGGCGACAGCCCGAAGAAGACCTTCCTGGCGAACAGCGGTGCCGAGGCCGTCGAGAACGCCGTCAAGATAGCGCGCACCTACACGGGCCGCCCAGGCATCGTCGCCTTCACTCACGCCTTCCATGGCCGGACGTACATGGCGTTCTCGCTCACGGGCAAGGCCAACCCTTACAAGGTCGGTTTCGGGCTCAGGGCCGCCGAGATCTACAGGGCCCCGTACCCCTATCACTTCCGAAACCCGTGGGGCGCCAAGACCGAGGAGGAGACCGGCGAAGCGGCCCTCGCGGTGCTGAAGGACCTCGTCGAGGTGACGATCGGCGCCGGCGAGGTGGCGGCGTTCATCATCGAGCCCATCGCCGGCGAAGGCGGCTTCATCCCCGCTCCCGGCAACTTCCTGCGCGGCTTGCGCGAGTTCGCGACCGAGATCGGCGCGCTCTGGATCGACGACGAAGTGCAGGCCGGCATGGGCCGCACCGGCGAGCTGTGGGCGGTCGATCACTTCGGGCTCGAGCCCGACATCGTGACCGCTGCCAAGGCGCTGTCATCAGGCTTCCCGCTGTCGGCGGTGGTCGGCAAGGCCGAGATCATGGACGAGATCTCGCCCGGGCAGATCGGCACGACGTTCGGCGGCAACCCGGCCGCCATCGCAGCGGCCATGGCCACGCTCGACGTCATCGAGAGCGAGGGGCTGCTCGAGCGGTCGGCCCAGATCGGCGAGACGGCGCTCAAGCGCTTCGCCGAGCTTCGTGGACGTTACGCCGGCATCGGCGAGGTGCGCGGCAAAGGCGCCATGATCGCCCTCGAGTTCGTCGCCGATGACGGCCACACGCCCGACCCTCGCAGCGTCGAGAAGATCGTCGCGTACGCGCGCGATGCGGGCCTCGTGCTCCTGTCCACGGGCTCGTACGGCAACGTCATCCGCCTATTGCCGCCCATCAACCTCACCGACGGCGAGCTTGAGGAGGGCCTGACGATCATCGAGCGGGCCGTCGACCACGCCCTCGGTGGTGAGCGGAACGCGAAGGCCGAGTTGGAGTCCTCCCTGGCCTGAGGCCATCCCGAGACACGCGATGGAAGGGGCCCCGTGGCTAATCGCCGCGGGGCCCGTTTCATGTGCTCGATCTTCACGAGCCCTGCGCTCGTGTTCAGGTACGGCTCAGGGCTCCTCACCCTGTCGGATGGGCACGCCGACGATGTTCCCCCACTCGGTCCACGAGCCGTCGTAGTTGCGGACGTTCGGGTAGCCGAGGAGGTACTTCAGGACGAACCAGCTGTGGCTCGAGCGCTCGGCGATGCGGCAGTACGCGATGACGTCCTTGTCCTTCGTCACGCCCGCGTCGGCGTAAAGCTGCTCCAACTCCGCGCGTGACTTGAATGTCCCGTCCTCGTTCACTGCCTGCGCCCACGGGATGTTGGCGGCTCCTGGGATGTGGCCGCCGCGCTGCGCGCCCTCCTGTGGGTAGTCGGGCATGTGCAGCTTCTCGCCGGTGTACTCAGGTCTGCTGCGCACGTCGACGAGCGCGCCGGTGCCTTGCGACACGCGGAACAGGTGTTGCATGACGTCGGAGGCGAACGCACGGATACTGGCGTCCCGGTACGGCACGCGGTACGTGGCCGCGGGGACCACGGGCCCCTCTGTCGTGGTCTCGCGACCCTCGGCCAGCCACTTCTGCCTGCCCCCGTCCATGAGCCGCGCATCTGCGTGACCGTTGTACTTGAAGAACCACAGCGCGTACGCAGCCCACCAGTTGGACTTGTCGCCGTAGAGCACGACCGTCGTGTCGTTGCTTATGCCCTTGCGTTCCATGAGCCGCGCGAACTCGTCCGCAGGGATGAAGTCCCTGCGGTCCTTCTGTTGGAGCTCGGTGAGCCAATCGATCTCAACGGCTCCTCGGACGTGGCCCTGCCGGTACAGCAGCGGGTCCTCGTTCACCTCGACGAGACGTACACGGGGATCGTCCACGTGCTCGGCCACCCACTGAGTGCTCACGAGCATGTCGGGCGTAGCATGATCTCCCATCTCTCAACCCCTTCCTCGCAGATGGGATTGTAAGTCCTGTGCCGTTGGCCCAGCCGACCGGCAGGAACGTTGAGGCTATACTCCGCCGCGTGAGCCGCTACCTGCTGGCTGCATCCGTGCTCGCGGCCAACCTCTCGCGCTTGGGCCAGTCCGTCGTCGAGGCCCAGGACGCCGGCGTCGATTGGCTCCACCTCGACGTCATGGACGGCCAGTTCGTACCGAACATATCGTTCGGTCCAGCTGTGGTCGCGGCTGTCCGGAGCCACACGACGGTCCCGCTCGACGTTCATCTGATGGTCCAGGACCCAGACGCGCTGGTCGAGCGCTTCGCCCAGGCGGGTGCGGACGGCATCACGGTTCACGCCGAAGTCGACCCCCACCTACACCGCCTGCTGCAGCACGTGCGCGGTACTGGCGTGAAGGTCGGACTGGCCGTGAACCCCCTCACCCCACTCAGCTACCTGGAAGCGGCGCTCCCCTACCTCGACCTGGCGCTCGTCATGACCGTCAACCCTGGTTTCGGGGGCCAGGAGTTCATCGCCGGAAGCCTAGGCCGGATCGAGGCGCTGAGGCGCATGCGCGACAGGGCCAACCCGAACTGCCTCATCCAGGTGGACGGTGGCGTCACCGCCTCGAACGTCCAGCAGGTCGTCGATGCGGGAGCGGACGTCGTCGTGGCGGGCACCGCGATCTTCGGCGGCATGGGTACCGTCGCCGAGAACGTCGACGCCATGAGGGCGGCGGCGGGCGGCGACGGGAAGTAGGCCCGGTCAGGACGCTTACGCCGCGTCCGCGAACCTCCCGAGGCTACGGAAGCGCTGGTAGCGCTGTTCCTGCAGCGCGGCTGATGACATGCCCTCCAGCCAGGCGAGCTCCTCGGTCAAGACACGCTCGAGCGTCGAGATCGCCTCGGCGCTGTCGGTGTGAGCGCCTCCGAGCGGCTCGGGGATTATGCGGTCGACGACACCCTGCTCGAGGAGGTCCTTGGCAGTTAGCCGCAGCGCCTCGGCAGCCTTCTCTGCCTCACCGGAATCGCGCCACAGGATCGCCGCGCACGACTCGGGGCTTATCACCGAGTAGATGGCGTTCTCGAGGATGAGCACGCGGTTGGCGACGCCGATGGCGAGCGCGCCCCCGGAACCGCCCTCGCCGATCACGACGCTCAGCGCAGGGACCTCGAGCCGGCTCATGCGCTGTATGCAGGCAGCGATCACCCACGCCTGCCCCTGCTCCTCCGCGGCCAGCCCGGGGTACGCCCCCGGCGTGTCGATGAGGCAGACGACCGGCAAGCGGAACTTGTCCGCCAGATCGAACATGCGCATGGCCTTGCGGTAGCCGCTCGGGTGGCTCATGCCGAAGTTGCGCGAGATGTTCTCCTTGGTGTCGCGGCCCTTCTGCTGGCCGACGACGACGACCTGCCGGCCGCCGAGCTGAGCCAGGCCCGTGACCATCGCGGGGTCATCGCCGAGGGCCCGGTCTCCGTGCAGTTCGGTGAAACCCGTGAAGGCCTCCGTCAGGTAGTCGAGCGCGGTGGGGCGGCCGGCCGCCCTTGCCACCTGAACGCGCTGCCAGCGCGTGAGGTTCTCGAAGGTGTCGCTCTTGAGCCGGTCGAGACGCGACTGAAGCAGCGCGATCTCCTCCGACATGTCCACCTGCTGCTCGGCGGCGTAGGCGCGCATGTCCTCGATACGCGCCTCGAGGTCCTCGATCGGTTTCTCAAACGGTAGCGGCACTTATCTTCTCCCTGTGGACACGCGATGAAGCGCCCGAGAGCGCGCCCAGCACGCCCACCAACCGACCTTTGAGCTCCTTGCGCGGCACCACGTCGTCGACCATGCCCTTGGTGAGCAGGAACTCCGACCGCTGGAAGCCCTCCGGCAGGTCCTGCTTGATCGTCTGCTGGATGACCCGCGGACCCGCGAACGAGATGAGCGCGCCCGGCTCGGCGAAGATCACGTCGCCAAGCGTCGCGAAGCTCGCCGTCACCCCGCCGGTCGTCGGGTGGCTGAGCACGCTGATGAAGGGCAAGCGAGCACGGGAGAGGCGCTCCAGCGCCACCGTCGTCTTCGCCATCTGCATGAGGGACGTCGCGCCCTCCTGCATCCTGGCTCCACCCGATGCGGTGACGGCGACGAGGGCTCGCCCCTCGTCTGCGGAGCGCTCGGCGGCCCGTGCGATCTCCTCGCCAACGACCGACCCCATGGACCCACCCATGAAGAAGAAGTCCATGACGACGATGCCGATCTCCAGGCCGCCCAGCGTGCATCCGCCCGTGACGATGGCGTCCGGGCGACCCTGCTTCTGCTCGGCCTTCTCCAGGCGCTCGGTGTACGGCTGAGTGTCCTCGAACTCCAGAAGGTCGACCGGCCGGATGTGGCCGGACCAGCGCTCCAGGGTTCCGGGGTCGGCCAGCATGTCCAGGCGCGCGTCGACCGGCATGCTGTAGTGGTGCCCGCACTCGGGGCACACGTGCAAGTTGGCTATGAGGTCCTTGCGGTAGATCTGAGCGTTACATTCGTCGCACTTCAGCCACAGGCCCGCCGGGCTGTTGTCGTCTTCCTTGCGGGTCGGACGGTTGCGTCTGAACAGGCGTTCAAGCGCCATCTCGCCTCCCGACCGAAAGGGAAACAGTGGGCAGCGTGGGCACGCGCTAGTGTAGCAGTCGACTACTTCTCATGCCGCCTCGGAGCTTCCGTGGCCCAACCTGACGGTCGCGGCTAGCTCACTCCTGCGCTGAAGTGCCTACCGGTTCGGGGGTGTCCTCACGACCCGGCTCCTCGGCGGGGTCTGCCTCGGGCAGCGATCCCACGCCTGAGGTGATCCTCGGCGTGGCGTCGCTGCGTCTGTCGGCAGCGACCGTGTCTCGCAGGACGTCGACCGCGCCCCTCTCGCCTCCGGACCTGATCATCTCGCTGCGGCCGGTGAAGCGCGCGCCCTCCTCGATGTCCAGGGCAGCCGCCTTCACGTCACCGACGAGCTCGCCACCGTTCCAGATCTCGACCTTGCCGCTCACGACGACGTCGGCTTCTACCCGGCCAAGGACCCGCAGCTCGGCGGCCTTGACGGTCGCTCCCACGATGACACCGGCGGGTGCGACCTCGACGACGCCGTCGACGTCGATCTCACCTCTGACGACGCCGTGGACGCGCACGCGCCCCTCGGCCTTGATGCGGCCCTCGAAGACGGTGCCCTTGTGGATGTACGTGAAAGGCTCGCGCCTGACCGGCTCTTCAGGCTGCCTCTTCTGGCTCTTGCGCAGCATGATCCCTCCGTGCGGCAGGCCGCTTTCGCGCCCTGATACGTCCAGGTTCCCCCGGCACGCCGGACGGCGAAGCGGGATGGCTCACACGTCAGGCGGCTGCCCGGCTCAGGGATGAGGAAGTCGTATCCTACCCGAATGGAGAGAGCCAGGGTGGTCCTGGTCACTAACGTGGGCCAGGGCTTCGGTAGGGCCGTTGCGCTCGCGTACGGGCGAGCCGGCTATCACGTGGTCTGCGCGGACCGCGACGTCGACCTGGCCTCCAAGACAGCCGCCGAGGTCGAGGAGCTGGGCGGGCAGGCCATCCCGATCCAGGCCGACATGACCACCCAGATGGACGTGCTCACGACCTACCACAAGGTGCTCGAGATCTTCGGCGCGCTCGGCGGGGTCGTGCACCTGGCAGAGCACGTGAACACGACACCGTTCGAGAACATGGCCGAGGCCGAGTTCTTCGAGGTCATGGCGGAGACGGTGCGTAGCTCGTTCCTCGTGCTCAAGACCGCCGCCCGTCTCCTCAGCGTTGGCTGGGTGGTGATCGTGGCGCCGCCCGTGGTCGACTCCGTACAGATGCACGCAGTGCAGGGCGCGCTTACCAGCATGGCCGCAGGCTTCAGGCAGCGTTTCACCTATCCGCGCGCGAACGTCGTCGTGCCTTCGCGGCTCAGCTCGGACCCGCGTCACGACCAGGCGCTCGTACGTGCCGTCCGGTACTTCGGCTCGCTCGAGTCCTCGGGCGTGAGCGGCCAGGCCGTCGTCGTGGACCTCCCGGAACCGCCACGCGTGGCAGAGGCGCTGCTGCCGGAGGTGCGGGCCGCGCTGGACGTGAACGCGAGGCAGGAGGACGACTACGTCCAACCCTGGGAGCTCGACGAAGACGACGTGAGCGACCGGCCGGAAGCAGCCGGCGCGAGCGCTGTAGCGGAAGCCGAGCAAGACAACGACTCGGGCCAGGATGACGATGCCCACGAGTACGAGACGTTCGACCTCCTGTGGACGCACGAGCTTGGCCTCGTCGGCCGCCCGCCTGCGTTGCGTCACATGGTCGCGGACGAAGGCGACCCCCCGAACGAGGACGCCTACACCGCCGGCCTGGAACCTGCTGTCGACCTCTACGGCGACCTGAGCCGGCTCGAAGGGAGCGGGTTCGAGAGCGTGCCCTTCGAGGGTGGCGAGGGCAGCTACGACCCGAACCAGCGGCGTGCTCCCGCGTTCGAAGGCGAAGACGTCTTCAAGAAGCGCTGATGCGCTGCCCGTACTGCTCCGCGGACGACACCAAGGTCGTCAACTCGCGCCCCTCTGACGAGGGCGCATCGATAAGGCGAAGGCGCGAGTGCCTCAACTGCCTCAGACGGTTCACCACCTACGAGAGGGCCCAGTTCGAGGCGCTCATGGTGCGCAAGCGCTCGGGCAGGCACGAGGCCTTCGACCCGGACAAGCTGCTACAGAAGCTGCGCATCGCCACCAACAAGCGGCCGGTGTCCGAGAAGGTGCTCCGGGAGTTCGCGTACGGCTTCGAGGACGACGTGCAGGCGCCCGAGGTCACCAGCGACCTGATCGGCAAGCGCGTCCTGCAGTTCCTGAAAGCACTGGACGACGTCGCTTACATCAGGTACCTGAGCGTCTACCGCGACTTCGACTCCGTCGACCGGTTCATCGAGGAGATCAAGCAGCTGGACGCCGCCGTAACGTCAGACCGGGCCGATCTGCGCGCTCAGGTCGTCGCGAGGGCCGAGGCGCTCGGCGATGCGGATGACGCCGACGAGCCTGCCCGAGGCGGTCGCCCGGAGCCGTCCTGAACGACCCGCGAGCGTAAGGTCACGGCGACTCCCTCCAACTCCACCCCCTTACCACGGGCGTTCTCTGCCCGCATGCACGACCTGCTGGGAGACGAAGCCGGGTCGCTCCTCGACGCGATCGCCGAGCCCAGGCCGCCGGCCGTGCGCCTCAACCACCTACGCGGTCAACCCGACGCGCTGGCCGAGCACCTCCCTTGGCCTTCCTCGCCGGTGCCGTGGTGCCCGGCCGGACGCGTCGTCTCGGCCAGCAGCCAGGAGGTGGCCACCGCTCCCTTGAACGACGCCGGCGTCTACTACCAGCAGGACCCTGCGGCGATGGCGGTGGCTCAGGTCCTGGCGCCCAGAAAGGGCGAGCTCGTCGTGGACGTGGCCGCCGCTCCAGGCGGCAAGACGACCCATGCAGCGGGGCTAACCGGAGACTCCGCGTTGATCGTCGCCAACGACCTTGACGAGGGTCGAGCCCGGTCACTGCTCGGCAACGTCGAACGGCTGGGCGTGACCAGCGCGGTGGTGACCAACGGGTCCGTCGAGAGGCTGGTGGGCGCTCTCGGGTCGTCAGCCGATGCCGTGATCCTCGACGCTCCCTGCTCTGGCGAGGGCATGTTCCGGCGCTCGGCGGCTGCGCGGGATGCGTGGAGCCCAGGAGCCGTCGAGCGCCACGCCGACCTGCAGCGCCGGCTCATCTCGCAGGCCGCGCTGCTGGTCGCTCCGGGCGGGAGGCTCGTGTACAGCACGTGTACCTTCGACCCGCGCGAGAACGAGGACGTCGTGAGCTGGCTGCTCGCACGGCGACCGGACCTCGCGCTCGAGCCGATCCGGCTGGCCGGAACCTCGGACGCCGGCCGGTTCGGCTTGCCGGGCGCCGCACGCGTCTGGCCGCACCTCTCCCCCGGCGACGGCCACTTCTTGGCGCTGTTGGTCCGGGACCCGGGCGCGGGACCGGCAGATCACGGGAGGTCGGTGTCCGGCGGAGCGGGCCAGCCTGGGCGATCCGTCCGCGACAGGCGTCGCGCCGGATCCGCGGGTCGTTCGGCCGGCAGCTCGTACCTCAAGGCCTGGCGCGAGTTCGCGACCGACCACCTGGAGCCCGCCTGGCGCGACCTCCCGCGCGTCGAACGCTACGGGAAGCACCTGCTCGCCCTCCCCGAGCGGTTCGCGCCCCTGCCCGGGGTGCACGTCATGCGGGCCGGCCTGCACCTCGGCGACATCGTGGACCGGGGCGGCACGACCGTCTTCGAGCCGGCCCACGCCCTCGCCATGGCGGCGACAGCCGCATGGCGCGGCGCATCCCTGGACCTAGAAGAAGATGCGGACGGCCTGACACGTTTCCGCGCCGGCGGGGCCGCTCGGGCCGGAGATGCGAAGGGCATCTGTTTGGTCACCTACCGCGGCTTCCCTCTCGGCTTCGCACGAGCCAAAGGAGGTGAGGCCCGGTCCCTACTACCGCGGGGGCTGCGCCGACCGGCCTGAGCGGTCGCATCCAGAGCAGTCGGTGAGCCCCAGCCTTGCAGAAGTGGCCGAGCAGCATGCTAGACTCTCGTTTGGCTTCTTCGCTTTGCCGCCCCGACCAGAGCTAAAGCGAAGCCCAAGGACGTGAACTAACGTGAAGACTTACTTCTCGAACGAGCCCACGAACGACTGGGTCCTGGTGGACGCGGAAGGACAACGCGTGGGCCGTCTCGCGACCCAGATCGCCTCGATCCTGAAGGGCAAGCACAAGCCCACGTACTCGCCGCACCAGCCGGGCGGCGACTTCGTCGTCGTCATCAACGCCGACAAGGTCGAGTTCACCGGCGACAAGCTGGACAGCAAGGTCTACACCCGCTACTCGGGCTATCAGGGCGGGCTCAAGACGACGACGGCGCGCGAGACGCTCGCGAAGCACCCCGAGCGCGTCCTCGAGCACGCGGTGTGGGGCATGCTGCCGAAGACCCGTATGGGCCGGCGGCTCATCCGGCGCCTGAAGGTCTACGCCGGTGAGACCCATCCTCACGACGCCCAGCAGCCCAAGAAGTGGGAGCTCTAGCCTCATGGATCAGTACTACGGAACCGGCCGCCGCAAGGAGGCCATCGCACGCGTCTTCCTCCGTCCGGGCAGCGGCCGCATCACGGTCAACGGACGCGAGTTCCAGGACTACTTCCGCGGCATGCTCGCCGGCGTCGAGGCCCTGGAGCCTCTGAAGGCCACGAACACCGCGGGCCGCTACGACGCCGTCATCACGGTCAAGGGCGGTGGCCCCAGCGGCCAGGCCGACGCCATCAAGCTCGGCGTAGCCAGGGCCCTGCTGAAGGTAGACCCCAACCTACGCGTGGCGCTCAAGCAATCCGGTCACCTCTCGCGGGACGCCCGGATCGTGGAGCGTAAGAAGTACGGCCTCAAGAAGGCCCGCCGCGCGCCCCAGTACAGCAAGCGCTGACCACAGCTCGGCTCCTTGGCCAAGCGAAGCGAACCTGAGCCCCTGTGAACGCACTCCAGGCCCTCGTCCTCGGTGCGGTCCAGGGGCTCACCGAGTTCTTGCCGGTCTCGAGCTCGGGCCACCTCGTCCTCGTCAACTACTACCTGGGATGGGGCGAGTCACTCCCCTTGTGGGTGGACATCTCCACCAACACCGGCACGTTGCTCGCCGTCCTGGTGTACCTGTGGCGTGACGTAGCCACGGCGGTCGGTGGCTTCGCAGCCGGCGTCGTGTCGCGTGAGGCGCGCACTCGGCCGGGCTGGCGGTTAGCGCTCCTGGTCCTCGTCGGATCCGTCCCCACCGCCGCGATCGGGTTGGGGCTCAGAGGCGTGTTCGAGACGCTCAACGCGCCTCTCCCCGTGGCGATCGCCCTGGCTGTCACCGGGTTCATCCTGTGGTTCGCCCCCCGCTCTGGGCCGAAGGACACGCCGGAGAAGCTCACGTTCGTCGACGCGCTTATCGCCGGCATCGTCCAGGGCCTTGCCGTCATACCCGGCATCTCGCGCTCCGGCTCCACCATCGCGGCGCTGCTGGCTCGTGGCGCCGACAAGGACTTGGCGCCCCGCATCTCGTTCCTCCTCTACCTCGTCGTGTCGTTGGGGGTGGCGCTGCTGGGGGTGCGGGAGGTCAGGGAAGCCGGCGTCCAAGTGCTGCCGCTGATCGCCATGACAGCGTCGTCCTTCGTCGTCGGCTACTTCGCCCTGCGGATCGTGTTCGCCGTGCTGAGACGCGGTCAGTTCCGCGCGTTCTCCCCGTACCTGTGGGCCGTGTCGGCCATCACCCTCGCCTGGCTCGCCTTCGCCTGAGGGGTCGCACGTCACCTCCTCTTTCGGAGCTCCAGGCGGAGCGCGGTAGACGGAGAGGTCGGGGGGCACTGGGCTATGATCGTCGGGCTTAGGAGGCGTCCCTAGATGGAGGTCGTGACCCGCATAGCTCCGTCCCCCACCGGCGATCCGCACGTCGGGACGGCCTACGTAGGCCTGTTCAGCTACGTCCTCGCCAAGAAGCATGGCGGCCGGTTCATCTTCCGCCTCGAGGACACGGACAGGCAGCGGTACCAGGAGCAGTCGGAACGCCGCATCCTCGAGATGTTCGAGTGGTTGGGTTTGCACCCGGACGAGAGCCCCGCCTCGGGCGGCCCCAGTGCGCCTTACCGTCAGAGTGAGCGTTTGGATACGTACCGTGAGCACGTCGACAAACTGCTGGAGTCCGGCCACGCCTACCGGGCTTTCGAGACCACCGAAGAACTTGACGAGATGCGCACCGAGCAGAAGCGGCTGGGAAAGCCGTTGGGCTACGACGGCCGGGGGCGCTCGCTGCCGCCAGAGGAACAACAGCGACGTGCGGCGGCTGGTGAGGCCCACGTGGTGAGGCTCATGACACCGGACGACGGCACCACCACCGTCGTGGACCGGCTGAGGGGCGAGATCACCTTCGCCAACGAGGAGATAAGGGACCCCGTGATCCTCAAGAGCGACGGGTACCCCACGTATCACCTCGCCGTAGTCGTCGACGACCACCTGATGGGCGTGTCGCACGTAGTGCGCGCCGAGGAGTGGATCACCAGCACACCCATCCACGTGCTCCTCTACCGCGCGTTCGGTTGGCAACTCCCGGAGTTCGTGCACATGCCGCTGCTGAGGAACCCTGACAGGACCAAGCTGAGCAAGCGGAAGTCTGACACGTCCGTCGACTCTTACCGCCGGCAGGGGATCCTGCCGGAGGCGCTGCTCAACTTCCTCGCGACGCTGGGCTGGAGCATGCCGGACGGCCGCGAGTTCTTCGACCTGGAAGAGATGACGGCTGCGTTCGACGTCGACAGGGTGTCGTTGGGCGAGCCCGTGTTCGACGTCAAGAAGCTCAAGTTCTTCAACGCCAAGTACATCAGGGAGCTCCTGCCTCTCGAGGACGTTGCCGCCAGGGCGATCCCGTTCCTCGAGGAGGCGGGCTTCGACCTCGGTGACGACCGCGATTACGTCCTCGACGTCGTCGACGTGCTCAGGCCCCGTGCGGAGACGCTTCAGGAGATCGCCGAGCAGGCGGCCTACTTCTTCACCGAAGAGTTCCCGTACGACGAGGGCGCCCGCAAGCAGCTCGCGGCGGGCCAGTCGCATCTGCAGGCCGTCGAGCGCGAGCTCTCGATGCTCGAGTTCTTCGACTACGACGGGGTCGACGACATGCTGCGCGACTACGTGCAGGACCAGGCGGTAGGCATGGGCAAGGTGATGATGCCGTTGAGAGCGGCCCTCACGGGCACGACGTCCTCGCCTGGTGTCGTCGACCTGATCGTCATCCTCGGCAAGCAACGCTCGCTGGAGCGCATCGGTCGCGCGCTTACGTTCATAGACGCCGGGCTGCCGGACGACGACCCCCAGAAGGCCGCCGAGGAGGCGAAGCGCAAGGAGGAGGCCGCCAAGCATGGACGTCCCAAGCAGGTCGCGTCCGCCAGGAGCAAGGCCGACTGATGAGCTGGTTCGACCGCCTGAGGCAGGGCCTTTCGCGCACACGCGACGTCATCGCAGAGGCCACGACGGGTGAGACCGCCAGCACAGCTCCCGCGGGCGGCAACTCGGCGCCGCGGACAGCACCAAGTCCGTCACGCCCCGCGAACTGGGAGATGGACTGGGACGAGCTCGAGTTCGCGCTCATCGCGGCGGACGTCGGTGGGAAGCTCGCCGCAGAGGTCGTAGAGGGCGCCAAGCGCGAGCGGGAGCGCGGCATGACGTTCGGCGAGGCGCTGGAGAAGGCGCTCCTCGACCAGCTAGAACCGGACACGATGCGCCAGAAGCTCCGCCGGGTGGGCTTCCAGCTCGACGTATCCCGGAAGATCGTCGAGCCCAAGGGGAACGTGATCATGGTCGTTGGCGTCAACGGGGTCGGGAAGACCACCACGATCGCCAAGCTCGGCGCCTACTACCAGTCGAACGGACGCTCGGTGATGTTCGCCGCCGGAGACACCTTCCGTGCGGCAGGAAGCGCCCAGCTCGCCGTATGGGGCGAACGACTAGGGGTGCCTACGGTCACCGGCCCGGACGCCAGCGACCCGGCCGCGGTGGCGTTCGACGGTGCCCAGCGGCGCAGGGCGCAGGGGAAGGACCTCCTGATCGTGGACACGGCGGGCAGGCTGCACACGAAACACAACCTCATGGAGGAGCTCAAGAAGGTGAAGCGCGTCATCGACAAGGCGGACCCGGGCGAGCCCCGCGAGGTCTGGCTCGTGCTCGACGCCGTGACCGGCCAGAACGGGCTCGAGCAGGCGCGCCGGTTCAACGAGGCTGTCGGCCTGACGGGCGTGATCGTCACCAAGCTCGACGGCACGGCCAAGGGCGGCATCCTCCTCCCCATCACGCGTGAGCTGAGGATCCCCATAAAGTTCATCGGCGTCGGCGAGGGTCAGGACGACCTGCAGCCCTACGACGCGGCAGCGTTCGTGCACGCGCTCCTGGACCTGCCGGTCGAGGCTTGAAGACCGAGCCTCGGGGCAGGTTGGCGATCTTGAGCGCCACACCGTTCGAGATCGAGCCGCTAGTCGGCACTTCGCAGGGCGGACGCGGCACATGGCCCGTCATCTGCGAGGGCGCTGTAGGAGGATTTCCGGCGCTGTTCGCCGTCAGCGGCGTAGGCAAGGCGAACGCGGCCGCCGCCGTCGCCACGCTGGCAAGCGGGCACGGCGCTACGGTCGTTCTCCAGGTCGGCGTAGCGGGCGCGTACCCAGGGTCGTCCATCAGCCTCGGAGACGCGGTACTTGCGGGCAGCGAGACCGACCTTGACCTGGGCGTGGGACGGCACCCGAACTGGCAGGGTGTTGGCGCGATGGGCATCCCCGGCGAGGACGTCGACAACATGATCCCGCTCGGCGGCGCGGCGCTGGACGCCGCGGCTTCCGGGACCGGCTTGGCGCCGCTGAAGTTCGCGACCTCGGACAGCGTGACGGCGGACACCGAGCACGCCACATACGTCCGGGACCGCTTCGGCGTCGCCGTCGAGTCTATGGAGGGGGCCGGTGCGGCGCGCGCGGCTCTGGCGTTGGACGTAGCGTTCGTGGAGGTCCGCGGGGTTAGCAACGTCGTGGGTGAGCGTGACAGGTCTGCCTGGCGTCTGACTGACGCGATCGCCGTTGCGTGTCACGCGGCGACCAAGGCGCTGCGCGTGATCCGGGAGGTCATCTGAGTGAACATACTGTCGAACGTGCCCGGCTGGGTCTTATACGTGGTCCTTGGCATCACGTTCCTCGTCGTCCATGCCATGTCGTTCCGACCCAACGAGCAAGGGGCGCGCGGACGGGTCCTCAAGCGCGTGCTGTCCTCGGTCGCCCTGCTCGTTGGCCTGCTGGTCGTCAACCCGGCCGAGCCAGCCTCCCTTCTCGTGGCGCTCGGAGCCGCTGCGCTCGCCGGCTACCTGAGCGGCAGGGCGGCGCCGCCAGTCCCAGGACGCGGCGACGTCAACGGCTAGACTTCCGCGATGGGACTAGTATCCGGACTCGACGTGATGGCGCCCGCCCGCGCCAACGGTTACGCCGTGGGCGCTTTCAACACGAACGACATGGAGATAACCCAGGCGATCCTCGGCGCGGCGCACGACACGCGCAGCCCGGTCATCGTCTCGCTCTCCGAGGGCGCGCTCAAGTTCGGCGGCGACGCGTTGGTGGCCATCGTCAAGTACCTCGCGCAGGACGCTACCGTGCCCGTGGCGATCCACCTCGACCACGGGTCGTCATACGAGTCGTGCATCAGGGCCCTCCGGTGGGGCTTCTCGTCGGTGATGATCGACATGTCCCACGAGGACGAAGAGACGAACGTGCGCGAGACCGCCAGGGTCGTGGCCGCGGCGCACGCTGTCGGGGTCACAGTGGAGGCCGAGATCGGACGGCTCGCCGGCATCGAGGAGCACGTCGACGTCAGCGCCGAGGACGCCGCCCTCACCAAGCCCGAGGAGGCGGCACGCTTCATGGAGCGCAGCGGCGCTGACTACCTGGCCGTCGCCGTAGGCACCTCGCACGGCGCCTACAAGGGCAAAGGTCGACCCTTCATCGACCACCAGAGGCTGCGCGCCATCTCCGAGGTGGTGCCGGCCCCGTTGGTCCTGCACGGGGCGTCAGGAGTGCCGGCTAGCCTCGTCGAGCGCTTCGTGAGCGGCGGCGGCCAGTTAGAAGGTGCCGTTGGCATACACCCGGACGATGTCCAGGAGGCCGTAGGGCACGGCATCTCGAAGGTGAACACGGATACCGACCTGCGCCTCGCTTTCACGACGAGCGTGCGCGAGACCCTGGGAGCCGAACCCGCGGAGTTCGACCCGAGGAAGATCCTGGGGCCGGCGCGCGATGAGATGCGGGCGGTCGTCGCGGAGCGTATGCGGCTGTTCAGGTCTGCCGGCCAGGCGTGACGGCGCCCTCGGCGGCGGCGTCGTCGCGCGCCGGGTCGACGAACACGGTCTTCTGCTGCGTGTAGTGCACGGCGCCCGGCGCGCCGCCCTTGACCCGCCAGACGTTCTTCCTCTCGGTGTAGTCCACCGGCACGTTGCTC
>DASRWD010000045.1:0-5839 GCA_035654755.1 Trueperaceae bacterium
GGTGGATCGCTGCGATCCTGAACAGCGACCCCGAACTCAAGCGACTCTTCAAGCGAGCCGTGGGCAAGGGCTGGACTGCGGAGAAGTTCCAGGCTGAACTCCGGTCGACGAAGTGGTACCAGCAGAACGGCGAGGCGTACCGCAACGGCGCCGTTCAGAAGGAAGCCGACCCGGCTACCTTCAAGGCGAACGTGGCGCAGGTGCGCACGCGACTGTCCATGATGGCTACTGAACTCGGCGCCGTCGTGGGTGGCGCGACCATCAAGAAGATGGCCGAGCAGGCGTACATGCTGGGGTGGGACGACAACCAGATCCGCCGCCAGATGGCCGAGTACGTCAAGTACAGCGACGGCCGCCTCCTCGGCCAGGCCGGGCAATGGGAGTCTGACCTGCGCGAATACGCGCGGAGCATGGGCGTGAAGATCTCCAACAAGACGATCCAAGGTGCCGTGCAGAGGGCAGTCGCTGGCAAGCGGACCATCGAGGACGCCAAGCGTGACCTCATGGAGACCGCCGCTTCGGCGTTCCCGAACCTCGCAGACCGCATCCGAGACGGCGAGACGGTGGCGGAGATCGCCGACCCGTACCGTCAGACGATGGGCGCTCTGCTCGAGACGGACCCGGACGCGATCGGCCTCGACGACGCCCAGGTTCGTCGGGCCCTGTCCGGCCCGGTGGGCAAGGACGGCAAGCCGACCCTGACCACGCTGTACGACTTCGAGCGTGAGGTCCGCCGCGACCCGCGCTGGCTCAAGACGCGGAACGCTCGCGACTCGCTCATGGCAGGCACACAGCGCCTGCTGTCTGACTGGGGGTTGGTGGGCTAGATGGTCCTCTCTCGTAACCCGGGCGCCCCTTCGGGGCCGTCCCCCCTGACCTCTGGTGGGCCCAACGCTCCGGTCATCGGCAACCCGAACACGTCGGCCCCGCCAGGCGGCGGTGGCGGGGGTGGTGGCGGGCTGAGCGCAGCGCAAGAGAACGCCTACCAGGCGATCCTCGCCCTGCTCAAGCAGTACGGGCTGGAGAGCCTGGCTCCGGCCCTGCTGGGGATGTTCCAAGACGGCCTCAGTGAGGCGGAGATCAACCTCCGCATCCAAGATACCGACGAGTACAAGACCCGGTTCGCTGCCAACGAGCAGCGCCGGAAGAACGGCCTCCCCGTTCTGAGCCCCGCCGAGTACCTCTCGGTCGAGCGGTCCTACCGCGAGATCATGTCCACAGCCGGGCTGCCGTACGGCTTCTATGACGAGCCCTCCGACTTCGAGGCGTGGATCGCCAACGACGTCTCGCCCACGGAGATTCAAGGGCGAGTGCGCGTTGCGAGCGAGGCCCTGAACTCGCTCGATGAGACGGCCCTCGCGTCGTTCCGCGAGTTCTACTCGGATGGCGATATTGTCGCGTACATGCTCGACCGTGAGCGCGCGGTGCCGATCCTCGAGCGCCAGTGGCGCGCGGCCCAGATCACTAGTGCGGCACGGTCGGCCGGGCTCGACTCGGAGCAGGCGCTCTCGGAGCGCCTCGCCGACATGGGCGTGGATCGGGGCACTGCCCAGCAGGGGTTCGGTACGGCGGCCCACCTGGGCGAGACCGTCGGGCGCCTGTCGCAGGTTTACGGCGGCGACTACGACCAGGACGAGGCCGTCGACGAAGTGTTCTTCGGTGACTCCGGTGCGCGCCGGACGCGCAAGCGCCTGGCGTCCCAGGAAAGGGCCCAGTTCGGCGGCTCTTCGGGCGCCGCAACGCAGTCGCTGAGCACCCGAAAGGCTGGTCAGGTGTAGCCAGGGTGTCAGTAGGTGGGGCATGATACACCCAGTTCTGGGGGCCTCAAGTACCCATCAGGGTGTCCTTCTGATGAAGGCACCAGGGCCGTACAAGGTACGCCCGTCGCTACAGCCCCACGAGGGACTGCGACGGTACGGGGTTCGACTCCCCAACGGTCCACTCCTCGCGGGATCGGCCAGCCCCCAGCGAGCGTGACAAGTCTGGTAGTGAAAGCCATCGGCCCCTTCCCCTGGGGGAACGATGAGGTTCGCGAATACCGCTAGGGAGACAACACGATATGCCGTACACCGACCCGCACGACGCCAGTGTCGACGAGAACGACGAGACCCCCCTCGTGAAGCAACTGCGCAAGCAACTTCAAGAGAAGGACAAGGTCATCAAGGGACTCGAGACGAAGGTCGAGAGCACGCGAAGCGAGACGATCGCCAACGCGCTCAAGGACGCAGGCGTCAGTGAGAAGGTCGCCAAGTACATCCCCGAAGATCTCGACGCCACGAAGGACAGTGTCCTCAAGTGGCTCGAGGAAGAGGGTGACGTGTTTGGCGTCCGTCCCGCCCAGCCCGACTCCGCCAACGCGGACGACGAGGACGAGGACGACGGGGAAAGTGGTACCCAGGTGGCCGACGAGCAGGTGGATGCGATCAAGCGTGTCCAGCGGGCTCAGGGCGCAGGTACCACGGGTGCGAAGGCAGTCGGGTCTGACAAGACTCTTGCTGACCTCAAGGTCGTTGCCGGTCAGGGCTCTGATGCCCTGTTCGACACGCTGAGGGCGCAGGGGTACCTCGCAAACTAATCCCCCTGAAAGGCAGGTGTGGAAGTGTCCGACGTGTACACCTCCATCACCACGCAGCCCGGTATCGCGACTGAACTCGTTCAGGACGTCTGGGATCTCGCCGTCAAGACGGCCCTGCGTGAACTCCCGACGGCCCGCGACTTCGTGGACGTCACCCCCGAGCGCCCCATGTCTCGTGGCTCCTCCATCACGATGGAGAAGTTCGAGTGGGCGACCGACGCTGACGTCGAGGCGGCCCTCACGCCGCTCGACGAAGAGTCCGACGTCGACGCGCACAAGTTGCCCAAGCCGACCCCCGTCACGCTCACGCCTGACGAGTTCGGCGCGGCGGTCGTTCGCACCCGCAAGTTGGACTCGCGAACCTTCGCCCCGGTCGACGCCTACTCGGTGCGGTACCTGGCCGACCAGGCCAACCGCGTCGTGGACGCTCTCGTCCAGAACGCGATGATCGCGGGCACTACGGCGACCACGGTCGACGGCGGCCCGGTCAACGCGCTCACCCCTGCCGATGTCCTCACGGACTCGATCATCCGGCGCACCGTCACCCGCCTCCGCACGGACTCCGTGCCGACGTGGTACGCGGACGCCTACGCGGGTCTCGTTCACCCGCACGTCATCCTCGACCTGCGTGAGGACACCGACCCTGCGGGTTGGTACATCCCGAACGCCTACGGCGCCGACCAGAGTCGCATCTGGAACGGCGAGGTCGGCAAGTTCGAGGGTGTTCGCTTCGTCGAGAACTCGCTGGTTCGCCACAGCGACGACGGTGCGGGCGACGCCGAGGTGTACAACTCGTACTTCATCGGTCGTGGTGCGCTCGCGAAGCACATCATCCAAGACGTCAACGTCGTCATCGGTCCTCAGATCGACAAGTTGCGCCGGTTCCACACGGTCGGCTGGCTCTTCGACGGCGACTTCAAGGTGTACGAGCCGAAGGCGCTGCGTCGCGTCGTCTCCTCGTCCAGCCTCGAGGGCGACAACTCCTAGTGATGGTCAGAGGGGGTCGGGTCTCTACCCGGCCCCCTCGCTCCATCGCTCCCTGCGGAGGGACGCATGGCACACTTCTGGTTCACTCCGCCGACTCGTCGTGAGAGGCGGGTCCCGATGCCCCGTCGCGGGCACCCCAACCGCCTGTTCGCTCGACTGAGCACGAAGCAGGGGTTGACCCTCATCAAGCAGGACGGTCTCTACCGTCTACTGCAAAACCCAGATCCTCGCACCGACTACGACAGCGCCGAGCGCGTCTACGTGGGCGGACACCGCTACGTCGTGGGAGCCGTTGAGGCGGCGGCCCTGACGGATGCCGGGTACGGGGACTGGCTCACACCAGCCAACACGTACGGCTCCGGCCCTTACGGGGACGGGCCTTTCGGAGGGAACTCCTAGATGGGTACTCGCCCCACGCCCGGTGGTGACATTGACGTCTGGGGCGGGCTTGTCAACCAGGCCCTCGACGAGATCGAAGCCAAGGCAGACAGTGCCACAGGGCTCGCGTCGGCCGCTCAGGCGGCCGCGCTCACCGCGCAGAACATCAATGCCGGAGTGGCGGCCCAGGCCCGCGAGTCCGCTCAGATCGCCTACGGCCACGCCGAGGCGGCCGAGGGGTACGCGAGCACCGCACAGGCGGCCAAGATCAGCGCCTCGCAGGCCGAGACGTCTGCGTGGAACGCTGCCAACACTCCGATCGGGGTGGAGCGTATTCAGGCCTCGGGGGCGGCGTCCTCCGAGACTTTCCTTCGCGGCGATGGCTCGTGGGCCATCCCCTCTGGCGGGTCCGGCGGTGCGGGTGACCTTGACGGCGGGACGCCGTATATCACAGGCGCGGGCGACATTGATGGAGGTACCCCCTAGTGGCACAGATCCGAGTGCGTCGCGGGACCACCGCAGAGTGGGGCGACGCTAACCCTGTTCTCGCTGCGGGCGAGCCTGGCTTCGACGTCACGACCGAGACCTTCAAGGTCGGCAACGGCGTCGACCAGTGGACCAGCCTCGACGAGATCAAGGGCGCCGTCGTCTCCGTGAACGGCGCAGCGGGCGTCGTCGTTCTCGACGCTGCCGCCGTGGGTGCCCTGGCCGACGACTACGCCCCCGAGTGGGACGACGTCACAGACAAGCCCTCCACCTTCCCTCCGTCGGCCCACACGCACGACGACCGCTACTACACCGAGGGCGAGACTGACGACCTCCTCAACGCCAAGGCGGCCGATAGTGCCGTCGTGAAGTTGAGCGGCAATCAGACGGTCGCTGGCACCAAGACCTTCTCGACGATCCCCGTCCTGCCGAACTCTTCGCCGTCGACGGACAACCAGGCCGCGCGCAAGAAGTACGTGGACGATGGTCTGGCGGGCAAGGCTGCCTCTTCGCACACGCACGCCATCGCCGACGTGACGGGCCTCCAGGGCGCCCTCGACGACAAGGTCGAGGTCGACGGACTCATCTCCGAGGACCCCGACAACACGGCGGGCCTCGGCTCCGACGGCGGCGTTTGGGTCAGCCCCGCCCAGCCCCCCGGCGACTACGTCGAGACCTCGGACCTCGCGGAGCAGTTCAAGTACGCCGCCGCCGTGTGGGTGCTTGAAGCGAACGAGGATGAGACGGACCTCCCGGGAGACTTCCCCGACGCGCCGTTCTTCACAGGCGGTCCCCCGCCCATTGTCCTGCGCAAGAAGGACGAGTAGCACATGGCCCTAGTTCGCAAGTGGGACGGGATCGGGGTCTCCGACGGCGCGCTGGGTTCCAAGGCGGGGTCGGGTGACACCGCTTTCGACTCGTCGAACCTCTCGCCGAGCGTCACCGGCGAGGTCATCTCCAAGTCTGGGAACACCCAGCACTACTGGTCCTGGGACACCTCCGCCCTCGGCGCCGTCTCGGTGCGCTTCCACCTTGTTCAGCGCTCCGCCCCGGCGGGGGCGTCGGCGCTCTTCCAGGCGTGGAACTCGAACGCCCCGTCCGGGCGCGTGTTCGGCCTGTCGATCAACACGTCCAACCAAGTCGTGCTGCGCGACTCCTCCAACTCGGCGCTCTTCACGTCGGGGCCTCTGGAGATGGGGCGCGAGTATTGCATCGACATTCACAAGCCCACCGGGAACTCGACGGTGACGCTCTACATTCGTGACATGATGACCGGGGGCGAGCACTCCTCTGGGAGCGGCTCGGTCGGTACGTCGAACACGGTGAGCCACATCCAGTTCGGGCAGACCTCCGGCACGAACGCTGGCGGGTACCGCTACTCGCACATGCGCATCGAGGACACGAACTCCCGCA
>DASRWD010000046.1:0-2633 GCA_035654755.1 Trueperaceae bacterium
CGCAGCGCGTCACCCACGAAGTTGAAGGCCAGCACCGAGATCACGATCAGCGCGCCCGGCGCGAGCAGCCATGGGTAGAGCCTGAGCGCCTCGAAGCTCTGAGCGTCCTTGAGCAGTAGCCCCCACGATGTCATCGGCTCCTTGATGCCGAGGCCGAGGAAGGACAGCGTGCTCTCGCCGAGGATGTAGCCGGGCAGTGCCAGCGTCGCGGCGATGATCAGGTACGACGTGAGGTTGGGAACGACGTGCTTGACGACGATGGGCAGGTCCCTGGAGCCGAGCGCCCTGGCGGCCGAGACGAAGTCCACCTCGCGGACGGCCAGCACCTGACCGCGCACTACTCGGGCCAGTCCCGCCCAGCCGATGAACGCCAACACCGCAACGATCCCCGCGTACACCCACGTCGAGGGCCAGGAGGACGGGATGACCGTGGCCAGCGCCAAGAGGATGGGCAGGCGCGGGAACGAGAGCAGCACCTCGATGAGGCGTTGCAGGACCTGGTCGATCCACCCGCCGTAATAGCCCGAGATCCCACCGATGAGGATCCCAACGGTGAACGAGATGATGATGCCGATGATGCCCACCGTGAGCGAGACCTGCGAGCCGACCAGCATGCGTGAGAACAGGTCGCGGCCGAAACGGTCCGTTCCGAAGGCGAAGTAGGTGCCACCATCCACGCCGAAGAGGTGCATGTCGGTGGGCACCAGGTTCAGGAACTTGTAGCGGTCGCCCTGCACGAAGAGCCTGAGCGGCAGCCTCGTGCTCTCGTCCTCTACCCATTGCCGGCGGAACGTCACGGGGTCGCGCTCCTGCACCATGGGTCTCACGTACGGCCAGGCCAGCCTACCCTCGTGTACGAAGTGGAGGCGCTGCGGTGGCTGATAGACGTTCGGGTACTGCCTGATGATCGAGTAAGGCGCCAGGAACTGCGAGAAGAGCGCGATCAGATAGAGGATTATCAGCACCGTGCCGCCGGCCATGCCGGCCTTGGACCGCCGGAAGCGCCGCCACGCGAGCTCCAGCGGCGAGCGTCCGACGCGCGCGTCGCGCTTGCCCCTTACCAGGCGGAGGCGCTCTAGCATCGAGCACCCCGTGACGCAGCGGCGTTGACACGGGGGCGCGCGGGCGCCGACGGACCGCGACGGCGCTCAGTCATAGCGGATCCTGGGGTCCACCCACGCCAGCGCCAGGTCGGCGAGCAGATTGCCGACCATGAGGAGCACGCTCGAGAGAAGCAAAAGTGACATCGCGACGTACTGGTCCTTGTTGATCAGAGAGTCGTAGAGCAGCGGCCCGATCGTAGGCAGGTTGAGGACGATGCTGGCGATGATCGTGCCGTTGATGAGCTCGGGGAGGCTGAGGCCGGCCAGGGACACGAGAGGGTTGAGCGCGTTGCGCACGGCGTGGCGGTTGATGACGACGCGCTCCTCCAGGCCCTTGGACCTTGCGGTGCGCACGTAGTCGGCGCTCAGGACGTCGAGCAGGTTCGCTCGCATCTGCCGCATGACGGCGGCGATGCTGCCGGTGCCTATGGCTAGGACCGGGATCCACATGTGGTTGAGGAAGTCGACGACGCGTGGCCAGGTCCACGGCTGGCCTATGTACTGCGGGCTGAAGAGCCCGCCGACGTTCGTACCGCCGGACTGCAGGACCAGCGCCACCAGCAGCAGCGCCACGAGGAAGTCCGGGGTCGCGAGGCCGACGTAACCGACGAAGCTGGCGAAGAAGTCAGTGACTCCGTTCCGTCGCAGAGCCGTGAAGATGCCGAGAGGCACGGCGACAAGCCATGCGAACCCCATCGTTATCCCGGCGACGACTATGGTCCACCACAGGCGCTCGTTGATCACGCCCCACACGGGACGGTTGGCGAAGAAGCTGAAGCCGAAGTCGCCGCGCGTGATGATGCCGCCTATCCAGCGGATGTACTGCTCGTGGGCAGGACGGTCGAGGCCTAGCTGCTCGTTGATGCGAGCCACCTGAGCGGGGCTCATGCGAGGGTCCTCGAGGTACCTGTCCGTGAAGGAGCCGGGGGCGAGCTGGATGATGAAGAAGCACACCACCGACACCAGAAAAAGCGTCGGGATCATGACCGCTATGCGCCTGACGACGTAGACGAACAAGGGGCCTCCCAGGCCTCGGTCAGCTCGGCAAATACCGGCGAGAGCCGGGCCGGTGGGGCGGTAGCCTCACCATGCCCGGCTCCATCTTCGCCGAAGACTAGCGTCTAGCGCAGGTCACTCAACCGTGTAGAACGGCACCGGGTTGTACCCGGGGATGACACCCAAGCTGTAGACGAAGTTGCCGACGCGGTCCCACACCGCTGCGATGTTCGACGGCTTGGCGACCATGATCACCGGGGCGTACTCGGCGTTCAGGCGCTGCCACTCCTTGTAGAGCTCGGCGCGCGCGGCCTGATCGACCATGGTCGTGCCCTGGTCGAAGATCTCGAAGATCCTCTGCTCCCAGTCGGCCATGACGTCGAAGTTGGGCGTGCCGCCCGGCTCCGCCGGCTGCGTCGAACGGTGCCAGTAGTAGAGCGAGCCGCCGGGCTGCCAGATGGGCTTGCGAAGCTCGGGGTCGGGCTGGTTGCCGAGGGCGACGATGATGGCCTGGTAGTCGCCTGCGAGACCGGT
>DASRWD010000047.1:0-11219 GCA_035654755.1 Trueperaceae bacterium
TGACCTCGTCACCGCCGGACTTATCGGTCGTGTCTAGGCGTATGCGAAGGTCAGTCACGTCCGCCAGCGTCTCGATCAGCTCCGTCTGCGTGGCGACGAGCCCCTCGGAGCTCTCGCCATCGAAGTGGCGCCACCCTGGAGCCTTGAGCGGCGCGGACAGCGTCACCCAGTCGCCGGGAACGAGGTCGCCCACCGGGAACTCGACGTACAGCACGTGGCCGCCGCCCGAGATCATCACGCGCACGGGGTAGACGACGAGGCCGGGGTCTGCGAGGACGTCGAAACTGACGGAGCTGGCCCCAGTCCAGTCGCCGAGGAACTTCGCCGGCGCGACCGCGTACTGCCAGTCTCCGCCGAAGTCCACCACCTGGAGGTACCCGGGAGCCTGCCAGGTGGGGGCGTCCGGTTCGGCCGAGGTCCAGCCATCCGTGTCGGCGTCGAACGTCGCGGCGATCTCTTCGAAGTCGTCCGGTGGCGGCACGACGGGTGGTGACGTGCACGCCGCCAGGGCCATCAGGGCGAGGGAGAGGATCATGCTGGCAGCCGCGAGGCGGTGCCGGGAGGGGGCCGCCGTGTAGCCGAGGCGCGCCGAGGGAGTCGAGTTCGACTGTTCCATGTTGCCTCCTGTCGAGGGTCATCCTCGCGTCAGAGGCGTTACGCGGGCGTCACCCCGTCGCGCCGCCGGCCCGCACGTCGGCACGCGACCCTCACTCCGTCCGGATCCGCACCAACCGATCGGTCCCAGACTCCGCGCCCCACGCCTCACCTGGCCTGCCGAGCATCTGACGCACGGCCGCCCCAGACCTGTCGCTGGGGAACGCCTCGAACGTCTCCGTCCGAGGGTCGAAGCGGACGATCGCGTTGGAGCCGAAGTCGGTCAACCACACCACGTCCTGGTCATCGACGTAGACCGAGTAGGCCTGAGCCCTGCCACCCGGCAACGGCCAGGTCTGCCACGAGCCATCCTGTGGGTCGTAGACGCTCACGGCGCCGGCGTTCCACTCGCTCACCCAGATGCGACCCTGGGAGTCGGACCACACGCGGCGTGCGCCTTGTCCGGCAGTGGGCGGCTCGATGACCGTCGCCTCGCCGGTGTCTGTGTCGACGCGCGCGATGTGGCTGCCCGCCAGCGAGGCGTAGTAGACGTCGCCGCTCGGCGTCGCGGTGATGCCGTACGGTCCTCGGCCGCCCGGGGCGTCGAAGACCTGCATCTCGGCGGTTGACGGGTCCAGCCGGCCGTAGATGCCGTTCTGGCCGGTGAACCACAGGACGCCGTCGCCGTCGAACGCGGCCGTGTTCAGGTTGGCGTTGGGCCGGTCTTCGGGCAGCGAGTAGGTCCAGACCTCGAGCGTCACGGGGTCCACGCGGACGATCGCGTTCAGCCCGCCGTCGGTGACCCAGGCCGCGCCGTCGGGCCCCACGATTACGCCGTGGGGCCGCGAGCCGTTGCCTAGGCCGATCAGCTGCACCTCGCCGGTCTCCGGGTCGAGGAGGCCCAGGTTGCCGGACCGCTGGGCCGTGAACCAGACGCCGCCGTCCACGGCCGGGGCGACGTCGTGCGGGTGAGAGCCGGCTGGAACGGGGAAGTAGTCAACGGTCTGTGCAACAGCGTTGCTAGCGCAGAGCGCGCCAACACAAGAGACGAGCCACGCGAAGTGCCGGGGTGATTGCCATCTATGAACGATCATCGTGCCTCCTCGACCGGTCGCCGGGCGGCAGCTTGGTCCAACAAGCTGTGGCGCCTTACCCGCTCCGTTGCCGCGGGTCCATTACCTCGCGCAACGCGTCACCGCACAAATTTAGCGCCAGGACTATGGCAGCGATCGCAGCGCCTGGCCACCACATCAACCACGGGGCCACCATCAGGTAATCGCGGGCCTCGGCCAGGATGTTGCCGAGGCTGGGAGTAGGAGGAGGGGTGCCCACGCCGATGAAACTCAGGCCGGCGTCCGCCAAGATGGCGTAAGCGAAGACGAAGATCATCTGCACGACCAGCGGGCCGATGGCGTTTGGAAGGATGTGTATTCCCAACGATCTAGCATCCCCGGCGCCCAGCGCCTGACCGGCCTCCACGAAGGTGCGCTGACGCACGGACAATACCGACGCCCGAACTATGCGGGCGCAACGTGGCGTGTAGACGATCGCCAGGGCGATCACGCCGTTCCGTGCGCCGGTCCCGAGGATGGCCATGATTGCGATCGCCAGGAGGATAGCGGGGAAGGCCATGAGAACGTCCAGGCCGCGCATGATGGGGCCGTCAAGCCGCGAAAAGTACCCTGCCAACGACCCCAGCACCAGCCCGGCGAGTGCGGCCAGCGTCATCACGGATGCGCCGATGCCGAGGGACAGCCTGGCGCCGTAGATCACGCGCGTCAATAGATCGCGGCCGTACTGGTCGGTGCCCAACACATGGTCGGCCGCGGGGGGCGAGAGCATGGAGAGGTAGTCGGACTCCAGCGGGTCCGCCAGGCCCCACAGAGGAGCTCCCACGCTGGCCACCACCAGCCCCACCAGCAGAACGATGCCCACCAGCCCCGTAGGGCGCTGCCTCGCGAACTTGGTGAGTCGAGCCGTCACGCGTACGAGATACGCGGGTCTACCGCGACGTAGAGGACGTCAACGATCAGGTTAACAACCACGTAGATGATCCCTATGACCAGCATGGTTCCCTGGATGAGCGGGTAATCGCGACTGAGGATGGCCATTGTGACGAGCCTGCCTATGCCCGGCAGGCTGAACACCATCTCGATGATCACGGCGCCGCCTATCATGTTGCCGAACGACGTCCCGACGATCGTGATTATGGGGATGAGCGAATTGCGCAGGCCATGCCTGGTGAGCACTCGCCTGTGCCCCACGCCCTTTGCATGAGCGGTGCGGATGTAATCCTCACCCAACACGTCCAGGAGGCTGGCTCTCGTCATGCGCGTGATGAGCGCGGACTCCAGCAGGGCTAGCGAGAAGACGGGCAGTGCCAGGCTTCTTAGCCACGGCACCACGCCCTCGATGGGCGGCGTGTAGCCGCCAGTCGGGAACCAGCCCAGGTCCACCGCGAAGTAGAACATCATCACGAGGCCCACCCAGAACCCTGGCATCGCAATGCCGACCAAGGACATCACGAGGATCGCGCGGTCTAGGAACGTGCCTGCTGCGGACGCGGCGATGGAGCCGAGGGTCACGCCCACAATGGTGGCGACTAGCATGGACAGGGCTGCTAGTGTGAGGGTGAACGGCAAGCGCTCGGCCAGCGCCTGAGTCACGGGGGCGTGGAAGAAGTAGGACCGGCCTAGGTCCCCTCGGATGACTAGGGCCTGGTACCAGTCCAGCACCTGCGTGTGGAAGGGCCTATCGAGACCCATCTCCTGCCGAACCTGCTCGATGACCGAGTCAGGCGCCTGCATACCCGCCATGATCACGGCGGGGTCCCCGGGGACTAGGTGGATGAGCACGAAGCTCAAGAAGCTGATGACGGCGAGCAGGGGGAGCATCTGCACAGCTCGCGCTAGTACGTATCGGAACATCGCCCCTCGTCAGCCGCGACCGCTACTGGCCCCGGGCAGGTAGGCGGGAGCCGCCATCCAGATCGGCGGCTCCCGCTGCATGACCTCAGCCTGGAGTGCTCAGTCCCGCCAAGTGTTCCACATGCGCGGGATCGCGAACCCGAGGTCCAGGTCGGACTGGATGGAGGCTTGGTAGCCGATGTACTCGCCGTAGTTTCCAAGCGGCAGGAACGCAACGGTCTCCCACATGTAGCGCTGCATCGACTCTAGCGCCGCGAAGCGCTCCTCAAAGGTGGCTTGCATATTGAGCGACCGCGCGTACACGTCCATCTGCTCGTCGCCGTAGAAGCCCCAGCGGCGCGTGCTGTCGAAGAACGAAGCGTACGGCAGCGGGTCTGCCGTGGGCTCCACCACCAGGCTCGACTGGAACAGGTTCCAGGCATCCTCGTCCCCGCGCACGCCCAGCGCGGTGCCGAAGTCGTACTGATCGAGCCTCACGTTGATGCCGACGGCCTCCAATTGCTGCTCTACCTCGATGCCCGCCTTCACGGACGGAGCGCTGTCAGACGGAACCACGTAGACGATCTCCTCGCCGGCGTAGCCCATCTCGGCCAGGAGCTCCCTGGCGCGCTCGGGGTCGGGCTGGTTGTACACGTCTTCACCCACGGTGGAGAAGTAGGCGTTGCCCGCGAACATCAGCCCGGAATCGGTGGAGAAGGAGCCGTCGCCGGCGATGGCCATTACGCGCTGGAGGTCCAGAGCCGCGAGTACGGCCTGGCGGAACCGAACGTCGTTGCTAGGCCACTTGGCGTGGTTGAACATTGTCCAGGCCTTGCCGGCCTGAGGGCGCTCGACCATGCGCAGGCTCGCCTCGTTGGCCAGGGCCCGTCCGTTGGGAGGTGAGATTGCGATGGCGCCATCTAGCTCCCCGGTCCTAAGACCCGCAACTCGCGCACCGGGCTCCTCGACGAGGGCTAGCTCGACCACCTCGAAGTAAGCCGTACGTTTGCCGCCGAAGCCGGTAGGCCCGTCGAACCGCTCGTCGGCCGCGTAGTCCGCGAAGCGCACCAGGCGCACGTACTCGTCCGGCACCCAGGAGTCCAGGCTGTACGGACCTGTGCCCACCACTTCGACTTCGCCGCCTGCAGCTCCCTCCGCAACGGCGGCGGGCATGATCGCGGGCGGCGCCATGGGGTACGCCAGCACGTTGGGCAGCGCGGGTAGCGCCGCGGACAGGCGCAACTGGACCGTGTGGTCGTCCACCACGACGACTTCCTCGACCACAGCCAGCTCGGCGCGCCTCGCGCCCAGCTCCAGCCAGCGGTCCAGCGAGGACTTCACGTCCTCCGCAGTCATGACCGAGCCGTCGTGGAACGGCACGCCTTGGCGTAGGGTGAAGGTGTAAGTGAGGCCGTCGTCGCTTACCGAGAAGTCCTCTGCCAACTGCGGGATGACCTGGCCCTCCTCGTCCACGGTGAGCAGGTTCTCGTACACGTGAATCGCCACGCGGCGCACCGATTCCAACGTGGTGAACTGCCAGTCCAGGGACGGTGGCCGCTGGTTCACCGCGATTCGCACGTTCCCGCCTACGGACTGGGCCGTCGAGAACGCCGTGCCTAGGGCGGCGGCGATCGCGAGCAGGAGATATACCTTCTGCTTTCCTGATCGTTGAAGTTTTGCCATTTACCTTCCTTCCGGGGCGAGACGTGAGCCTGGGGACCTTGAGTTCCGAGCAGCGCGGGTCACATGGTCTTCGCAGCCTCTCTGCCGGCGGGCGAGTCGAACTTGACGTGCGGGTCCAGGGGGTAGATGGGTCTCATCAGGTGCTCGAAGCGCAGCAGCGAGTAGTCAACGGTCCCCCAGCCGGGCGAAACGAAAGGCGCGAACCTCTTAGTAATTGGCGCGTACGCCGCCCGGGCCAGCGCCCCCTGCTTCACGCACACGTAGCGCTTGCGGGCCGGGTCTATGCCTGCGTGCCTGAACAGCTCCGGGTCGTAGGCTGAGACGCGGTTGCTGGTCACGACCACGTCGACACCGCCAACGCGCAGAACAGCCGTGGTGCCCATGTCGTAGTTCGTGCCGCGGCCCACGGCCCCCTTTCCTATCCACTCGCCGTCGGTCACGGCCACCACGGTCGCGCTCACAGGTAGCGGCTCGAAGTTGTCGACGTCGATCTTCCCGCCCAGCTCCACCTCCAGGCTGCCGCCGACGCCCACGCTGACCGCCGCCTGTGCTGCCGCGGGGTCCACCAGGGGTCCATACGCGGCGTCTTCCATGCCCACCCGGAGCATCTCGCCAAGGACCATTGGCCCGTCCTGTGCTCCGCCCTGCGAGACGCCGTCGCACATCTCCTGGAGGAGGGTCAGCCCCTCTACCGGATCCGCCATCACCTCGGCGATGCGCTCGGCGGCGCTGGGCAGCGGCGGGTTGAAGAGGTCGCGGCGGGACCAGATCTCAGAAGCCAAGGCCTCGGCCACTTTCCGCGCGGTGCTTGGGTCCGTGGCCGTGACCATGGCCGTGGCGCAGGTGTACGGCGTGTCCGCGTTGGGGAAACCCATGAACATGCAGGCGGCGCGTACGCCGGGTTGCTTCTCGGCCTCCCGGGCGGCGGCGATCAACTCCGCCATCGGCCCCTCGTCCGTGCGGATGTTCAGGGGACCCAGGAGGGCTGGGACCCGGACGAGTTCCACATGCCACGGCTGCGCATCCTCGAACCACCGCGCCAGCAGCCTGGCGCCCCGCCTACCCGTTTCCTCTATGTCCACGTGCGGGTGCGTCTGGTAAGCGGTCGACCCGTCAAAGGTGGCGAGCAGCCTGTCGCTGATGTTGGCATGGAAGTCGAAGGTCACGACGATCGGAATCCGGTCGCCGACGACGCGCCTTACCGACCTCATCAGGTCGCCCTGGGCGTCCGGGAAACCGCCCACCTCGAGCGCGCCGTGCAGAGCTACGAGTACCGCGTCCAACTTGTCCTTCACGGCCTCCAGGCGGACCGTCGCTTCGTCCCTGAACTTACAGTAGAAGCCCACGTCCACCGGCCCACCGGGCGGCGCCACCGCACTGGCGATCGGCACGGGCACCGCTCCGTGCTCCTCGAGGACCTCGAGGAAACCGCTTACCTCGCTCTCCACGTTGCGGATGGAGAACATCTCCTGCCCGTAGGCCGTGAGGCGATTGAGGAAGTGCTCTTCGGTAGTGGGGAATCGGTTGAACGTGTTGGTTTCCTGCCAGAGCTGGAGGAGGGCGACCCTTCTGCCTTTCATGCCGACACGCGCCTCGGCACGAGGAAGCGGTCGGAGGCCTCGGCAACGAGGGACGAGAACACGTCGATGACCTGCTCCACCTGCTCATCGCTGATAACCATGGGCGGCTTGATCTTCACGACCGACGTACGCCCGCCGTACTTGCCCTCACCGAGGAGCACTCCACGCCGTTTCCCCTCGGCCACGATCCACTGCGCCGCCGCTATGGCAGGCTCTTTGCTGTCCGCGTCCTTCACGAGCTCCACGCCGATCATCAGCCCGGGACCGCGCACGTCGCCCACCAGCTCGTAGCTGCTCTTCAGCTGCTTCATGGCCGCGGTGATCCTCGTGCCGGCTGCGCGGCAGCGCTCGAGGAGCCCTTCCTCCTCGATCACGCGGATGGTCGCCAGCGAAGCGGCGATGCTCACCGGGAAGGCTCCGAACGTGAGCGAGAAGTCACCCTCCTCGAAGTAGCCCAGGTCGGCTCGAGCGACCATTCCCGCCAGCGGGAACCCACCCCCGGCAGCCTTCCCGAACGTGACGATGTCGGGCTTGACGCCGTACAGGTCGCTCGCGAACATCTCGCCAACGCGCCCGAAACCGGTCTGGATCTCATCCCATATGAGGAGCATGCCAAGGCGCTTGGCCATCTCGGCCATCGCGGGGTAGTACGGGAGCGGGAAATCGATCTGCCCGCCGTTGCCTTGGACGGGCTCCATGATCAGCGCGGCTGGCGGGCCGTCGCTGGACGCCCGGATGGCGCGCTCGGCGAAGTCCACGCATGCCATGCCGCACTCCGGATAGCTGAGGCCGAAGGGGCAGCGGTAGCAGTACGCCTGCGGCACCCTCACCGTGTTGCCCGTGAAGTGCAGGAACGAGTTCTCTGGGTGCGGCCAGCTCATCGCCCTGGTCGCGAACGATCGGCCGTGGTAGCCGTCCCACAACGTCACGAAGTTCTTGGATTCGGACCGGTTCTTGAGGGCGAGCATCATGGCGCCCTCATTCGCGAGGGAGCCGTGCAGCGTGAACAGGACGCGGTAGTCCTCGCCCTTACCAACCAGCTCGGCCAGCTTCGCCGACAGCTCCAGCTTGGCTTCCGTGTCGAACGCAGTACGGACGTGCGTGAGGCGCTCCAGCTGCTGCCGCGCTGCCTCGAGGACTGCCGGGTGACCGTAGCCCACGTTCAGGGACCACGCCTGGGAGGTGCAGTCGACGTAAGCGTTGCCTTGATCGTCGAAGACGACCGCGCCCGATCCTCGCGTGACGACCATCGGCTCGCTCTGCGGGGCACCCCACTGGTAGAGCGTGGCCTGACGGCCCCTCGACTTCGCGCTCTCGTCCATAACCCTCCTAGGGGAGTCCAGCTCGGGTGCGCATGTGCCGTATAATGGCACCGTATTCCGAATGCCAACACGTTAGGCGCGTACACGTTGAGTTGTCAAGGAACAAGCGTCGCGTCCTTCGCGGGCAGACCGGACTCACACGCCTGAAGTTGACATTCCAGGAGACCATCCCTACAGTGCTGTATGTCGGCACAGCGTTCCATGTATCGGGACGGCGAGGTCCTCGACGTAGCCGAGCTGACTCACATCGCCAACCGCATCCGGCAGCTCTCGGTGGAGGCGGTATACGAGGCGAAGGCCGGCCACTTGGGCGGGCCGCTTTCCGTGGCCGAGATCCTCGCGGTCATCTACTTCGGCGTGGCGAAAGTCGACCCGCAGCGGCCGTCAGCCTCCACCCGCGACCGGGTAGTCCTCTCAAAGGGCCACTCGGCCGTCGCCCTGTACGCCGCCTTGGCGCTGAGGGGATACTTCCCGGTCGACGAGCTCCTCACCTTCGACAGCGTCGGGTCCCGCCTGCAGGGTCACCCCGACATGACCGCGCTCCCCGGCCTGGACATGTCCACTGGCTCACTGGGGCAGGGCCTTTCAGTGGGAGCAGGCATGGCGCTCTCGTGCCGCTTCACCGGTGAGGACCACCGCGTGTTCGTTGTGGTGGGCGACGGCGAGTGTCAAGAGGGCCAGGTGTGGGAGGCGGCCCACTTCGCTGCCGAACACGGCCTGAGCAACCTCTGCGCCGTGGTAGACGCCAACGGTCTTAGCCAGTGGGGCCGTCAGCAGCCTCCGCACGAGCCCGTGCCGCATCTCGCCGAGCGGTGGCAGGCGTTCGGCTGGGACGTGGTGACAGGCGACGGTCATGACGTGAACTTCCTCGTCGATGCCCTGCGAAACGCAGGGTCGTCCGGCGATCGGCCCACCTGCGTGATCGCTAGAACGGTGAAGGGCAAGGGCGTTGAGCGGTTCGAGGGCGACTTCGAGTGGCACTCCAAGGTACCCACGCCCGACGAGTTCTCCGAGGTTATGACCGAGCTGAAGGACCGGGAGGCCACGCGTGCGTGACGGCTTCTCTCGGGCCCTCATCGAGAGGATGGGCCGTCACGAAGAAATCGTCGTCCTGGACGGCGACGTAGCCAACTCAACCAAGACCGACAAGGTCTTCGAGGCGTACCCCGACCGCTTCGTAGCGGCTGGCATCGCCGAGCAGAACATGGCTGGCGTGGCGGCAGGCCTCGCCAGCACCGGAAAGCTGGTCCCGTTCGTCGTGACCTTCGCGGTCTTCGCGGTCTCGAGGATGCTCGATCAGGTCCGCGTGAGCATCGCTCAGACCGGGCTTCCTGTCGTGGTAGTGGGCGCTTACGCGGGGTTGCTGACGGGCAAGACGGGTAAGACGCACATCAGCGTGGACGACCTGGCTGTCTACCGCGCCCTGCCCGGCATGCGGGTGCTGGCGCCGGCCGACGACGAAGAACTGGAGGCCGCACTAGACCTCTGCCTGTCCAACCCTGCTCCCACGTACCTTAGGGTGGCCAGAGACCCCGTCCCCACGGTCACTAACGGCGCGGTATTGCGGCCCGAGGGCTCGGTCCTCACGCTTCGTGCCGGCACCGAAGTTGCTCTGGTGGGGACCGGCTCCCAGAGCGGGCGGTGCCTGCAGGCGGCCGATCTGCTCTCCGAATGGGGCCTCGAGGCCGCCGTCCTCCATGTCCCCCAACTCAAGCCCATCGCGCACGCCACAGTTCGGGAGCCCCTCGAGAGGTTCACGCACGTGTTCACGGTCGAAGAACACAACGTCATCGGTGGGCTGGGCTCCCTGGTCGCCGAGGCCTTAAGCGAGCGGCCGTGGGGCGGCTATCACCTCCGGCTGGGCATCCAGGACCGCTTCGGCGAGTCGGGCGCCAACGACGACCTGCTGCATGCGTACGGCCTGTCCTCGGAGCGTGTGGCGCGGGCGGTGGCGGATGGCGTGCGGGCGCGCTCGTAGGCCGTCCGTACGAATGGCGAACGGCGTGCAGGATCGTCCTACGTGCGACGGTTCGTGCTGAAGGCCGGGTCCGAGGGCCAACCGGCCCCGCGGTAGACTCGGCTCCGTGAGCGGGCGGGCGCCTAGTGGCGGGAAGCCGCGTGTCGACACGCCGGGCGTTGGCGTGCTCGTCAAGGTCGACGCGATCCTGGAACTATTGGAATCCACACCATCAGGCGCCGGCCCCACCGAGGTGGCCGAGAGCCTTGGCATGTCCAAGAGCACCGCGTTCAGGTTGCTGAGCGGGCTCGAGGAGACAGGTTTGGTGGACGCAAACAAGGAGGGGCGATATACGCTCGGCCTCCGCCTGCTGAGGCTCGGGCATAAGGTCCAGAGCCGCCTGCGCGTCAGGGACCTGGCGTTGCCCAGCCTCGAGCGACTGGCTGACGAGACGGGGCTCACCACCTTCCTCTGCGCCCGCGACGGGCACGACGCGGTCTGTCTGGAGGCGATTCCCGGCCGCTACGTGGACATCCTCGAGCTCCGACCTGGCGGCCGCCTCCCCGCCTACGCCGGCGGCGCCGGCCAGGTGATGCTGCTCGCCATGACCGACGCCGAGTTCGAGTCTTACCTAAAGAGCGCGCCCTTCCCGGCACGCACCTCCAACACGCTCATCGAGGCCGGCCAATTGCGAGCAGCCCGCCAAGACGCGATGCTACGCGGCTACTGCGTGAGCCGGGAGGACGTGACCCTCGGCATCGGCGCCGTGGCCGCTCCAGTCCGCGACGTATCGGGAGCCGTCACCGCGGCGATCTCGGTAGCCGGGCTCGTCAGTGACATCGACGCGTCCGGTACGAAGAAGCTGGCGGCCCGGGTCCTGGAGGAGGCTAGGCGCGTGAGCCAAGATATGGGATTCTTGGGCTGAGTTCGCCTTCGTCACCTCGTTTCTCCTTAGACCCCTCCCGCCACTCTCATACTCGCCGCCACATACACTGGCGGCACGAGGTCGAGGCGTCGCTTCGTACTTAGGTGGACTCGCGTCGGGGGGCCGGCAACAGAAAGAGGAGGCTTGTGAAGAGCTTGGTGACGAGCCGTGCAACCAGGACCGCGGCTCTAGTGGCCGGTGTGGCGCTGCTCGTCATCGCGTTCACCGCCTGTGCCAGCCAGTCGCCCCTTC
>DASRWD010000048.1:0-14822 GCA_035654755.1 Trueperaceae bacterium
CGTGGAGCTGGGGCCGTGGCGCGACAAGCTGGTCTCGACGCTCTCCAAGGGCATGCAGAGGAGGCTCGAGATCGCGAGGGCGCTCGTCCACGACGCGCGGGTGCTCGTGCTCGACGAGCCCACGGTGGGCCTCGACGCCCAGACGCGGGCGCGCATGTGGGACTACATCGCCGAGGTCCAGCGCCGCCACGAGCTGACGGTGCTTGTAACCACGCACTACATCGAGGAGGTAGACGACTGCGACCGCGTATGTATCATCGACCACGGGAAGGTCCTCGCGGTCGACACGCCAGGGACGCTCAAGCGGGAGCACGGGCGCACACTGGTAAGAGCTTCGACCGACGACGAAAGCACGGCAGCTTCGCTGCTAGCGAGATACCCGGGAGGATCCCGCGTCGACGGGACGCTGATCCTGCCGGTCGAGGACACTGGTCAGGTAACCGAGATCATCCGGACATACGGTAGACAACTCGCTTCCTTGACGGTCGAGAGTCCCACTCTCGAGAGCGTTTTCCTCGGCCTTACGGGCCGTGCGATAAGGGATCCAGCCTCCGAGGCTCCTACACCCAACAGGCGTCGTTCCGGAGGGAGGGACTGACACGTGACCCACATGTCAGCCGACAGCGAACGGAGAGGTCGAGAGTAGTGAGGTTCTTCAGCAGAAGGCAGGTCAGGATCTTCGCGGCTACGCTGGCTACGGCCGCCCTTGCGGTCGCTCCGGCCCAGTCTGATGGGGAGCGGTCCGGGTTCGACTGGAGGGAGCTCGGCCAGACCACATACCAACAGAACTGCTCCGGCTGTCACGGACCGACCGGGACCGGCACCACCGGGCTCTTCCCTCCCCTCGCCGACCACGTGCCCGAGCTCCTGAACGCGGAAGGCGGGCGGGAGCTGGTCGCGAAGATCGTGCTCTTCGGGATGTCGGGTCCCATCGAGGTCGCTGGGGCTTCTTACGACGGCAGCATGCCCGCTTGGAAGCACCTCAGCGACGAGGCGATCGCGGCGGTCATCAACCATGTGGCGACGTCCTGGGGCAACGAGTCCGCACTGGAGGCGGCACCTCTGACGCCCGAAGAGATCGCCGAGATCAGGGCGCTCGACCTCACCCCCTCGCAGGTCCACGCCGAGAGGACCGGGCAGGAGGCCTCCGAGCCCGTAGGTGCGCCCGAGGTTGCACTCAACGACCAGACCGGCTACTACACCGTCGCGCAGGCCGAGCGGGGTGCAGAGGCTTACAGGGAGCACTGCTCGTCCTGCCACGGCACAACGATGCGCGGCGGCCTGCACGCCCCGGCGCTCACCAACCTGGGCTTCTTCCGGAACTGGGGTGGCCGTACCATCGACTCGTTCTACGACTTCTTCTCGACCAGGATGCCGGTGAACGCCCCGGGAAGCCTGAGGACTCAGACCTACGTCGACATCCTGGCGTTCTGGATGTCGAGTCACGGCTACCCCTCCGGATCCGTCGAACTCACGGCCGACAAGGACGTACTCCGCACCATAGTGATCGAGCGACGCTGACCCGGTGACACTGGTGGGAGCCGAGGCGCAGGAGACGACCGCGGAGGGCTCGGGCATCGCCCGTCGCCCTCCGGTCGGCGTCTTCCTGAGCGGGCTGTCGGCCATCTGGCTGAGGGAGCTGAAGCGCGCCCTCCGCGACCGAGGTCAGTTCGTAGGCGGTGTCAGTCGGCCCCTTCTGTGGGTGATCATCCTCGGCATCGGCCTCAACCCGTACTTCCGCGGTGAGGTCTACGGGGAGGTCCGGTTCGTAGTCCCCTACACGTACCTTCAGTTCATCTTCCCAGCCGTGATCGCCCTCAACATCATGTACACCTCGGTCCAGTCGGCCGTCTCGGTGATCTGGGACAGGGAGTTCGGTTTCCTGCGCGAGGTGCTGGTCTCTCCGCTGCCGCGATGGGTCGTTCTCCTGGGCAAGGTGCTGGGGGGCACCACTGTGGCCATGATCCACGGCGCGCTGGTCTTGGCGCTGGCACGGTTCGCTGACGTCATCGTCACGCCGTCGCGCGTGCTGCAGGGACTCGGGATGATGTTCCTCCTGGCCTTCAGCCTGACGTCGGTGGGAGTGGTGATCGCGAACCGCCTACGCTCGTTCGAGGGGTTCGGGGTCTTCTCGAACGCTGTGATCCTGCCCCTCTACTTCACTTCGGCATCGGTGTTCCCCCTCGACCCAGCTCTGACCCGCGCCCAGACGCGTGTGGTCTACCCCGACTGGCTCGTGACGATCGTCGAGTGGAACCCGATCACGTACGCGGTCGACTCCCTGCGGGGTACCTTCATCGGCTTCAACCAGTTCGACCCGCGGTTGGGCCCCATCGTCATGGCCGTGGCGGCGGCGGTCTTCTTCGCCTGGGCGCTATACGACTTCCGGCGGAGCTGAGGTGGCCGGTACGGAGCGAGCGACTGACCCGGCGCCCACCACGAACAGGCGTTTGCCCAGGCCGGGGACCATCGCCCAGAACGTCGCGGTCGTGGTGGTGCTTCTTCTCTTGGCGAGCTGGCTCCCTCCCGACACCTCCCTGAGAGAGGTTCAGCAGCGCGGCTCATTGCGCGTATGCGTCCCCGTCTCCTACCCTCCCCTGGTCAGCGGCGGCGACCCGGACAGACCGGGCATCGACATCGAACTAGTGCGGGAGCTCGCGTCCCGCTTGGCCCTCACCGTGCGCTTCAACGAGAACAGCGCCATAGGCCGCGATTTCAACCCGCGCAACTGGCGGGTGACGCGGGCACAGTGCGAGGTCCTCGCCGGCGGGGTGGTGGCATCGACCACGACCCGGTCCTTCCTCGAGACCACCGACCCGCACCTTGAGACCGGTTGGGCGCTCGTCTTCCTCGGCGAGGAGCGTGCGCTTTCGGGCGCGCGCGTGGGCTTCTTCGCTGGCGCGAGCGGTCTCGACCGCCTGGCGTTGAGCGGCTACCTCCGCGCGGTGGGCGCGTCCGTCCAGGTCTACTCGAGCCTCACCGAGCTGGAGAGGGCGCTCCGGAACGGCGAGATCGACGCGGCGGTCACGGAATCGCTGCTGGCCAGGCGGTTGGCTGAGGACGTCGACGGCGTCGCTACATGGGTACCCGGACTACCGCGCCAACCCCTGGCGCTGGGACTCTGGAAGGGCGACCTGACCCTGAAGCGGGCCCTAGGCTCGGCGTTACGTCAGATGAGGGCGGACGGCACGCTCGCGGCCATCCTCGAGCGGTACGAGCTCGCCCCCATCGCTGAGTGCACGGTCTGCTGACGACGGCTCGCTTCGCTGTACACCCTGCCGCCGGTCCGTCCGCATCCGAGAAGTGAGAAGGTCGCGCCGGTGATGGTTGGTATACTCTGCGACTGACCACAGGACGGATGTCCCTTGACTTGGGTCGTACCCCACGCACGGGCCAGCCGGATGAGTGGTGATATGAGGAGGCTCCTGGATGGGTAAGCAATGGCTACGCTTCGTCCTCTCGTGCGCGCTGTTGACCCTGGTCACCAGCGCCCTCGCTCAGGGAACGGTCAGCAACTTCCAACCGGTCACTGACGAGGTCCTGCTAAGCTCTGACGACGGCGACTGGATCCACTCACGCCGCACGTACAACGGCTGGGGCCATAGCCCGCTCGACCAGATCAACAGGGAGAACGTCGGGGAGCTCACCCTGGCGTGGGCCCGCGTCATGCAACCGGGATCGAACGAGTCCACGCCCATCGTCTACAACGGGGTCATGTACCTGGGCCAGGCCGGGAACACCGTCCAGGCCCTCGATGCGGCTACCGGTGACCTGATCTGGGAGTACCGTCGCGAGATCCCTCAGCTGGACCAGACCACCATCGCGGCGCTCGGTGACACGATGCGCAGCGTCGCCATCTACGAGGACAAGATCTACTTCCTCTCCAGCGACGCGTACGTCGTCGCCCTCGACGCGCGGACCGGTCAGCTGGTCTGGGAAGCCAGCGTGGGTGACCCGCGCGTGGTGGGCCAGACCGCCGGCCCCCTCATCGTCAACGGCAAGGTCATCAGCGGCCGCGCCTGCGACCCCGCGCTGCCGGGTGGCTGCTACATCACCGCTCACGACAGCGAGAGCGGCGAGGAGCTGTGGCGCACGTTCCTGATCGCGCGACCCGGGGAAGCCGGCGGCGACACCTGGGGTGACCTCCCGCTCGAGTCGCGCTTCCACGTCGGCGCCTGGGGCAACGTCGGGGCCTACGACCCCGAGCTCGGGCTCGTGTTCTGGGGCACCTCCGTACCGGCGCCCTCGCCCGAGGTGCTCCGCGGAACGCCCGGCGACCCCGTCCTCTACTCCAACAGCACGCTGGCCATCGACGTCGACACGGGCGAGATCGTCTGGTACTACCAGCACCTGCCTCGTGACAACTGGGACTTCGACCACCCGTTCGAGCGCATGATCATGGACATCGAGGTCGCGCCCAACCCGGACGAGGTCCCGTGGATCAACCCGAACGTGGTCCCTGGCCAGGTCTACAAGACCCTCACCAACATCCCGGGCAAGACGGGTGTCATCTACAGCCTCGACCGCGAGACGGGCGAGTTCCTGTGGGCGCGTCCGACGGTGCGCCAGAACGTGATCACGGAGATCCGGGGGGACGGCACGGTCGTCGTCAACGAGGACGTGATCCCTGACGCGATCGGCGAGCCCTACGGGCTGGTCTGCCCCACCGCTCTCGGTGGCCGCGACTGGATGGCCGGCGCCTACAACCCGGACACGAACGCCATCTACCAGAGCCTGCACAACCTCTGCATGGAGCCCGAGTGGCAGACGGACGAGTGGGTGCCCGAGGACCTGTACGGCATCAGCCTCGACCCCTTCCTCGCTCCCGGTGAAGAGAACGTCGGCACCCTGCAGGCCTACTCGGCCTCCACAGGCGAACTGCTGTGGAAGTACGAGCAGCCCGCTGCTTTCATGCCCGTCCTGTCGACCGGCGGCGGCCTGATCTTCGTCGGTGACGTGAACCGTCGGTTCCGTGCCTTCGACGCCGCTACCGGCGAGGTCCTGTGGGAAACGATCCTCGGCTCCGTCGTCTCTGGACACCCGGTGACCTACGAGGTGGACGGCGTGCAGTACGTCGCGGTCAGCGCTGGCGGCGGTATCGGTATCGAGGGCACGTACCTGGCCGCGGCCGGCCTGACGGCTCCGAGCGGCGGCAACATGATCTACGTCTTCAAGCTCCCGTGAGCCCGAAGCGAGGCTGACTACTCCTAGACGCAGGTGGGGCGCTGCGGCGCCCCACCTGCCGCTTGCCAAGAAGGCCGTATCTGATGCGTGATCTCACACCTGCGAGGAGCTTCGGGACCTGGCTCTCCTTCATCCTCGCGTTCGTAGCCCTGGCGGCCCCGCACGCCGCGGCCCAACCTGGGGCGGGCGTACCACAGGTGCAGCCTGAGTTCGTCGAGCAGTTCCGGCGCACGGCAGGCGACACCATCACAGTGTGCGTGAACAGCGAGAGCCTCCTCAGTGGCTTCGAGATGGACGTGGCGAGAGCGGTCGGCCAGGCGTTGCTGCTCAACGTCGAGATCGTGGAGTTCCGAGGGGTGCGCGCTCCACCCGTCCTCGATTACACGCTCGGAGTGAACCAGTCCGAACTTTTCGTGCTCCTGAACAACGACTGCCACGCGCTGGCCGGGTTCCTGCTGTCGGAGACGCGAGAGGTGCCGTGGCTCACCGTCTCGCGGCCGTACGCCGCTCTGTCTTTCGCCTTCGCCACGCGCCTCCCGAACGTCAGGTCTCTCACCGACCTTCCTCCCGGCGCGTCCGTCGGCACCAGGATCGGGAGCTCGGCGGATATCGCTTTCGCGCAGTACCTCGAGTCCTTGCCCGTGGAGCGCCGCTTGAGGCGTGTCCCCTACCCGAACAACCGTCTGCTGCTCGACAGACTGGAGTCCGGGGACGTGGACGCCATCCTCATCTGGGAACCGGCGCTGCACTTCGGTCTCGCAGGAGGACCGACCGACAACGGTCTGACCGTGCTCGACCCGGGCCCGGTTCGCCTCCCGGAACAACGGTTCGGGTTCGCCCTGCTCAGTAGGGAGTCGTTCCTGCGATCCGCACTCGACGAAGCGTTGAACCTGCTGATCGCAGAAGGCGTCATCGACGGGCTGTTGGGATCCCACGCCATTCCGGGACGTGCTGCTCTATGAGAGTAGACGATGTGGCGTCGGAAGGTGAGCGTGACTGAGATGACCACGCCCACGTTCCGCCCGGTGGAGCGCAAGCTCCAGGCGGTGCGCGCTCGCGTGTGGCGCGCGAGGGCGGTGCGCGCTGCCCCATGGAGCGCGGTCGCCGGCGCCTCCGCGTTCTCGTTCGCCGAGGTCCTCGGGCGACCCACGTCGACGGCGTTGGGCGTGGGCGCCTTGGCGGTGCTCACCACGCTGACCGTGACCTTGGGCGTATGGCGCCTGGTCCGCCCCGTGTCACTGGCTTGGCTCGCACGCCTGGTAGAGACGCGACTCGGACTGCAGGAGAGGCTCAGCACGGCGCTCGAGGTCGCCCCGCAGAACAGCGTGGTGGCGGCCGCGCTCCATCGAGACGTCGCAGCACGCGTGACCGCGATCGACGTGAACGCCGTCGTGCCGATCCGGGTTGCTCGCCGTCCCTCCGCCGTGTTCCTGGCGGCCCTGGTACTCGCCGTCATCGCGCCGCAGCTTGGCGGCTGGCTGCCACGAACGGTGCCCGCGGTCGTCGACGGTGACGTCGGCGTCTCCGCGGCGTCGGTGCGCTCGCTCGCGGAGCTGGCTGCTCGCGCGGCCGAGGACCGCTCCGACCCTCACTTGGCTGCGGTCGCACGTGCCCTGCGGGAGCTCGCTCAGGAGGCGGAGAGCCGACCGGACGGGGTCGTGACCGACGCCGAGCGGCTCGGCGAACTTCTGACGGCCCTCGATCGGATGACAGCGAACGGCCTGCCCCCGGGCCTGAGGCCCGCGGACCGAGTAGCCGACCAGCACACGAGCCCTTCGTCGCTGTCGGAGACGTTGCAGGCTCTCGAACGCCGGCTGGCGCCCCCCGAGAGCGTGGCCGACGACGAGCCACGGGGGCCCGGGTTGACGGATAGGCCGATCGTGGGTTCGCCGCCAGGGGAACCTTCAGCAGAAGGCGCGGGCTCGACAAACCGCGCCACGGGACCTGTCGACGGCAACTACGCTTCGCGGGAGCGCCTGCAGGAGCTCGCTCGGCAAGCAGCGGCCGAGCGGACCCAGGAGGTGGGCGCCGCGGCCATCATCGGCGCCTCAGAGGACGCGTCTGCGGGAGCCAGCGAACTGGCCGGTCGGGGTAGCCAAGAGCTCTTCGGCGACGCCGCGTCGGTCGCACGGCCGGGCGAGTCCGAGGCCGTGGCGGTGCAGGACGACGAATCGGAGGACGGGAGGCGCGTCAACCTGGAGGTCGCCCCGGACGCTGCCGACCCGATAACGCCGCAGGACGGGGTGGTCGTGGTGGGCGACTGGCAACCCACGCCGCTGCCAAGCGTCAGCGCGAGCCATCTTCCCTACGAGTACCGTCACGTGGCCGCGGCCTACTTCCTGCCCTCCCAACGCACGGTCGAGAGATGACGGACGGCAAGAGGTTGATGCCGACGGGAGCGGAGAACTAGACGTGGACGAACATAGGCCCACAACGGAAGACGTCGCGACCCTGGAGTCCGACCTCGGGCTCCTCGCCGCAACCAAACGGGAGATCGCCTCGGTCGTCGTCGGCCAGGACGAAGCCATCGAGCAACTCCTTATCGCGCTGATCAGCGGCGGCCACGCGCTGATCGAGGGCGCGCCTGGCCTGGGCAAGACCCTCCTGGTCAGGACGCTGGCTAACGTCACGGGTCTCGAGTACTCACGGATCCAGTTCACTCCCGACCTGATGCCCGCCGACGTCACCGGCACCATGGCGTTGGTCTACGAGGACGGGAAGGCCACCACGCGCTTCCAGCCGGGCCCCCTGTTCGCTCAGCTCGTGCTCGCCGACGAGATCAACCGCGCCACCCCTAAGACCCAGGCAGCGCTGCTCGAGGCCATGCAGGAGCACACCGTGACCGTGGCAGGGACCGAGCACCACATGAAGGAGCCCTTCTTCGTCCTCGCCACCCAGAACCCGTTCGAGATGGACGGCACGTACGCGCTGCCGGAGGCGCAGATCGATAGGTTCTTCTTCAAGATCGTCGTCGACTACCCCAGCGAGTCCATGCTCGAGACGATCCTCGACCAGACGACCGGTGCCGAGACCACCACAGGCAAGCAGACGATCACGCCGCAGGACATCCTGCGCTTCCAGCAGCGCGTCAGGGAGGTCCCTATCGCCAGCCACGTCCGCCGAGCGATCGCGCGCTTCGTGCGATCGACGCTGCCATCAGAGCCTGCCAACCCGGCTGCCGTGCGCGAGTACGTCCGGTTCGGGATCAGCCCGCGGGGCGCTCAGGCGGTCGTGCTCGCTGCGAAAGCGAGGGCGCTCCTCGATGGGCGATTCAACGTGAGTCTGGACGACGTGAGGTTCGCGGTGGCCCCAGCGCTGCGCCACAGGCTCCAGCTCAACTACCGCGGCGCTGCCGAGGGTCTCAGCGTAGAGGAGATGCTCCTCGAGCTGTTCGACGCTCAGGCTCGAGCGGCGATCCCGTGAGGCGCGAGCCTGCACCCCTGCTATGAGCCTCCTGCCTCCCGAGCTCAGGCAAAGGCTGCGGCGCACCCGGCTCCTCGCCGGCGGAGCGTTGGCCAGCGGCGGTGTGGGCGAGCGTCGCTCGCGCAACAAGGGCGAGGGCATCGAGTTCGAGGACTTCAGACCGTACGCCTACGGGGACGACCTGCGCAGACTCGACCCGCACGTGTACGCCCGGCTCGGCGAGCACGTGATCCGCCAGTACAACGTCCACGAACGGCTGGCCGTCACGGTCCTGCTGGACACGAGCGCGTCCATGGGGTTCGGGGAACCGAGCAAGCTGCGCCACGCGGCAGCCATCGCTGCCGGTCTCGCGTTCAGCGCGTTGTCGGGATCGGACACGGTGAGGTGCGGGGCGCTCACGGGCGGTGAGGTTCGCTGGTACCCCCGACTGAGCGGGGCAGGCCGCCAGGAAGAGCTGGAATCTTGGCTGCTACGGCTCGAGCCGGGAGGGACCGTGGACCTGGTCCGTTCCTTCTCAGCAGCCGCCGCCGTCCTACCGCCTAACGGCTTGCTGATCCTGCTCAGCGACCTGTGGTCGTCCGGTGTCGACGAGCTCTGCGACGTGGCATCCGACGCCAGGCAGACGCTCGTGGTGGTGAGGGTACTCGCGCCGGAGGAAGTTGACCCTACCTTCTACGGCACTGGGCCGGTACGAATGGTCGACAGCGAGACGGGTGCCGAGCTCGAGGTAGAACTCGGTCCATCGGCGTTCGAGCTCTACTCCACGCTCTTCGCGAAGTCAGCCGACGACATCCGCAGACAAGTCCTCAAGGTCGGAGGGCGCTTGGTCACGGTCACGACAGCGACCGACCTCGGCACCGTCTTCACGCGCAGTCTCACTGATGCGGGGATCGTGCGATGACGCTGGCGTACCCTGCCTACCTGGGACTCCTCGCGCTCGTTCCGTTGGTGGTGTACCTGCACATGCGGCGCCACCGGCCGCTGCGAGTGCCAGCGACCGCGTTGTGGAGCCTGGTGATGGAGCAGACGGATCCGCGGCCGCGTCTCAGGCCGGTGCGTAGCTCCTTGGCACTATGGCTCCAGGTCGCGACCGTGGTCGTAGCTTCCGTGGCGCTGGCCGAGCCGCGGCTCGGGCCCGCGGGCGGGCAGCACCACGTGCTCATCATCGAGGCAGGCGTCCTGGCCGGGGCCGTCACGAGCGCCGACGGCGAGACGGCGTACTCCTCGGGCTGGAAGCGCTGGTTGGCGACGCGACCGCGTGGCGACGGGCAGGTCTACAGCGTCTGGCGCGTGGCTGACCGCACACAGGCCGTGGCCTTGGAGCTCGACTCCATCGCCGCCGTCCGACGTGCACTCGAGCGGACGTCTCACATCGACGCGCCGCCGGACTGGCGCGCCGCCGCAGGTACCTTGGAGAAGTACCTGTCCGGCAACGAACTCGTCACTGTCGTGGCCAGCGACATTGCCACCGCGGCGGAGGCTCTCGGAGGCGTGCTCCACTCCGTCGAGCCCGCCTACCTTCAGCTGGCCACGCCGGCGCTGAACGTGGGGTTGGTCTCCGTCGCGGTCGAAGCCGATGCTGGGCGACCGGAACGGTGGCGCATCGCGGCCGAGGCCGCCGTGACCGGCGACCCCGATCTCGCTCCGCAAGCGGTCACGTTCCACGTGAGGTTCACCCCGGAGGGCGGCAGCGCCTCGCTGCCATACGGGGAGGCGGAGGTGCGGCTGAACCTCGCGCGACGCGCTCGCTACCAGGCCGACTTGGACCTCCCCGGACCCGGACTCCTCGAGGTCGGTGTGCGAACGGACGACGCACTGGCGGCCGATGATACGGCTCGGTTGGTACTACGCGCGCACCCGCCGCGTCCTAGCGCGGTCGTCGTCACGTCCCTGGGAGAGGCCAGCCCCACGGCGCGCGTCCTTCGGGCGATGGACAGGTTCGACGTCACAGTGGTCGAGGGAGCCCTGGGCTCCCTCCGACCAGACCTCGTCGTCGTAGAGAACTCTTTCGACCCGTTCGAGCAACTCTCCTGGAGGCCGCAATCCGTCGTCTGGCTAGGCTGGTCCGCGCAAGGTGCCCCCCCGACAGGGACCGGAGCGGCCCCTAACCAGGTCGTCGCCTGGGACGCCTCGCACCCTCTGGCCAAGGGAACGGCCTGGGGACTCATGGGCGCCTACTCGGCCCACTGGTTGCCGCCAGAAGAAGGCCAGGTCATCGTGCAAGGCGAGGCAGGTCCACTGGTCGCCGTTCGTTCTAGCCACAACTCGCGAGAGCTCGTCGTCGGCTTCGACCCCGCCGACGCCTCGTTCGTCGCCAGTGACGAGTTCGTCAGCCTCATGGTCGACGCCGTGGACTGGCTGGTGCCACGACGCAGCCGCGTAGAGGCCTGCAGCGTAGGCGAGCCTTGTGTGCTGCCGTGGACGGACGTCGCTGGTGGCTTCACCGCCTTGGAGCCTTCCGGAGGTCGCTGGTCGTCGTTCTGGTCGACCCAAGCGGCAGTGGTACCGCCGCGGGCTGACGAGGCTTGGGTCCCTGACCGCGCCGGCGCATGGACGATCACCACGTCCAACGGTGGGTCGTTCGTCGTCGCGGTCAACCCTCCCTTCGCTCGGGTCGCCTCTTCCCTGGAGGACCGCTTGATGGGGCTCCCCGAGGACCCCATGGACACCGGATGGCAGGGGTTGCCATGGCGCGGCGTCACGAGCGCGCTAGTCCTGGTCGCGCTGGCGCTCGTCGTGTTCGAAGGCTTGATCGCCGGACGGGGAACCGAGGGCTTCTGGCGGGCCGCCAGCTTGCGTGCACCTGGCGATGCTGGGCGCCGGCAGCGGCTGACGGCGGGGCTTCACGTCCTTACTCTCGCCGTGGCCTTAGCCGCCCTGGTCTCCGCTCCACTGCCCCTTCCACGCCTCGCGGGGACGGTGGCACTGATCAGTAGTGAGGGGCAGGTGGAGCTGCCGCCGTCCTTGGTCGATCAGAACGAGAGAAGGCTTGTGCGCGTGGCCGCGACGGACGCCTCCCGGGCGGTGGACCTCCAGCAGGCCGTCGAGCGGGCCATCGCCTCCACGGACCCCGCCGCGCCACTCGACCTGTTGTTCGCCACCCCTCTCGCCGCGACCCGAGGGAACCTACTGTCCGCCACCCCCGCCCTCCTCGACCGGCGCGTGACCGTCAGCACGGTGCCGGCGGCACCGCCGCGCCCGGAGGTCGATGCAGCCGCCAGCGCCCTCTTCTTCTCGTCCGAACGCTTCGTCGGTGACGCCGCCCGACTGGTGGGGGTCGTGCACTCGAGCGTGAGCGCGGACGGAGTCATCAGGTTCCACCTCGACGGAGAGGTGGTGAGCGAGAGCGCCGTCGAACTGACCGCAGGGTGGAACACTATCACAGCCACCGTGGACCTGGACGCCGCTGGTGAGAGGCTCGTCGAGCTCGTGGTCCAGGTCAGCGGTGATGAGCTCCACGAGAACGACCGCTTGACGCGGGTGCTTCACGTACGTGAGGGACCGCTGGTGAGACTGTTCGCCCGAGACCTCGAGCGGGCGCAGGCGCTGGCGGACGCGCTCGAGCTCCACGGTTACGTGACCGTCGTGCAGCAGCCGCACACGATGAGCATCGATCCGATGGGCTTCGCTGGCGTAGATGCCATCGTGCTCATGGACGTGCCCGCTATCGATCTGACCCGTACGCAACAGGAGGCCCTGGAGCGATGGGTGCGGGAGCGTGGCGGCGGCCTCGTGTTGTTGGGCGGCGAGAACAGCTTCGGACCCGGCGGTTACCTCGAGACACCTCTCGACACGCTGTCACCGCTGTCGTCGAAGATCTCTAGGGACGCGCCAGCCGTAGCCATGGTGTTCGTCCTCGACCGGTCAGGTTCCATGCAGCAACTCGTAGACGGGGTCACGCGGCTGGACATCGCCAAGGAGGCGACGCTCGCGGCGACCGATCTGCTGGGCCGCGGCAGCGAGATCGCGGTCGTCGTGTTCGACGAGCAGGCTCGCACCCTACTCCCCTTCACGGACTCCGCTGACACCGAGACCATCGCCGGCGCGCTCAGGTCTCTGGTGCCCGGCGGTGGCACCGCCGTCTACCCGGGCCTAGTCGAGGCCGCCGAGCATCTGGCGGGTTCCGACGCCGCCTCCAAGCACGTGGTGGTCATGACCGACGGCCTGTCTCAGCCAGGGGACGTTGAGGCAGCCGTGGCGCGGCTGGTGGAGCTCGACGCGACCGTGAGCGCCATCGCGATCGGCGTCGGTTCAGACGTGGAAAGGGTCCGCACGATCGCCAGGCTCGGTGGCGGCACGGCGCACACGACGACCGACTTCCGCGCTCTCCCCGGCATCCTGGCTCAGGAGGCGATGCTTCTCTCGGGAGACCCGGTCATCCGCGAACCGGTCACACCAGTGCGGACCGGTGTCGACGCAGGCCTCATGGAGGCGCTGCCCGACGTCTTCCCTCCTCTCACCGGACTCGTCGAGACGACCCCCAAGGCAGACGCGACCGTGCTCCTGCAGGCCGGGGAGGACAGGCCGGTCCTGGCCGCCTGGCGCTACGGCGCCGGTCGGGTGCTCGCCTACGCCTCCCAGGCTATAGGTCCCTGGAGCAACGCCTGGAGTCAGTCACCTGACTTCGCCGACTGGTGGAGTCAATGGCTGCGGTGGGTCGTGCAAGCGACACATGAGACAGGCTTGCGCCTGTCAACGGAGCACGCCGGCGACGACCTGCGCGTGGACGTCCTGGCTACGTCGGCGTCCGGCGAGCTGATCACGGGCCTGACGCTCTTCGCCGTGGCGGTGCCTTCGTCGGAAGCCGGCGACCCGAGGGGAGGTGCGCAGGGGGCGGTCGTGGCGCCCTTGCGTGAGACGACGCCCGGCCGGTACACAGGACTGCTGCCGATAGGGACGGGGCACTGGTCCGTGAGAGCGTACTCACCCGACGACGAGGCTCTGGCTAGCGAGGAGGTCCTGGTCGTCCACGACTACCCCGCTTCGTTGGCCGCGCCCGCCCATGAGGAGCCTGGGATCGAAGGCCTGCTATCGGTCACAGGCGGTCGGCGGCTCGACGGAACGTCTACCTGGCGCCCCACGAAACAGGTGACCTGGGCCGTGGAACCGGGGTGGCGGCCATGGCTGCTCGCTGCCATGGCCGTCTGGACGTTGTTCCTGCTGGTACGCTACGCAGCGGGTTGGGTGCGGCTGCCTGGCCTCAGAAGCCGGCCAGCTGCATCAAAGAGCGTCTCACCAACGCGAGCAGCTGTTCTGCGAGCCCGGTGAGCAGGAGGGCCGCGACCACGCAGGTCCCGATGACCCGCACGCTCTGGCGGGCGGCCAGCCGGCCTGCCTCCGCCCCGATCGCCCCCCACCAGAGCCCACCGAGCAAGGGCGGCAGCGGTAGCAGGTTGATTAGCGCAGTGCCGATCGCCACCTCGTACGTGGCAGTCAGGACCTGGACCGGCGTCAAGGCTGCCCTGGCACCTAACGCCTGAACGACCATCGTCCTACCGAACAGCGCCGCGAGCGCCAACACCACCAAGGACAGGGTCGAGAGCGCGACGACCGTGGCCGTCCCTCGCACCGGTGACCTGAACATCCGGGGGTCAGCCTCGAGGGGGCGCAGCCACGTCACACGGAAGAAGAGGCCCGCCAGGCCAGCCGCGAGGTCGAGGTGAGCGAAGGGGCTCAGCGTGAGTCGACCATCGTGCGCGGGTCCCGGGTCGCCTGCCCTGCGAACAGCCCAAGTGGTGACGAAGCCGGAAACCGCCAACGTCAGGAGGGTGGCGGCGAGCCGCAGGAGAAGCTGCTGCAGCGTGACCTCGGGCAGCCGGATGTCCATCCGCCTCACGGTACACGTCCGGGCCGAGGAGCAGGAAGACCCGTCTCTCCCGCGCTGGCCGGTGGTCGGTCAGCTTGGAGGGGCCTCAGCGCACGGGCCTGGCAGGGGTTCCGTAGCGCTCCAGGATCTCGGCGATCGTCCCGTCTGAGGTCAACGCCTCGATCGCCTGATCGACCTGCGAGCGCACGAACTCGCGGTCGGCCAACGTGATGCCTCCGACGCCGATCCAGGGCTCGCTCACCACCGACGCCTCGACGACGTGGAGCTCCGCGAGCTCCGGCCGCTCCCGGCTGAGCGCCCACCACGTCGGCTCCCAAACGATCAGGGCGCCCACGCCGCCGTCCAGCAGCACCCCGAACGCCTCCTCGGCGGGGCCGACCGGCGTGCG
>DASRWD010000049.1:0-12423 GCA_035654755.1 Trueperaceae bacterium
ATCTGGCTGCTCTCGATGTGGGTCTTCGGCTTCGTGATAACGGGGGGGCTGCTCAGCTTCAACCTGGCGCGCGTGCAGTCCGGTGACCCAACGCTGCCGTATGTGGCGGCTGCCGTGGGCTACCCGGGGCTACTCCTCGCCACCTTGTTGTTCGTGTGGCGCTTCCTGGCGTCGCTCGAGGCAAGGGAGCAGCGCTCGGAGGCAGCGATGGTGCGGGGGCCCGTCCCGGTGCCGGCGCCAACGGACTGACGTAGCGACCGCCGGCGCGAGGCGGGAGATCGAAGAGCGAGCGGGGGTGGCCAGCGCAGCCACCCTCGTTCAACCGCGCCTGAGGCGCACGAACGTGTCGCGACCCTTCTGCAGGACGGCGGGCTCAGCCAGGTCCAGCCTCAACTGGGGGTCCTCGACGACCTCACCATCTAGCCGTAGCCCGCGGTTCTGCACCAGCCTCCGCGCCTCGCCGTTCGACGAGGTCAGCCCCGCAAGCGTCGCGAGCCGCAGGAGCCCGGCATTGCCGTCCTGGAACTCCGCCTCCGGAACGACGACTTCTGGCATCTGGTCTGGGATGTGGCCCCGTGCGACCTCGTCGTAACGTTCCTCGGCGCGGGCGATCACGTCCTCACCGTGGTAGGTGCGCACCAGCTCGCGGGCGAAGACCCGGTGCGCCGCAACGGGGTCGTCGCTGGCCAGCTGGCGCATCCTCTCCATGTCGAGGCCCGTCGCCAGCTCGACGTACTGCTCGAACGCCGCGTCCGGCACCCTCATGGCCTTCTTGAACATGGCGTCGGGCTCGTCGTGTAGGCCGATGTAGTTGCCGAGCGACTTGGACATCTTCTCGACGCCGTCCAGACCGACGAGCAGCGGGGTGGTCAGCACCAGCTGCGGCTCCTGCCCGTACGCCCTCTGGATATCGCGACCGACGAGCAGGTTGAAGAGTTGGTCGGTCCCGCCCAGCTCCACGTCCGCCCTCACGGCGACTGAGTCGTAAGCCTGAGCCAGTGGGTACAGGAACTCGTGAACCTGGATGGGCACGCCGCCCTCGAAGCGTTTGGTGAAGTCGTCGCGCTCGAGCATCCTGGCGACCGTGTAATGGGAGGCCAGCTTGATGAGATCGGCGAACTTCAGCTCACCGAGCCACTCGGAGTTGAAGCGCAGCTCGAACCCGTCGGGATCGGGATCGAGGATGGCCATCGCCTGATCGACGTAGGTCTGACCGTTGGCGCGCGTCTGCTCGAAAGTGAGTACCGGCCGGGTCTTCGAGCGGCCGGACGGGTCCCCTATCATCGCGGTGAAGTCGCCGATGATGAGGACGACCTTGTGGCCCAGGTCCTGGAACTGCCTGAGCTTCCTGAGCACCACGGCGTGTCCGATGTGGAGGTCGGCAGACGACGGGTCTACGCCCAACTTCGCCCTCAGCTGACGCCCCTCGCGCTGCGCGAGCTCGAGCTTCTCGCGCAGGCCACCTTCGGGAACGATCTGATCGGCTCCGCGCTGCAGGAGTTCCTCCGCGGCGGCGATACTGTCCATGGTCACGCGCGGGAGTCTATCACTAGCCCTCCCGAGCTCCCGAGACCGGAAGGGGGAACATGCGCGAAGTTCGCGTCCTGGGCGTGCCCATGGACCTCGGAGCTGGCCGGCGTGGGGTGGACATGGGCCCAAGCGCGCTGCGGCTGGCCCAGTTGGAGACTACGCTCGAGTCGCTGGGCTTTCGGGTCACGGACATGGGCAACACCGAGGTGCCGGTTCCGGAGTCGTTCGCTCAGGGACCGGGCGGCACAGGGAACCCACTCTACGCGGACGTCATAGCCGCCGCCTGCCGTGCCGCGGCGCAAGCCCTGGCCTCACGGCCGCCCGGCTCACTCGCCGTGTCGCTCGGCGGAGATCACTCCGTGAGCATGGGCACGGTGCCGGGGTCGGCCGCGGGCAGGCCTATAGGCCTGCTGTGGATAGACGCGCACGCCGACCTGAACACGCCCGAGACGTCACCCAGCGGCAACGTGCACGGCATGCCGGTCGCGCACCTCCTCGGCTTGGGGGACGAGCGGTTCACCTCTCTGTGGGAGGGTCAACCTCACCTGGCTCCGGAGGACCTGGTCTACATCGGGCTGCGTAGCGTGGACCCGCCCGAGGCGCGGGCGATAGCGGACCTCGGCATCACCGCGTACACGATGACCGACCTCGACAAGCGTGGCGTCGCGGCGGTGGCCGTCGAGGCGCTCGATCACCTCGCTCACCGTGATCGCCTGCACGTGTCATTCGACGCCGATGTCTTGGACCCCACCGTCGCGCCCGGGGTCGGAACTCCGGTGCCCGGCGGCCTCACCTATAGGGAAGCCCACCTGCTCATGGAGCTCCTGGCTGAGAGCGGGAAGGTCGGCAGCCTGGACCTCGTCGAGGTCAACCCGATTCTCGACGTAGCGAACCGCACGGCAGCGACGCTGGTCGAGCTGACGGCGAGCCTCTTCGGGAAGCGCATCCTGGGCAAGCGGGCCTGACGCCGGGGCCCACGTGTACCGGCACGACCATGCCAGCTCGTCGAGGGGCGGGGAGGATCAGTCGCCGGCGACCGGGACCAGGACGGGCGACATGCCACGGGACCCCGCGACCGCGCACGCCCTGCGGAGCCGCGGCACCAGCGCGCTTAGCGCGGCGTCGCCGGCGGCGATCGCCTCCTTGGCCCGGTGGAAGTTGAGCCAGTGTATGGGCGGCCGGGTGTGCACCTCGAAGCGGCCGACGTGGCCACCGGGGTCGGTCTTGTCGACGCCTGCGTCATGTGCGTCCTGGATATCCTCGGCCATCCAGCTACCCGCCGCGAGGGCAAGCGCGTGACCCAGCCTGCCGATGGCGTGCCTTGGCCGTCTGCGCAACGCGCTCGTGTGCAGCCGACCGACTAGACGGCTTCCGAGAGCGCGCCTGGCGAACCGGATGGAGCGCGAGTCCTGTGCCTGCATGCCGGCACCGATGCCGACAGCGACGTCTACGCCTATGTCCATCAGCGTATCGAGCGGTACGGGCGAACCTATGCCGCCGTCTATCAGCCGCCTGCCCCCCACGTGGACGGGAGCGAACACGCCAGGCAACGATGCGCTGGCTCGCAGGGCGGGAGCCAGCCGTCCCTCCCTCAGCAGGACGCGCTCGCCCGTGTCAACGTCCGTCGTGACGACGATCAGCTCGCGATCCAAGTCCTCGAACGTCCTGCCCTCGACCAGCCGGTCGAAGTACTCCTCGAGCCTCCTGCCACGGAACAGCGCCGCGTGGTGCAACCCGAAGTCCGCAACGTGTGGGAAGACGTCGCGTCTGCGCGTGGCGCTCGCACGCTCCACCAGTTGGTCAATGGGATCGCCGGAGGCGTAGAGGGCGCCGACGACCGCCCCGAAGCTGGTGCCGACGATCACGTGGGGAGCGAGGCCGTGGCGCTCGAGGCAGGCGAGCGCGCCGAAATGCGCATAACCGCGTGCGCTGCCGCCGCCCAGGGCGACACCGATGCGGACAGGTTCCTCAGTCACGAGACGCATGCTATCCCCATGACCGACCAGGCACGTCGTCCACATGGCATGCTTGCCGCCGTGACACAGGCACGGGACGAGGAGAGCTTCGATCGGCTAGGTGTCGTCGTCGTCAACCACGCCGCCCCGACCGAGGTGCTCAACGACGCCATGCTGCGGCTGCGGGCCTCTGCCCCCGGAGCTCGCGTGATCCTCGTCGCCACCGGCACCGGAACCCCGTCACCGGAGGCTGGTTGGCCGGAGGACACAGAGATCGTTCGCGTCCCCAACAGGTCTTACGCCCACGCGGTGAACGCCGGCTTCGCCATGCTGGACGGCGTCGACCTGCTGACGATGATGAACGACGACGTGTTGGTGGAGCCGCGGACCTTCGCCGATCTCGTCATCGCCCTTCGTGCTCATCCCGGTACGGGCCTCGCCGGCCCGATTCCGCGGGACGCCAGCGGTCGCCCCCAAGACCTGGGCGTTCCGTACCGCCTGGCCTACGCGAGGGCGAGGAAGAGCGCGTCCGGTGCCGCGAAAGTCGCCTGGTTGGCCGGCTGCCTGGTCGTCGTCACGCGGGAGGCGTACGTTGCCACCGGCGGCCATGACCAGACCTTCCGCTTCACCAACGAGGACATCGACCTGAGCCTGAGGGCGCGCGAGCTCGGCTACACCTCCCTTCTCGTCGACACCGACGTGACGCACCTCGGCGGTACCTCGACTCCCACGCATCCGGCGTTCCACGTCGAAGGCAGGCGGGGCGGCTACCTCATCACGGAGCGCCACCTGCCCCGAGCGGCGGCAGCCGCACACCGGGCGTACTTGGTGCTCGAGGGCGGCATGGGGGCGTTGCTGGGCCCCACGGAGGGCTCCCGAGCGGCGCACCGCACCGTGGCCCGCATGGCCCTTACAGCCTCATGGCACACGGGGCCGTTCGGTCCTTCCCTCGACGACCGTTAGTCGGGTGCTAGATTCTCGGCCATGGCGGCAGACCTAGCTCTGCTCTGGGACCAGGCTTCCGGCGACCCGGTCCTCCTCTACTCGACGGCCGCCGCCCTGCTGCTGGCAGTCGTGTCGCTGTCGAGCGGGCTCGCACGGCGCGACTTCAGGGCCCTGGCACGCCCTCGGACGCTCCTGCGCGTCCTGGGCGCGGTCGCGATCGCGTGTCTGCTCAAGGTCCTCGAGGTCTACCTGGCGCCGCTGCTGCCCGAGCCCGTGGCCGCTGCGACCGCCGGCCTGCACCGGCTGCCTCTCTACGTGGTGGCACTCGCCTACGGCCCCATAACCGGTGCGGTGGTCGGCTCGTTGTTCGCCGGCTTCGCCGCCAGCGCATCGCTGCCCGGGTGGCCGGAGGTGGTCCTGGCACTGGAGCTGATGGTGCTGGGCTGGCTAGCGATCTACCCATCACCAAGGCAGACCCGGATCGCCGGACCCCTCAACGCTACGCTGGCGTACCTGCTCGCCTGGGGCACCGCCGGCATCGCGCTGAGCGCAAGGGCCAACGAACAGGTGACCTTCGCCGTCGTCTACGCCGAGCACGCAGCGATGGTGCCCGGTCTCGCGGTGTGCGTGGTGCTCCTCTTCCTCTTCGGTCCCGGCACGTACGCCAAGGTCTTCCCGGGCAGTCGCATCTACCCGCCGGCGCCCACGAAGGAACGGGAGAGCGCTCCCCTCGTGACCACGGGTTCCCTAGTGCCGTCGTACGCGAGTCCCCTCGAGGAGATCGACGTGTTCGGGGAGCGCTCCGGCAGGCGGGACATCACGGTCAGCACTCTGGCGCTGGACAGCTCCATGCTGCCGGAACCGCTGCATCCGCCGAAGACCACCAGGAGGCAGCGGCTCGAGCCGCGCCTGTTGCCCGACGAGTTCAGCCGCTGACCTGACTCCCACCGACCCGACCCCGCGCACATGGCTATCATGCCCGGCGTGGACAGAAGCCCGCTGACCGACGACATGGCCAAGGTGGCAGGTGACGTCCTGCGCATGTTGGGGCTCGTGCGCGAGGCGACGGAGCTCGCCAAGCTGGCGCTCCTCGAGCAGGACGCCGCGGCCGCGGAGAGGTGCATCGCAGGCGACGCCGAGATCGACCGCGTTCAGGCAGAGCTCGAGATGCGCATCCTGACCGTGATCGCCAGGCGGCAACCGGCTGCCAAGGACCTGCGGTTCCTGGGCGGCAGCTACATGGCGCTGCACGACATCGAGCGCGCCGGTGATTACGCGGAGCACGTGGCTAGCGCATCGTTGGAGCTCGCCAAGGAGCCGCCGCTGAAGCGCTACCTCGACCTCAGGCGCTGCTTCGAGGTCCTCATCGAGATGCTGGACGCCACGATGAGGGCCTACGCCGAGGCCGACGCCCAGGCCGCCAGGGAGGCGCATGCCCTGGACCACGAGGTCGACGACCTCTACGAGCAGATCCAGCGGGAGCTGCTCACGTACATGATGGAGTCGCCAGCGGCGATAGGAAGGGCGAACCGGCTGCTCGAGGTGGCTCGTTACCTCGAACGGCTCGGGGACCACATCGAGAACGTCAACGAGCACGTGGTGTTCTGGCTCACCGGCGAGCGCATGTGACCGAGGGAACGTGACAGAGGGGGATCGCGGCAGGCGCCGCATGCGCCGGGTGCTTGGCGCCGCTCTCCTCTTCTCCCTCTCCCTCTGGATGGCGCTCGCAGTCGCGTTCGCCGCGCGGGACTACGTCGTTGCGCACGGCGTCCCCGGGCCCATGCGGCTCGTCTTCGGCGACGAAGTGAGGCTCTACCGCTGGCAGGCCGTGCGGGACGTCGCCAACCGCTGGCGCGGCCCCGTGCGCGTAGGGCTGCAGGTGGGACACCTGGACGCCACCGACCAGCCGGACGAGCTCGAGGCGCTGCGCGTGAGCACCGGCGCACACTGGGACGGTGTGGACGAGGTGGACGTCAACCTCGAGATCGCCCTGAAGCTATCGGAACGGCTCGAAGAGGCAGGGATGGTCGTGGACGTACTGCCCGCCACCGTGCCGCCGCGCTACAGGGCCGACGTGTTCCTTTCGATCCACGTCGATGCCAACCCGGATGAGGACAGGAACGGCTACAAATCGGCCCACTTCATCCCAGCCCGCAACCCGGCAGAGCTGCTTCTCAAGCTCATGGTCGACAGGGCCGTACTCTCGTCGACACGGCTCACCGACGACGACCGCAACGTGACGGGCAACATGTTCCGCTACTACGCCTTCAACAACCGTCGGTACCGGCATGCCGTGCACCCCAGGACCCCCGGGTTGCTGGTGGAGCTCGGGTACCTCTCGAACGGGGCAGATAGTCGACTGCTCGACGACCCGGACGTCCTCGTCTCTGCGCTCGCGAGCGGCGTTCTCGGGTTCCTCGAAGAGATCGGGAGGCTATGAACGCGCGTCCCCTGGAACGGCCGCGGCCGGGCCGCGTTGGTAGCATCGCCTCGGCATGACCCGTGACGCGTTACCCAGGCTCGTCCTTATCTCCTGCCTCGCCACCTTGCTGCTGGTGCTCGCCGCATGTCGGCCGGGGGGTGACGGATCGGCAGGCTCGAACGCCGGCAGCGCCTCCGCTGCCGCATCTGGCCTAGCGGTGACAATCGAAGTTGACGGGGCGACCACCGGTCCCGCGGCCGTGACAGTTGGCGTGCGTACTGGCGGAGAACCCGAGACGGGCGCCACGGTGAAGGTCGTGGGGAACATGACACATGCCGGCATGGCACCCGTGCTGGCGGACGCCGTAGAGGTCGAACCTGGGGTCTACGTAGCAGGCGGGTTCGCCTTCTCGATGGCGGGCGACTGGATCGTTGACGCGGAGGTGACGACGGAGGACGGCCGCGAGGCATCTGCCGAGGCGTTCGTCAACGTCGCCAGATGAGCACCCGGGTCGTAGGGGCGGCGGTGCCGCCTGCTCGCGAGGAGCAGCGACAGTTCGTAGACCAACCGCGCGGATTCGACCTGTTGTCCCTGCCGGGCGTCAGGCGCTTCGCCCGCTGGCGCTACGCCCGGCTTGCACTCCAGCTCCCTCTGCTCTTGCTCGCGCTGTTCGTGATCGTCGATGGGCTCACGGGGCGTCAGGTGGCGCCACGCAACGTCGCGACGACCGCCGTCTGGCTGCACTACCGCGGGCTGCTGGTGCTCGGTATCGCGGTCGTCGGCAACGCGTTCTGCGCGGCATGCCCGCTCATGCTCACCCGCGGTCTCTCGCGGCGCCTCGAGCGCCTGCTGCCCAGGAAGCTCACGTGGCCACGGGCCCTGCGCAACAAGTGGCTGGTCATCGGCCTGCTGCTTGCCTTCTTCCTCAGCTACGAGATCTTCGACCTGTGGGCCAGCCCGTGGCTGACGGCCTGGCTCGCGATCGGCTACTTCGGGGCCGCACTGGCCGTCGACGTGCTGTTCCCTGCCGGCACCTTCTGCCGCTACGTCTGCCCACTCGGCAACTTCAACTTCGCCCTGGCCAGCGCCTCACCCACACAGATCACGGCCGTCGACCCCGACGTCTGCCGGGCGTGCGTCCACAAGCCGTGCCTGCACGGCCGCTACACGGCGGCCAGCGAGCCCGCCGGCCTGGAGCTCCCGCTTGCCGGGGCGACGGCCGGCTTCGTCCCCGGCTCGGAGGTCATCTCGCCGAACGGAGACGGCTTCTTCCCCGGCTGCGAGACCGACCTCTTCGTGCCGACGATCACTTCGAACATGGACTGCACGCTGTGCCTCAACTGCGTCCGCGCCTGCCCGTACGACAACGTGGCCCTGACCGTCAGGGCACCCGGGCGCGAGCTGCACCACGACCCTTGGGCCCGGCGCGGGCGCCTCGCGGCCGTGATGATGGGCGTGCTGCTCACCTTCTTCGGGATCATGAACGCGCTGGCGATGATCCCGCCATTCTTCGACGCCGCCGAGAGCCTCGCCGACCTCCTCGGCACCCGCAACGAGGCCACCCTGCTGCTGTTCCTGTACGGCGGCGTCACGCTGGCTGGCCTGGGGCTCACCGTTCTCGCCACGACGGCCGCGGACGCGTTGGGGGGCGTCAAGGTCAACGTCAGGAAGGCGCTCGAGCGGTGGGGATACGTTGTCTTGGCCCTCGGCGTTGGTTTCTGGGCCGCCCACTACACTTTCCACTTCCTCACCGGCGCCCTGTCGATCGTCCCTGTCTTCCAGCACTTCTTCGAGTTCAGGGGCTTCGCGGTCGACCCCAACTGGCGCCTCGCCCAGGTGGTGCCGAGCCGCTACCTCTTCGGCATCCAGGCCGTGATCACCGCGGCCGCCAGCGTCCTGGCGCTCTACACGTCGGCGCGCATCGGTCTGCGCGAGTTCGGCCGGCGCGGCGTGCTCGCCATGTGGCCCATGTTCATCTACGTGCTTGCGTTCCTCGCCTTGCAGCTCGTCATCCTCGCCCAGCCAATGGAGATGCGTGGCACCATCCTGGGACCCTCGTTCTGACGCGACGGCTCGGCGTTCGAGGCGGCGGGCGGAGGACGGCTCCCGGCGGCCCGCCGCCGGTGTTAACCTGCTGATCGTGCCGCACGGCCGTGTTCGTCTCCTCGCGCTCCTGGCGTTGCTAGTCCTCTGCGCTGCCTCCTTCGCCGCGGCCGAAGCGCCCCCGGCCTGCACGATCGAGGACCGGCGTGCGCCACTTACCGCCTACGACGACTTCTCGTACACGGTCCTCGACACGATCTTCGCGCTCCCACCGGACTACGTGCCGTCCGACCTCGTGCCCGTCTCGTCTGCCTTCCCCGGCTCGTACGACGGCGGCGGCGAGCTGCAGGTGCGCGCGGTCGTCATCGCGGACCTGAGGGCCATGCTGACTGAGGCGGAACTAGCGGGTGTGCGCCTGGCCGTGCAGTCGGCCTACCGCAGCTACGCGTACCAGGAGAGCACCTTCGCCTACTGGGTGGAGCGCGACGGCTACGACGCTGCACTGGCCAGCTCCGCGCGACCCGGGCACTCCGAACATCAGCTGGGCACCGCCATCGACCTGCGCTCGCTGCATGGCCCGCCGGCCTGGGACCTCGAGGACTGGGCCCTCACCGAAGAGGGCGCATGGGTAGCCCAGAACGCGCACAGTTTCGGCTTCGTCATGAGCTACCCCAGGGGCTCGCGCGACGTCACCTGCTACGTCTACGAGCCGTGGCACTACCGCTACGTCGGGCGTGAGACGGCGCGGGCGATACACGAGAGCGGCCTGACGCCGCGCGAGTTCCTGTGGCGGAGGCCAGAACTGGCGGCTGCCCTCGGAGTCGGCGGTGGAGCAACGGGAGACGAGCCGTGATGAGACGCGCACTGACCCTGACTCTCGTCCTGGCGGCGTCCGTGACGCTCGCTCACCCCATGCTCGTCATCGGCGAGGTGCGCTTCGACCCCGACCCGCCGATCCCGGGCGAGACGGGCGCCGCGGTTCTCACGCTGCTGGACACCTCGCTGACCGAGGTGGAGGACGCAGTCGTCTTCCTCGAGCTGCGGCGCGGGTCTCCGGCCACCGAGGGCGACGAACCGCGGAGCGAGCCGCTCCTGACCACCGACCGCCTGGAAGAGACCTCCCCAGGGGTCTACGAGACCACGATCGAAGTGCCAGAGCCGGGTAGCTACACGCTGTCGATCCGCGACAGGACGTACAGGCAGGAAGAGGCCATCGCCAACGTCGAGCTGATCTTCGACGGCGACCCGGTCGACTTCGTGCCGTTCGTGCTCCCGCCCACGGCCACGGGGCCGGCCTCCCTGGGCTCGTGGCTGATCTGGCTCGTCGGCGTCCCGCTGCTGGCGGGCGTCGTCGTCACCGTTCTGGTGCTGCGGTCCGGACGCGGCGGCGAGGGCACGAACGAAGACGTTACCGGCGCCGCGGACGGCCCGACGACCGAGGAAGGCTAACGCTTGGGCCTCCTCGAGCAGACATGGGGGACGTGGCTGAACGTGGCGACCGTCCTCCTTGGCGGTGGGATCGGCCTGCTCCTCCGTGGCCGCCTGCCAGAGCGGATCACGCTCGTCGTCATGCAGTCGATCGGGCTCGTAACGCTACTGATCGGCATCCTCAACGCGCTCGACCTGGGTCGCGTCGACTCGCCACCGGGCCTCGTCGTGGGTCTGCTGGCCCTCGCCGTCGGCGGCGCGCTGGGTGAGGCATGGCGGATCGAGGAAGGCCTCGACCGTCTCGGCGAGCGCCTGAAGCGGTCGCTTGGCGGGCAGGGCCGCTTCACGGAAGGCTTCGTCGCCGCCTCGCTCCTGTTCTGCGTTGGCCCCCTGACCCTGCTCGGTAGTATACAGAACGGTCTGACCGGCGAGGCGCAGTTCCTGGTGCTCAAGTCGACGCTCGACGGCTTCGCCGCCATGGCCCTCGCCACGACGTTCGGCTTCGGGGTGCTCGCTTCCGTCATCGTCATCGTCGTCTATCAGGGCGGTCTTTCTGTCGCGGCCGGGCTGCTCGCGCACCTGGTACCCGACCCGGCGACGGACCCGCGTGTGCTGCTCGTCAACGGGGTGGGCGGCCTGATGATCGTCGCCCTTGGTCTCGGCCTGCTGGAGATCAAACGGCTGCGGGTCGCATCGCTTCTGCCCGCCCTCCTGCTGGCACCACTCTTCTACTGGCTCGGCGGGCTCCTCTACTGAGACGGGGCCCGCGGTAGCATCCCTCATGGCGCCTGACGAGCCCACCACCAGCATCGACGACGAGACACTCGCGCACTTGGAGCACCTCGCGCGGATCGAGGTGCCAGCCGACGAGCGCGAGAGCGTGAAGGCCGACCTGAGCACCGTGCTCGCGTTCGTCGCGCAGCTCGGCGAGATGGCATCCGAGACCGAGGCTCCGGCGGCCGACGCACCCAGCTCGGCGAGGCCAGACGTGCCGCGTCCCAGCCTGGGACAGGCCGCGGCGTTGGCCGTGGCCCCGGCCTCGCGCGAGGGCTACTTCGAGGTGCCGCGCACGCTCGACGAGGGCTGAAGGCGGCGGCCCGCAGACCGCCGCCCACCGCACCTGAGACCGCTTCACTCGAACGGGAACGCCACGTCGCACGCTGGGTCGTCCTCGCCCAGGTCGGACCACTCGGCGAAGTAGACCTCCCGCGGGGACATCGTCATGCGCTTGCCGAGGGCATGCAGCCAGGCCGCGACGGAGTCGTAAGCCTCCAGGATCTTCGGGTAGGCCACCTCGGCCTTGGTCACGCGGGCGTACGCCTCCTGGTGCGCGGGCTCCAGACGCACGCGCGCGTTTCCGAACGGCTCCACTAGGCCCGCCACCGGCAGGCACACCTCGACGGGACCGTCGGCGTCCATCGACACCTGCCCGTGGTAGACGACGATGATCGGACCCGTCACCTCTACGGCGGTCTCGCGGGCGTGATCGAGGAGCGAGTCCGCGTTCCTCTGGATGAGACCGGGTAGCGCGTCCGCGAGCGTGCGCTCCTCGATGCTCAGGAACTTGCGCTCCGGGACCTCTCTGACCTTCACCTCGTGTGCCACTCTTACCTCCCCGCGCAGGCGGCCAAGCACGCGTGAGACCAGCTCACGTCGCACCTCCAGGTCTTTCTCCACGTCGCGCCAGTGGGATAGCACCAACCTCACCGCGTCTCCTCCAGACGCCGCCAGCACCTCGCCGATGACGGACAACGGCATGTCGACCTGCCGTAGGAGGAACACGAGCCTGGCAGTCTCCACCTGGTCTTGCGAGTAGTACCGGTAGCCGGTGTGCTCGTCGACGCGCCGTGGGACCAGTAGTCCCAGCTCGTCGTAGAGACGCAACGCCTTGAGGCTCAGCCGCGTCTCGCGCGAGAACGCGCCTATCGTCAGCAACTCCGCCTGGTTCGACCTCTCCGCCTGCACGCCCTGAGGTTGAGGCATGCCCCAAGGGTAGGGTCAAGGGGCGCCCGAGGCGAGCGTACTCACGCCTCAACCGACGACTGGGTCTGCCGCCGCCCTATATTCGCTGCATGTCGGTCGCCATCGTGCTCGTGCTCA
>DASRWD010000050.1:0-10331 GCA_035654755.1 Trueperaceae bacterium
GCGGGCACCAGGTCTATCTGCCTCTGCGTCGGGTTGGCGGCCAGCACCTTCACCTCGACGCGGTCGCCCATGCGGAAGCGCTTGCGGGTGTGCTTGCCCATGAGCATCAGCGAGTCCTCGATGTAGATGTAGTAGTCGTCGTCGAGCTGGCTGACGTGCATGAGCCCTTCGACGCCGTTCGCCAGGGCCACGAAGACGCCGAAGTTCGTTACCCCGACGATCACCCCGACGAAGGCTTCGCCGATGTGCTCCTTGGCCCAGCGCGCGTGGTAGTAGCGCGTCAGGTCGCGCTCGGCAGACTCGGCCACCCGCTCGCGGTCGCTTGCGTGCTCGGCCAGTTGCGGGAAGTCGGAGCGCATGCGCTCCTTGAGGGTCGGCGAGAGGCGGTGCTGAAGGATAGAGCGCACCACCCTGTGTACGACAAGGTCGGGGTAGCGGCGGATAGGGCTCGTGAAGTGCAGGTAGTTCTCGAAGGCGAGCCCGTAGTGCCCGAGGTTCTCGCTGGAGTAGCGCGCCTGCTTGAGGCTCCTCAACAGCAGGGTGTTCACGAGCTGCGCCTCCGGCTTGCCTGCCGCCTCGCGGAGGATCGCCTGAAGGTCCTGCGGCTTGGCGTGCTCCAGGTCCAACGTGTAGCCCAACCTGGCCAAGGCCTTCTGCAGGGCGAGGATCTTCTCCTCGCTCGGGTCCTCGTGAACTCGGAACAGCGCGGGGACGTCGCGCTTGGAGAGCTCCTCGGCCACCTTGCGGTTCGCCAGCAGCATCAGCTCCTCGATGAGTTGCCGGGCGGCGTCGCTGCGCACGGGCGTGACGTGCAAGGCGCCCTGATCGTCCACGTCAACTTTCGCCTCGGTGAACTGGAAGTCCAGCGCGCCGGCGCCGATCCGCTGCGTGCGGAGCTCCTGCGTCAGGTTCAGCAAGACCTTCACGTCGCGCTCTAGCTTGAGCTTGCCCGCTGGCAGGCGCCCGCCCTCCGCGAACTCCTGTACCTGCTTGTAGGTGAGCCGCGCGTCCGATTGGATCACGGTCTCCTTGAGCTTGAACCCCTTGACCTCGCCGGACCTGGTCACGTCGATGAACGCGGACAGAGCCAAACGCGGCTCGCCTTCGACGAGGGAGCAGATGCCGTTAGACAGTTCCTCCGGCAACATCGGCAGTACTTCGCCCGGCAGGTAGACGCTGGTGGCGCGCTCGACGGCCTCCTTGTCGAGGCTCGTGCCCTCGGCCACGTAGTAGCTGACGTCCGCGATGTGCACGCCGACGCGTAGCAGCCCGTCACGCTTGCCGTCCAGGCGCTCGACCGAGATGGCGTCGTCGAAGTCCTTCGCGTCCTCGCCGTCGATGGTGATCGTCGGGACCTTCCGGTAGTCGGTGCGGCCCTCCATCATGTCCGCCGTCACCGTGTCGGGCACGGCCTTGGCCTCGGCCACTGTAGCGGGGTCGAACTGGGGCTTCAGCCCGTACTTGACGATGACGGCGCGGGTCTCGACCTCGGGGTCGTCGGACTCGCCAAGGACCTCGTGCAGCTCGCCGAACGCCTCCTTCTCACCCGAGTCCTCGGGCCACACGATCTTGGCCACGATCCTCGTGCCGCCCGCGACCTTGCCTACCGACTCGGGCGTGAGGAGCACGCGCTCACGTAGCCGGGCGGAGTCCGGCCTGAGGATGGCGTAGCCGCGGGCGTACTCGAGCGTGCCGACCAGCAGGTCGTTGCCGCGCTCGATGATCCGGACGATCTCCCCGCTCGGCCTGTCGCCCTCCGACTGGAGGGGGTTGGGTCGGGCGAGCACCCTGTCGCCGTCCCAGGCGCCACCCAGGCGGTCCGCGGGTACGAAAAGGTCTTTGCCGCCCTCGTCGAGGATGACGAAGCCGTAGCCGCCCGAGGTCACCTGCAGACGGCCGGCGACGAGGTTCATCTCCTCTGGCAGGCCGTAGGTGCGGCGGCGGGTCTTGACGAGCTGACCGGACTGGACCAGCTCGGCGAGCGTCTGGCGGAGCCCGGTGCGGTCGTCAAGCTTCAGACGACGCTGCACGTCTTGGACGTGCCAGGGCTTCTCGGGATGTTCGTGGAAGAACTTGAGCACTTCTGTCTGTGCGACTGACATGTGATGCGAGTCTAGCGTCTCGCCCATGAGTAGCGCGGTACCGTCGGGTATGGCCGAACTGCGCTCGGTTTACATGACCTTCCCCGACCTGGACACAGCCATGTCGATCGCGAAGCACCTGGTGGACGAACATCTGGTCGCCTGCGTGAACGTCGTACCCAGGTGCGTATCCGTCTACCGGTGGGAGGGGCAGGTCCGTAACGAGGAGGAGGTCGTGGCGTTCGCCAAGACCACGGCGGAGCGGTTCGACGCGGTGGCGGCGCGGGTGAACGAGCTCCATCCGTTCGACGTGCCGTGTGTAGTGGCGCTCGACGTCGCCGCCGGGTTGCCCGCCTATGAAAAGTGGGTCGCTCAGGAGACGGCTGAGGGTTGAGGCAGCGGGCCAGCGCGACTCAGGCGACGCGCCGGAGCTCCTGGTCGGCGAGGTCCTCGAGCGTCGTTCTGGCGGTGGACACGGGGAACGATGCGAGCGCGGCCCTGGCTGCTTCGACCTCGCGGGCGATGAGGTCCCGCATCGTGGCGTCCGCCCCATGCGCCCTGGCCAGCTCGATCATCCGCTCCACGTCGCCCGGCTCGGAGGCGTGACGGCTCACGATCAGCCGCGCCTCCTCGCTGCCCTCGTCGAGTATCAGACGCAGTGCCAGGTACGTGGCCTTGCCCTCACGCAGGTCGCCGCCCACGGGCTTCCCGAGTAGCTCTGGGTCACCCAGCAGGTCGAGGTAGTCGTCCCGGAGCTGGAAGGCCCGCCCGTACGCCATGCCGAAGTCCCGCAACGCGGACCGTACTCGCGCCGTCGCACCGGTGAGAGCGCCGACACCTTCGGTCGCCGCCGCCATCAGCGATGCCGTCTTCCCGTCGTTCACACGTGCGTACGAGTCGTAGCTCCACTCTTTCAGCGTCGCGGACTGGAACTGGAGCACCTCGCCCTCGCACAGCGCCGCCGCGGCCTCGGCCATGAGGCCGGTCAGCTCCCGGTTGCCACCGCGCGCCAAGAGGCCGAGGACCCGCGCGAGCATGAAGTCGCCGGACATGACGCTGACTACGTTCCCGTAGCGCAGGAAAGCCGCCTGCTCGCCGCGGCGCGTGGTCGCGTCGTCTATGAGGTCGTCGTGGAGCAAGGATGCCGAGTGCAGCAGCTCCACGGCCAGAGCGACCTGCCGCGACACGGCCGGGGCCGCGTTCAGTAGCCGGCCGGTCAGCAGCGCCAGCGTGGGCCTCACCCTCTTGCCCCCTGCCCTCACGAGGTCGTCGCCGATCGCGCTGATGAACCCGACGTCCGAGCGCAGCTCTCTCGCCAGCTCACTCTCGAAGTCGCGCAGCTCGTCCTCAAGCGAGAGGGACTCCAGGCCCGCGTTCTCCGTCATCACGCCGCCGGGTCCTCGGGAACGACGCCGTCCTCGTGCAGGAAGTAGCTGAGCCGCTTGAGCGCGGCAAGGAAGTCGACGTTCTCGACCCTGACGTCCGGTGGAACCGAGACGACGGTCGGCGCGAAGTTGAGGATGCCCTTCACCCCAGCGCCCGTAACGGCGTCCGCTGCCGCCTGCGCGGCTCTCACGGGCACGGTGAGGAACACCATCTCGATGTCCAGCTCGCTTACTGCGCTCGGCAGCTCGTCCAACGCGCGCACGAGGACGGTGCCGAAGCCGCGCCCCACCTTGCGCTCGTCGACGTCGAAGGCCGCCACCAGCTCGAAGTCGTACTCGACCAGACCCGGGTAGTCGGCCAGCGCCTGACCCAGGCGCCCCATGCCGACGATCGCCACGCGCCACTGGCGCGTGAGGCCGAGGATGCGCTTCAGCTCATCGCGCAGGTTCGAGACCGTGTAGCCCGTGCCTCGAGTTCCGAAAGTGCCGAAGTACGCGAGGTCCTTGCGGACCTGGAACGCGGAGACCTGGGCCTCGGAGGCAAGCAGGTCGGAGGACACGCGCTCGAGGCCATTGGCCTCCAAGCCGTTCAGGACGCGAAGGTAGGTGATCAGCCGGCTGACCGTCGCCGAGGGTATTCCCTTTGACGTGCCGCGGGCGCCCCCGCGCGGCATCAGCGAGGGAAGCTTTCTATCCCCGCGGACTGCAGCCTTGCCTGCGCGTCGGCCAGTTGGCCGGCATCGAACGGGCCTACCAACAGCTTGACGAGGTCGTTCTCGACGCGGTCCGAGACCACGAAGCCCATCTCCTCGAGCCGCTCGCGTTGGGGCAACGAGCTGTCGCGCGAACCGTACGCGCCGACCTGCAGGTAGCGTCCCGACGCGGAGGCCTGCGCCGCCGACTGAGACGAAGCCGGGGCGTCCGCCTGGGCCTGCGCGGGCTCGGTCGACTGGCCGGCTGCCGGCGAGGAGGCCGGCTGGCCGGACGCAGGGGTGCTGCCCGGCGTGCTGGCCGAAGCCGTCTCCTCGTCGGGCTCGAAGCGGTAGACCGTGGGGTCGCTAACGCCCATCTCGGACCCGGCGATGCGCGCGGCGACGGAGCGCGCCTCGGCCTCGGTGTCGTAGGGGCCCACTAGGACGATGTTGAGGTCGCCCTGAGTGCCAATGAATACGGGGTAGCCGGCTGCCTCGAAGGTCTCCTGCTGGCGTCTGGCGTTCTCCAAGCTGCCGAAGGCGCCGACGGACACGCGGTACGGAGCTTCATCGTCAGCGGAGGCGCTGGCCGGAGGGCCACTGGCCGCGGGCGGCTGGCTGCTCGCTTGGGATGACGATGACGACTGCGAGGCGGAGCTGCTCACCGAGCTGGACGACGGGCTGGCGGGCGAGGCGGGGACGTCCGCGCTGGCGTCGGGCGGCAGCGCCTCGACGGACGACGATCGCGCCGGCTCATCAGATGGCTGCTGGGCGCTGGACGACTGGTCGGGCTGACCTGCGGCGGGCTCGTTTGCCCCGTCCGAAGCGAGCGGGTCAACGGCCACTGCGGGAGGCTCCAGGTCGTCGACGCCATCCGCGCCGTCCGCTGAGCTGGTCAGCGACGAGCCGGGTTGTGCTCCGGCTAGTCCCGGCTGCTCCGGGGTCGCTTGTGACGGCTGGTCTATTCCGGGTTGGTTCTGGTCCTGGCCCGGTGTCTGGCCCGCAGTTATGCCGGGGCTGGTCCTCGGCGTCTCCGTGTTGCGGTTCCCTACTGGGAAGAACGAGCCGCCCGAGACCAGGGTGGCGATGATGCCGGCGATGACGGCGACCAGAGCGACGCCGATCAGGAGGTCGGGCCAGTTGCGTCTAAGCCAGTCCATGTTCCCCCATGCTAACCCCGGTCAGGTGGCCTGAGTCCCGGGTCCGCGGTCTCGTGAAGGCACGAAACAGGGTGGGCGGGGCGTTTCGCTGCCCGGCCCACCCAGAGTCCTCAGAGGTAAGTCGTGATCGCCGAGCACGCGGGCTGGAAGCCCTGCTCACAGGAAGCGACCCAGGCGTCGCTTGCGGCGCTGCGACGGTTCTGCGAGTAGAGGGACCAACCAAGGTTGTAGAGGGCCTCGACGTCGCGGTCGTTCTGCTCCACGAGGAGCGTGTAGACGCTCTCGGCGTCCTGGTAGCGCTGCGCTGCGAGGTAGGCGGCACCCAGGTTGGCCCGCGCCTCGACGCTGTTGGGGTTGAGCTGGACGGCACGCTCGAAGCTGGAGACCGCTGCAGCGTAGTCCTGCTGCTGGTAGGCGGCGAGACCCGACCACAGGTGGGCCTGGGCGTCCGCCGGCCGGGCCTGGAGGACGGCCCTGAACTGCTCGCCGGCGGCGCGGTAGTCGCCGAGGCGGTAGTGGGCGCGGCCGGCGATGAACCGGGCGGAGGCCACCTGTTCGCCTTCGCCAAGGCCCAGGATCGCGCGCTCCGCGTAGGTGAGCGCCTCGCTCGGGTTGCCGAGCTGGTCGTGGGTGGTCGCGAGTGCGAGCGAGACCTCTGGGCGGTCGGCCCCACCCTGCTGCTGCGCCCGGTCGAGCGCCTGTGCCGCCTGTTGGGGCTGGCCGCTCTCCAGGAAGGTGACGCCCAGGTTGTACTGAGCCTCCCACGAGCTGGGGTCGGCCTCTGCCGCCAGCCTGTACGACTCGGCGGCGTCGGCCTCGCGTCCAAGGCTGCGTTGCAGCGTGCCCAGCTTGATGAGCGTGCTTGCCTCAGCGGCCTTGTCGCCAGCGGCCCTGGCCTTCTCGAGCGCACGCTCGAGCGACCACATGGCGTAGTCGATCTGGCCCTGCGATACGTATATGTCTGCGATGAGCGCGCTCACCCGGTAATCGCCACTGCGGGTCTCGAGCTCTGTGAGCTCGGGCAGGGCGACGAGGCCCTGGCCGGCGTTCTGGAGCGCCTGGCCACGGCGAAGGGTGTAGTCGGCGTTCTCGGGGTCGAACTCGAGTGCGGCGGCGTAGGCCTCCGCGGCACCGGCGAAGTCACCAGCCAGCTCGAGCTGACCGGCGAGCGCGATGTGCGCCTGGACCTTGTCGTCCGCCGAGGCCTCGGGATCGGCCTGAGCGAGCGCCTCGCGGAAGGCGGCTGCGGCATCCTCGGGGCGGCGTAGACGTGCCAACGTGACGCCCCTGTTGAAGTGGCCGTCGAAGCGGTCGGGGTGAAGCCTGGTGACCTCCGCGAACTCGAACAGCGCGGCCTGATAGTCGCCGCGGGCGAACTCGGAGAGCCCCAGACCGTAGTGCGCGTCGCCGGAACGGTAGTCGAGCGCGATGGCCTCGAGGAACGAGTCCTTGGCCGCGTCGTACTGACCGCCCTCGTATAACGCGTTGCCGAGCGCTACCCACGCCAACACGCTGCCGGGGTTGGCCTGCACCTCGGCGCGCAGCTGGTCGACGTTCGACTGCGCCGAGGCGGTCGCCAGCATCAGCGTCGCCGCGACCGTCAGTGCCATTGCGGCGGTCCGCCTGCACTTACCGATGAGCATGCCTGCCTCCAGAAAGAGCGCGTGAGCGCATGATGAAAGGCGCATCGAACGCTAGTCTCGGCGGCAAGTCTATCTGTACGCCTCTTACGGACCTGTGAAATCCGGCACGGAACATCGAACGTGAGAGAGCCGTCTATGACGGTGAAAACTGGACGTTCGGCCCAGGTATCAGGCCGCCTGGTCGCGCTTCAGGGCCAACTGGCCGCAGGCGCCACCCGCGTCGCGTCCGCGACTGAACCGGACAGACACAGACATCCCTTTCTCATGAAGCGTGGCCTTGAACGACTCCGTGCGGGCGCGCGACGACTGGCCGAAGCCCGAACCGTGCCATGGGTTGAACGGGATCAGGTTGACGTGGGCGTCGAGGCCGCGCAACAGCTTCGCCAGCTCGCGCGCCTTGGCGTCCGAGTCGTTGACGCCCTCCAGCAGCGTGTACTCGATCGACACTCTGCGACCCAGCCGCTCCTGCCAGTAGCCCATGGCGGCCACGATGTCGGCGACGGGGTTGGCCAGCGCCGTCGGGATGATCCTGCGCCTCGTCTCGTCGTCCGGGGCGTGGAGGCTGACCGCCAGGACCAGAGGCAGCCCTTCGTCCGCCAGCCGCCTCATCCGGGAAGGCAGCCCGACGGTCGAGAGCGTGATGCGCCTCGCGGACATGTCGAGGGCGCGCGGGTCCATGAGCGTGCGCACGGCAGCCAGCGCTTCCTGGTAGTTGAGCAGCGCCTCGCCCATCCCCATGAGCACCACGTTGCGGATCCGTTTGGCCGGCACGCCCTCGTGGCGGGCGACGGCGAGGAGCTGGCCGACGATCTCGCCGCGCGTGAGGTTGCGGCCGAAGCCCATGGCGCCCGTGGCGCAGAAGGCGCATCCCGCGGGGCAACCCACCATGGAGGACAGGCACACGGTGCTGCGGCCCTCGTACGGCATGTACACGGCCTCGGTCTGCTTGCCGTCGCGGAGCGTGAAGAGGTAGCGCACCGAGCCGTCCCGCGACGGGAAGCGCTTGGTCGACGTGAACGGGTCGAGATGGTAGCGGTCCGCGAGCCACCCGCGCGCGTCCGGCGGCAGGTTCGTCATCTCGTCGAAGCCGCCCGCGCTCTTCGCGTACACCCAGTCCACTACCTGGTCGCGCCGGTAGCCGGCCGAGCCCGGAGGCAGGGGCAGCTCTGCGAGAGGCAGGTCGAGCAGGTTCGTCGTGGACCCGTCGGGCAGGGATGTCGGCTTGTCGGTCATCGATCCTTCTGACTGCGGGCGCGCCGGCGCGTTTGCGGGGCCTCCGGCGCGAGGGCGCCCGCCGAGGTTCACATGGGGCCGGGCTATCATGCCGGCACACGCATGATAGGTCGGGACACCAAGGTGATCGGTATGGTGCTCGCTGGCGGGAAGGGGTCCCGGCTGCATCCGCTGACCTGGAAGCGAACGAAGCCGGCCGTTCCGTTCGGCAGCAAGTACCGCATCATCGACTTCGCCCTGAACAACATGATCAACTCACGGATCTACGGCATGTACGTGCTGACGCAGTTCAAGGCCCAGTCACTGACCGAGCACATCCAGCGAAACTGGCGCTTCGGGGCGTTCCTATCCGACCACTTCATCACCCTCGCGCCCGCGCAGATGTACCTGTACGAGGAACTGGGCGCCGAGTGGTACCGCGGCACGGCGGACGCCATCTATCAGAACCTCCATCTGATAGACGACTCGGCGTCGGACCTCGTCGCGATCTTCTCGGGCGACCACATCTACAAGATGGACATCGCGCACATGGTCGAGTACCACCTGGAGAACCAGGCGGACGTCACGATCGCCGCCTACCCGACGCCCGTCGAAGATGGCAACCGGTTCGGCGTGCTGCAGGTCGAGACCGACTGGCGCATCTCAGAGTTCCAGGAGAAGCCGGACGACCCGAAGCCCATACCGGGCCGCGAGACCCACTGCCTCGCGAGCATGGGCAACTACATATTCAGCGTCGGCACGCTGGTTGAGCTGCTCAGCGAGGACGCGATGCTGCAGGCGTCGGACCACGACTTCGGTAAGGACGTGCTGCCGCGGGCGCTCACCGCGGGGAAGCGGCTGTACGCGTACGACTTCGCCCGCAACCCGATCCCGGGGCAGCAAGGGCCCAACACCTACTGGAGAGACGTCGGCACGCTGGACAGCTACTGGGCGGCCAACATGGACCTGGTCGGTGTGGAGCCGGAGTTCGACCTCTACAACGAGGAGTGGCCGCTGCGCACCTCGGCCGAGTACTCACCGCCCGCCAAGTTCGTTCACGAGGAGGCGGAGCGCAGAGGGCAGGCGTACAACTCTCTACTGGCTGGCGGGGTGATCGTCTCGGGAGCGACCGTGCGCGAGTCCGTCCTGTTCCGCCGTGTACGCGTGAACTCCTACGCGCTCGTCGAGCGCAGCGTGATCTTCGACAACGTCGAGATCGGCAGGCACTGCGTCGTGCGCAACGCGATCATCGACAAGAACGTGCGCGTCCCTGCCGGCACGCGGATAGGCGTGGACCTGGCTGAGGACAGGGCGCGTGGGTTCACCGTCCTACCCAGCGGGCTCGTGACGGTGCCTAAGGGCTACGCGTTCGACTGACCGCCAAGACAATCCGCACACCGGGACACGCCACCTCCCCTGGCGCCAGGCACAGGAGGTTGGTGCATGCGCGATGAACGTTCCTTACAGTGCTCTTTCATATCTTGGTGGTACCTTATACGTCACTCTTCGCGTGGGGCGCCGCCCCCTCGCCCGCGCCCGCCCCCGGAGAACCGCCGGGCGGGACGCCGGAGGCTAGGACTTGAAACGATCCTTCAACCCGTGGTTGCTCGTGATGCTCCTCATCCTGGGCATATTCGTGTTCAACCAGTTCAACGCCGGTGGCGGAAGCCGCGAGATCACCTTCTCCACCTTCGCGGAGCTCGTGGAGGACGGCCGCGTCGCCACGGTGACTATCGACCGCAACACGGGCAACATCTCTGGCGAGCTCTCCGCCGAGACCCAGGTGACCGTCGACGGCCAGCCGCAGGCGATCCTGGCGTTCCGTACGACTGCGATCCTCACGGACACCCTGCTGGAAGACCTCAGGAGCAGCGTGCCGGAGGTCGCCATCCGCAACCCACCCCAGTGGATAGGCATCCTCGTCGGCTCCATACTGCCCATCGCGATCCTCATCGGCTTCTTCTGGTTCATATTCATGCGGGCGCAGGGCGGCCCCAACCAGGTCATGCAGTTCGGTCAGTCGCGCGCCAAGACCTTCGGCCGCGAGAACAAGGTCTCTACCACCTTCAACGACGTCGCCGGGCACAAGGAAGCCAAGCAGGAGCTCGTCGAGGTCGTCGACTTCCTCAAGAACCCTCAGAAGTACCTGCGCATCGGC
>DASRWD010000051.1:0-7122 GCA_035654755.1 Trueperaceae bacterium
ACTGAGACGCGATCCCTGGAGAGACGAGGAACCCCTCCTCGGCGTAGCGCACGGCGGGCCCGAGCAGCCGCGAGAACGGCAGGCGCCCGAAGCGGTCCGACAGAGCGCGCCAGCCGGCCACCGCTCCGGGCACCGTCACCGGGTCCCAGCCGACGCGCGGCAGCTCCTCCTTGCCTATGTAGCGCTCCGGCACCAGGCCCGCCGGCGACATACCCGAGGAGTTGAGCCCGTGAAGCCGCTGGCCGTCCCAGATGATCGCGAACGCGTCGGAACCCAGGCCGTTGCCCGTCGGCTCCAACACGACGAGGGCGGCCGCGGTGGCGATGGCGGCGTCCACGGCGTTGCCGCCGCTACGCAGCATCTCGAGGCCGGCTTGAGTCGCCAACGGTTGCGATGCCGCGACGATGTCACCTGCCAAGATCGGCTGCCTGACGGACGGGTACGGGAGGTCCCAACTGGGTACGTGGCCGCGCTCAGTCATCGCCGCCTGCCTCCTCGACGCCCGCGGCGACTGGATCAGCGCAGCGCGCCGGCAACCCGCATGCCCCAGGAGAGACCGGCGTAGTGCTCGAGCAGGAACTCCTCGAGAGACATGCTGCCGTCCGCGAACGTGAGCGTCAGGTTCTCGCCGGGCACGCCGTTGCCGTTCGCGTCGTCCAGCACGCCTGCCCATGTGACGGCGAGCATGCCGTTCAACGACAGCCGTCCTCCGCTCAGCCCGAGAGCCAACTTCTCGCCGGGCGCCTGAGGCGTGATCACGTCGAAGTTCGTCGCGAAGCCTACGCTGGCGTGATCCGTGTCCGACTCCACGCCGAAGTCGAACGAGACGTGGCCCGACTCGACGTCGCCGTCGGTCACGGCGCACGTCGTCTCGTCGCGGACGACGCTGAGGTCGAGTCCGGCGGTCCAGTCCAGCCACGCCCGGCCGGCGGAGGAGCTCAGTTCGAGGCCGCCGTGCGACTGCGCGCTCAAGTGGTCGCCGCTAGACGTCACTGAAACCCCGGTCTCGTCGACGACGAGCGTGGCAGCTGCCTCACCGGCGGTGCCGCTCACGTAGAACGTGCCGGGCTCCGAGAGGTAGCCGCAGTCGTTGACCGGCCAGGTAGCGGTCTGATCGAAGTCCGCGACCACGGCACCGTCGACCTTCACCTGAGCGCTCGAGCCCTGAGGCAGCTCTACGACCTCGCCGCTCACGAGGTCCCTTACGACCGTCGCGGCAGTCGCGTCCCAATCTATGAGCAGCGTCGCGTCCTCGCCCGACGGCTCGACGCTCCAACGTAGCTCCAGGTCCTCGGAAGCCCCGAGGAGCGTCCAGGTGTCCGTCACATGGTCGTACTCGTATATGCCCCTGGGCAGTTGGGCGCCCAGGACGAGCACGCTCGAGGTGTCGATGCCGTTCAGTATCCCGGCGAGCTGGCCAGCGCCAGCGTCGCCCAACACGCTCGTGGCATGGAGCTGGATGGCATTGAGGTTCTGTCGCGTCTCGGCAGCCGTCATGCCGGCGGGCTGTGGATCGCTACAGGCGGCGAGCGCCAGGACGATCAACGGCGCGGCGCGTGAAAGGGCGATGCGAGGCGTTTGCATCTTGACCTCCAGCCAGAGAATAGCGGTGTGAATATGAAGGGGATGGTGAGGTTCCCTTCGTTGACACTCACTAGGGCCGCGCCTATCATTGTCGCGTCGGCAACGGCAAATCGGCACCAGCCTCGGCGCATTTCGCGCCGCGGCCAGGGTTACGTAAAGCCATGCTTCACGTTGGGAGGAACGTAGATGAGAAGGCTAGCTTTCGTGTTGTTCGTCGCGGTCTTGGGCGTCGCGATGGCCCAGGATCCCATCATCATCGGGGTCAACCTCGAGCTTTCGGGGCGCATGACCGTGACGGGGAACGACACCTTGAACGGTATCCAGGTCGCGCACATGGAGCAGGACTCGGCGCTCGACAGGCCCATACAGCTCTCCATTTGTGACAACGCCAGCACGCCGGAGGGCTCCGTGGCTTGCGCGAACCGCTTCGTGGACGAGGGTGCCGTGGCCGTACTGGGCACGTATGCCTCGAGCCACAGCATCCCTGCGGCCAACGTCTTCCAGGACGCTGGCGTCGTGATGGTCAGCACCGGCTCGACCAACCCCGCGACCACTCAGATCGGCGACTACATCTTCCGCATCCCGTACACCGACCAGTTCCAGGGCGCTGTCGCTGCCCAGTGGGCCTCGAACGAGGGCCACGGCGAACGGGTCGCGATCTTCAGGCAGCAGGACGACGACTACTCCGTCGGGCTCACCGGCTTCTTCCAGGACTCGCTCGAAGGCATGGGCGGCGACACGATCGTCCTCGACTTCACGGCCAACACCGTCGACTTCTCCGCGCAGATCAACGACCTACGTTCGTTCGATCCCACACTGATCTACTACACGGGCTTCTGCGCCGAGGCGGCCTCACTTGTCCCGCAGCTCAAGCAGCAGGGCTTCGATGTGCCGATCCTCGGGGGCGATGCCTCCGACGACTCTCAGTGCCCGGAGGGTGGCGGCGAGGCCTTCGACGGCTACACCTTCACCAGCTTCGGCGAGCCCGAGGTCCTCTCCGGCGAGGCCGCCGAGCGTGCGAACGCTTTCGGTGAGATCTACCGCGCCGAGTTCCCGGACGCCGGCTTCACCGGCTTCACGCTGGCCGGCGCGGACGCCTACAAGGTCGTCGTCGCCGCGATCGAAGCCGCCGGCTCGGCGGATACGGCCGCGGTGCGCGACGCGCTCGCCAACCTCGAAGGCTTCCCTGGTGTCTCCGGCGAGATCACCTTCGTCGGCACGGACGGCACGCCGGCCAACCGCGTCATGGGCCTCTACAGCTACGCGGTCACCGCGGACGGCTGGGAGAAGGTCACGCTCCAGGGCATCCAGCTCGAGTAAGGCGCCAAGCGGAAGCCGGGCTTGATGCAAGGCCCGGGATAGCGCGATAACCACGACGGCGAGGGCCAATCACGGGCCCTCGCCGTTGACTTGCGCCCCCGTCCTGTTATCTTGTGCCCGAACCTTCTTAGGAAGAGATGGGGATGCTGCTTGTCGATGTCAGTCCGCGCTGACTCACGGAGGGGATCATCTACCCCAGGACGTAGCGCGTTGCGGCGGTCCGTACCGTATCTGATCGGTGCCGGGGTGCTCGTGCTCATCGCCTGGCGGATGCTCTACCTGTACAGCGTGAACGAGGCCTTCAACGGCGCGTTCTTCGTGGGCGCGGCCGTAAGGTCGCTACAGCTGGGCAGCCTCTACGCCCTGATCGCCCTCGGCTACACGATGGTCTACGGCATCATCCGGCTGATCAACTTCGCCCACGGCGAGGTCTTCATGGTGGGCGCCTTCGTCGCGTTCTTCCTCTTCAGCGGCACGCCGTACGCATGGCCCGTTGCGCTCGTGCTCGCAGCCGTCATCGCCTACGGGTTCCTGCACTTCCTCGGCTTCTTCCGGGTGTTGGGACGACCGATCGTGCTGGGAGCTGCGCTCCTGGCCTTCGCCACCGTGGCGGTCGCCCTGGCCTCCGTTCGTTTCGGCTGGCTGGGCGCGATGGTCGGCAGCATGTTCGTGACCGGCGTGCTCGGCATGATGATCGACCGAGTCGCGTACAAGCCGCTACGTGGCGCGCCGCGCAACTCCATGCTCATCACGGCCATCGCCGTCTCCTTCTTCCTGCAGAACTTCGGCATCCTGGCCTTCACGAACCGGCAGACGCCGTTCCGGCCGCCCAGCTTCTTCACCGGTGGCCTCAGGTTCGAGATCGCAGGTCAGACGGTCTTCTCGACCTGGATGGTCGTGCTCGTTCCGGCGGTGACTCTGCTTCTGGTTGCCGTCCTGACGACCCTCGTCACTCGCACGCGCCTGGGGCGCGCCATGCGCGCGACGTCCCAGGACGCCGAGACCGCACGGATGATGGGCGTAGACGTAGACAAGGTGATCGCCTCGACCTTCCTACTGGGCTCCATGCTGGCGGCCGCGGCAGCCGTCATGTGGGGCATGAGCTTCGGCAGCATCAACCAGCCGGCGATATTCGGGATCCTCCCCGGCATCAAGGCGTTCGCCGCGGCGGTGATCGGCGGCATCGGCAGCCTGCCCGGCGCTGTCATCGGCGGCGTGCTGCTCGGCTTCCTCGAGAACTTCCTCACGGCTCTGTTCCCTCGGGTCGGTAGCTTCACGGGCATCACCGAGTACAAGGACACCTTCGCCTTCCTCGCGATGATCCTGATCCTTCTGCTGCGGCCCTCCGGGATCGTGGGCGAGGACCTCTCGGAGAAGGTGTGATGGTAGGTACACCCAAGTTCGGTCCCAGGGGCGTCATGCTCCGGCGCCTGCTCAACGTCGCCGCGGTGATCGCGCTCGTCGTCCTGCTGTTCTTCGTGCAGTCGAGCGGCAGCGTGAAACTGGGCCAGGTCTTCGCCCTCTTCGCGATCTGGGGCATCGCCACCGTGAGCCTGAACCTGATCAACGGCGTCACCGGCATCCTGTCCCTGGGCCACCACGGCTTCATGCTGATAGGCGGCTACGTCACCGGGCTTCTGATGTTGCCCGAGTCCGCGCGCGACAACCTGGCGTTCTCCGCCCGGAACTCGCTGTCGGACTTCGCCATCGGGCTCTCGGTCGAGAGGTGGATGAACGCGCTTGGCCTCGAGTTCCTAGCCACGCCGGAGACGTTGGGCGTGCGGTTCGTCGTGGCCCTGATCCTCGGCGGGCTGCTTGCGGCGGTGTTCGGGCTGATCGTCGGCTTCCCCAGCCTGCGCCTGCGCGGCGACTACCTGGCGGTCGTCACCTTCGCCTTCGGCGAGGTGATACGCCTGCTCGCCTCCACGCCCATCATGGCGTCGTACACCAACGGGGCGCTCGGGTTCGCTGGCGTGCCCAGCGGGTTCGGCAAGAGCGTCTGGTGGACGTTCGGGGCGCTCGCCATCACCGTGTTCGTGCTCGCGCGGCTCAAGAAGGGCTCGTACGGTCGGGCTCTCCAGGGCGTACGCGAGGACGAGGTAGCTGCGGAGGCGATGGGCGTCAACATCGCCTACCACAAGCTGCTGGCGTTCGTGATCTCGGCGTTCTTCGCTGGGGTGGCAGGCGGCCTGTGGGTGAGCTGGGTCGGCACGGCGCGCCTCGACCTCTTCCTGTTCACGCTGACCTTCTACTTCCTCGTGGCCATCTCGGTCGGGGGTACCGGCTCCATCACGGGGGCCCTCATCGGCACGGTCCTCGTCGTGTGGGTGAGACAGTACGGGGACCCATTGGAGCAGGCGTACCCGTTGAGCACCTGGCTCGTCGCCGGCGGCGTCGTGCTCGTCGTGGCGGCGCTCCTCGGTTGGCTCTACCGCCGCGGGCGGAGGATGCAGCCGGCTGCCCACCCGATCGTCGTCGGGGCTGGCGTGGTCGGCGGCTTGGCAGCGTTGCTCGCCCTCCTCGGCGTGTTCGACGCGCAACTCTCCTCGACATGGCAGGGGTTCGGCATGCGGGCGATCGCCCTCTCCGTCCTGCTCGTCGTCATCATGATCTTCAAGCCGGCGGGCATCATGGGCCGGCGGGAGTTCGAGTGGACCTGGTTGCTGCGTGACCGGGCCGAGGTCCCGACGGACGAGGAACGCGGTCAGGACGCGTGGCTCAACAAGGGGCAGGTCGAGGGTCCGGTGCCCGCGACAGAGGCGGGTGAGGAGTAGACGGTGCTGAGGATCGAGGCGATCAACAAGGCGTTCGGCGGCCTACAGGCGATCACCCAGCTCTCTCTACAGGTCTCGGAGGGCGAGATCGTCAGCGTCATAGGTCCCAACGGCGCCGGCAAGACGACGCTCTTCAACCTCATCACCGGCGTCTACCGGCCGGACAGCGGTGAGATCCTCTTCGAGGGCAAGCGGATCAGCGGCCTCAAGCCGAACCAGATCGTCGACCTGGGTGTCGCTCGCACCTTCCAGAACCTGAGGCTGTTCAACAACCTCTCCGTGCTGCAGAACGTGCTGATCGCCCAGCACCACCGCCTGAGGACGACGTGGTTCTCTAGCGTCCTGCGCACCCCCGGCTACATGCGGCAGGAGCGCGAGATGCACGAGGTGGCCCTCGAGAAGCTGTCGTTCTTCGGTCCGCGCCTCATGTCCTTCAGGCTCGAGCAACCCGTCGAGGTGCTCTCGTACGCGAACAGGAGGCGCACGGAGATGGCACGGGCAATGGCGACGGGTGCGCGGTTGCTGCTCCTCGACGAGCCGAGCGCCGGCATGAACCCGCGCGAGACAACCGAGATCACCGACATCATCAGGCGCATGAGAGACGACGGCGGGTACACGATCATGCTCGTGGAGCACAAGATGAGCCTCGTCAAGGACATAAGCGACCGCGTCGTGGTCCTGGACTACGGGCAGAAGCTGGCCGAGGGTTCGTACGCGGACGTCGTGAACGAGCCGGCCGTCATCGAGGCGTACCTCGGCAAGCGCGCGCAGGAGCAAGGGGCGCAGCTGGCGGACGAGGCTGTGGACCTGTGAGCGCCGACACGACCACCTCTGCCGCAGTGCCGGCCGCGGCCCAGGGCGCGCCGGCCCCGGCCGGCGAGCGGGAGAAGCTGCTGGAGCTGAGGGGCGTCGACACCCATTACGGCCCCATCCAGGTGCTGCGGGACGTTGACATGGTCATCTACCCGGGCGAGATGGTCTGTCTGCTGGGCGGCAACGCTTCAGGCAAGAGCACGACCCTCAAGACCATCCTGGGCATCGTGCGGGTCAGCGCCGGCGAGCTGTGGTACCGCGACGAACGCATAGACGGCACTACGACCGCGGAACGCATCGGGCGTGGCATGGCGGTGGTGCCCGAGAACCGCCGCATCTTCCCCAAGCTGACCGTGCTCGAGAACCTGGACATGGGCGCCTACCTGCGCGACGACAAGGACGGCATCGAGGAGGACCTCGAGTACGTGTTCTCGCTCTTCCCGCGCCTGGGCGAACGCCTCAATCAGCTTGGAGGCACGATGTCAGGCGGCGAGCAACAGATGCTCGCGATGGGCCGCGCGCTCATGAGCAGGCCGCGCCTCATCCTCATGGACGAGCCGTCGATGGGCCTCGCCCCGCTCTTCGTCGAGCGCATATTCGAGATCATCAAGCAGGTGAACGACCGCGGGAT
>DASRWD010000052.1:0-12373 GCA_035654755.1 Trueperaceae bacterium
TGCCCGGCGACCGCGACACCTAGCGTTGTGAAGCGTGGACGTCATCGCGCCCGACAGGGGCTCAATCACTGGACAGGGACCCGGTCCGAGCGCCGTGGTGGCGTACGCCACCCTGTTCGGCGCGACCGAGCACGTTGCCCGGCTAGTCGCCCAGGCGCTGGCGGAGTTCACCGGCCAAGGCGTCCGGGCCGTGGACCTCGCCTACCTCGACGTCTCTACGCTCGCAGGCCACGACCTCATCGTGGTGGGAGCTTGCACCTGGAACGTGGGCCAGCTACCGCCCGACCTCGAGTCGAGTCTGGAGGCGCTGGGCGCGCTGGACCTGCGCGGCAGGCATGTCGCACTGTTCGGCACAGGCGACCAGATCGGTTACCCGGACACGTTCGTGGACGCCATCGGCGTCATGGCAGACACGTTCAGCGGCACCGGGGCGAGGCTGGTGGGCAGGTGGCCGGCCGGGGAGTACGACATCGTCGCGTCACGGGCGCTGGTGGGCGGCGAGGAGTTGCTGGGTTTGGCCCTCGACGAGGACAACGAACCCGACCTCACGCAACGGAGGGTCGCGTCCTGGGTCGCCCAGGTCGCGGCGGAGGCCGGCTTCCGGGACCGGGTTAGCATCTAGGTAGATGGCAACCGGGCTACCGGCGAGCGTGCCGGAGCTGCTCCGGGCGCGGGCAACGGATACGGGCCTCGCCCAACGCGTGAAGCGCTTCGGGTTGTGGCAGCGGATCACCTGGTCGGAGTACGTCGCAGACGTCAACGCCATGGCCGCCGAGTACGTCGCCCTGGGCCTGGAGCCGGGGGACCGCGTAGCGATCCTCAGCGAGAACAGGCCAGAGTGGACGGTCGCCGATATGGCGACCCAGACGGCCGGCGGCGCCACGGTAGGTGTCTACACGACCAGCAGCCCGGAGCAGCTCCGGTACTACCTCCAGCACTCCGACGCCGTTGGCCTCGTTCTGGAGGACGCCGAACAGCTCGAGAAGTGGCTGGCCGTGCGAGACGAGTGTCCCGCGGTTCGCTTCGTGCTCCTCGTCGAGGATCGAGAGGCGTCGGACCCCGCCGTCACGCCCTACTCCACGGCACTTGAGTCAGGACGGCGGCGCTACCTCAGCGACCCGAGGCCAGTCGACGAGAGGCTCGCAGCGATCTCCCCCGAGGACGTCGCGCTGTTCATCTACACGTCGGGCACGACCGGCGACCCCAAGGCCGCGATGCTCTCGCACGCGAACATCATCTGGGCGACCGAGGCGCTTAGGCGCGCGCTCGACTGCGGTCCCGGTGACGAGTTCCTCTCGTTCCTACCGGTCTCGCACATCGTGGAACGGCTGATCAGTATCGCGAACCCGATCCGCTGGGGCTACGCCGTCAGCTTCACGGAGAACCTCGACACCGTCCTCAACGACCTGCGGGAGATAAGGCCGACGATCTTCTTCGCCGTGCCCAGGATCTGGGAGAAGCTCTACTCGCTGGTGGAGCTGCATATGAAGGACGCACAGTTCCTCAAGCGCGTGGCGTACCAGCGGGCGATGGCGGCGGTCAGGCACGCGAGGAGCCCTGCCGGGTCGAGTGCCGGCGCGCTCACGCTCGCCCTCGCCAACCTGGCGGTGCTGGCGCCGCTCAGGAACAGGCTCGGGCTCGACCGGGTGCGCTTGGCGATCTCCGGCGCGGCTCCGATCTCGGCCGAGATCCTCGCCTACTTCAGGAGCATCGGCGTGGACGTTCGCGAGGGCTTCGGGCTGACCGAGTCGACGGGTCTCATCTGCCTCTGCCCGAAACAGGTGCGGCTGGGCACGGTCGGGACGCCGTTCTGGGGCGTTGACGTGGACATCGCGGAGGACGGCGAGATCCTCTCGCGCAGCCCAGGGAACTTCCTCGGCTACCACAAGGACCCGCAGTCGACTGCCGAGACGCTGAAGGACGGCTGGCTCCACACCGGCGACATCGGCGAGCTGGACGAGCTCGGTCACCTGAAGATCACGGACCGGAAGAAGGACATCCTGATCACCGCCGGCGGGAAGAACATCGCGCCACAGAAGATCGAGAACCAGCTCAAGTCTTCCGTCTACATAAACGACGCCGTCGTGCTCGGCGACAAGCGCAGGTACCTCGTGGCCCTGCTGGTCCTCGACGAGGACAACGTCAGGCATTGGGCAGCCGACCGGCAGCTCTCCTACTCGACCTACACCGACCTGACGCAGAACCCCGCGGTGGTGTCGCTGATAGACGCGGAGGTGGAGCGGGTGAACTGCGCGCTGGCCCGCGTCGAAACGGTCAAGCGCTTCGCGATCCTGCCCAAGCGCCTCTACCACGAGGACGGCGAGGTCACCGCAACGCTCAAGGTCAAACGCTCGAGCATCGCCGAGCGCTACGGCGACCTGGTCGAGAGCCTGTACGCGTGACGGACGGCGTGGACGCGGGTGACCCGAAGCCCAAGCCAAGGAGGCGGGGCCGCCAGAGCGTGCTGTTCAGGGACCGCTACGAGCAGGACCTGCAGCACGTCCGGGGTACGGCCGGCTGGATAGGCATGGCCATCGCCGCCGCGGTGGTCGTAGCGCTGCCACTTGTCGCGCAAGGCTACGTCGTCTACAACGTCACGCTCTTCTTCGTCTACGCGCTCGTCGCCCTATCGTTGGCGGTGCTGGTCGGCATGACCGGCCAGGTATCGCTCGGTCACGCGGGCTTCCTCGCCGCCGGGGCGTACGCCCAGGCCGCGCTGGCGGGCCTTGGCGTGCCGTACGTCGTGACGCTGTTGGCGGCCATCGCGGTAGCGGCTCTGCTCGGGTTGGTGATCGGCGTGCCGGCGCTGCGACTGGAGGGCCCTTACCTTGCCATCGCCACGCTGGGCTTCGGCCTCGCGATCCAGCAGATACTCAACAACTGGCGCTTCGTCGGCGCCTCCACCGGCACCATCACGGACAGGCCGGTAATCCTCGGCATCGACTTCTACGGGGACTCGGCGTACTACTGGCTGGTGGCGGCCCTGACGGCGCTCGTCGTGTGGATGGTGCTGAACCTCGAGCGCTCCCACGTCGGCCGGGCTTTCCGAGCCGTGCGTGACGCCGACCTCGCCGCGCAGATGAGCGGCATCAGCCTCTCGAAGTACAAGTCCCTGGCGTTCGTCGTGTCCGCGGGCATCGCGGGGCTGGCAGGCGCGCTATACGGCCCGCTCATCGGCTACCTGACACCCGAGGGCTTCAACCTGCTGCTGTCGATCAAGTTCCTCCTCATGGTCGTCGTGGGCGGCCTGGGACCGCTGCCCGGCGCGCTCGTCGGAGCGGGCTTCATCACCGGGCTCGAGCTCTACATCTCCACGTTCAGGGCGTGGTCCCAGCTCGTGTTCGGGGCTGTCGTGATGCTGGTGCTCATCCTCGAGCCCACCGGCCTCTACGGGCGCTGGCTCAAGATCCGCAACTACTGGAAGACGTGGCCGATGTGACGCTGCTGTTGGTGAAGGTGGCGATGACGTGACCTCCTTCGGCGAGGTGCTGCAGGTGCTCGTCAGCGGGGCGACGATCGGCTCCGTGTACGCCCTCGTTGCCCTCGGCCTCGTGCTCGTCTACCGCACGACGCGGATCCTGAACTTCGCGCACGGCGACGTCGGCGTGCTCGGTACCTTCATCGCGTACGTCCTGTTCACGAACCTCGAGCTGCCTTTCGGGCTGTCGTTCCTCCTCGCGCTCGCGGCTGCCGCCGTCATCGGCGCCGTCATCTACCTGGTGACGGTAAGGCCGGCGCGCACCAAGAGCGACCTGGGCCTCATCATCCTGACGCTGGGCCTCGCCCTGTTCCTGGGTGGTTTCGACGCCTTGGTGTTCGGCACGGACAACAAGGTCGTGCCCACGCTTGGGCCCGACACCATCGTGAGGACCGCAGGAGCGTCCTTCAGCGTGGCCTCGCTGATGACCGCCGGCTTCGGCGTGCTGCTGATGCTCGGGCTGTGGGCGCTGCTCACCTTCACGAAGCTGGGGGTGGCGATGCGGGCAGTCGCCCAGCGCGAGGACGTGGCCGAGGCGATGGGACTGCCCGTTCGCACGGTGCTGGTGGCTACGTGGGGCGCAGCCGCCGTCCTGGCTACGGCCGCCGCCCTGCTGTTCGCGCCCACGACGTTGCTCAACCCGACGATGATGCTGGACCCGCTGTCGAAGGGCTTCGTCGCCGCGGTGATAGGCGGCATGAACAGCCTGCCGGGCGCGGTGGTCGGCGGCTACGTCCTCGGCATCCTCGAGCTGCTCGTGGGCGTCTACGTTTCACTGGAGTTCAAGGCGAGCTTCGCGTTCCTTGTCGTGATCATCGTGCTGCTGGTGAGGCCGCATGGGCTGCTTGGGCGCCCCGACGTCAAACGGGTATAGGTGCGCCCGGCGGAGTAGTGGTTTATGCCGTCCGCAACGTGTTCGGCGGCCTGAAGGCGGCACACCCTGTGGTAGGCTCGACCGAGCGAACAATCGTGCAAGCGAACAATCGTGCAATCCCCGATGCGGGGAGAGGAGCGACATGAAGAGGTTCATCCTTCTCGGCTTCGTCGTAGCGCTGATCGGCTCTCTTGCAGTGGCGCAGGAAGGGGTCACCGACACCGAGATCGTCATCGGCAACTGGGGCCCGCAGTCCGGTCCGGCGGCCGCGTGGGGCGCCGTCACCGTAGCGATCGAGGCGTACTTCGAGTACGTGAACGACCAAGGCGGTATCCACGGTCGCAACCTGGTGCTCGCGACGCGCGACGACGGTTACGACCCGGCAAGGACCGTATCCGCGGTGCGTGAGCTGATCGACCGTGAGGGCGTGTTCGCGTTCGTGGCGGGCGTGGGCACGGCCAACGGCCTGGCGGCGATGCCGCTCATCCAGCGCGCAGGCATCCCGTGGGTGGCCCCCGCCTCCGGCAGCGAGGTGTTCGCCGAGCAGTCGGGCGGACTCGTCTACACGACCTTCACCGACTACGTGGTCGAGGCCTCGCTCATGACGCGGCACGCCGTGACCGAGCTGGGCAGCCGCAACATCGCGATCTTCTACCAGAACGACGGCTACGGCCAGGCCGGCCTGCGCGGGCTCGAGGAGGAGATAGCCCGCCTGCAGGAGCAGGGCCATGACGTCACCGTCGGCGACCGCGTCAGCTACGAGCGCGGCACCACGAACCTCGGCGTCCAGGCGCTGCGCCTGCGGGGCTCCGGCGCTGACAGCGTGCTGCTGTTCTCCGATCCCACCGCCGCCGCCAACCTGGTAAACGAGTTCCAGCGGCTCGATTTCAAGCCGCAGATGCTCTCGACCGTCACGCTCCTCGACCCCAGCCTGTTGAGCAACCCGGGCATGCAGGGCGCGTTGTACAGCGTCTTCCTCCGGCTGCCCAGCGTTGTCTTGGGCGAGGGCAACGGCGACCCCATCGCGGATCGGCTCTACCAGGAGATCATCCTCCAGTACGCGCCCGAGATCGCGGCTGCCCCGTTCTTCGCGCTGGCCGGCATCGCGTTCGCACAGCCGCTCGTCGAGGCGCTCGAGGCCGCTGGTCCCGATCTCACCAGGGAGAACTTCGTCGCGGCGCTTCAAGGGATCGACGGCTACACGGAAGGCCTCTACAACGAGATCTCGTTCGCCGACGGGCCGCGCGGCAACAACTCCGTGATCCTGCTCCAGGTCACTCCGCAAGGTCTGAGGCCCATCTCCGACTGGCTGACCCTCTAAGGAGGTAGTGCCGCGGCGGCGGGAACGCTGTCCCCGCCGCCGCTTACGTAAGGCTGATGGCCCCACTCCTCGAGCTCGACTCCGTCACCCTCTCTTTCCGGGGCCTCACCGCGCTCGCCAGCGTGACCTTCGGCCTCGAAGAGGGTCAGGTGACAGCCCTCATCGGCCCGAACGGCGCCGGCAAGACAAGCGTGTTCAACGTCGTCTGCGGCTTCTACAAGCCGCAGTCCGGTCGCGTGAGCTGGCGAGGCAAGGACATCACAGGTCTCCCACCGCCACAGGTGGCCGCGCTGGGGGTGGGCCGCAGTTTCCAGAACATCGAGCTCTTCAAGAACATGACGTGTCTGGAGAACCTGCTCCTCGGCAGGCACTTGCACGTGCGGTCGAACCTCTTCGACGCCCTCTTCGCCACCCCGCGCTGGACCCGTGATGAGGTGGGGCAACGCCGGAGGGCCGAGGAGCTGATGGACCTCCTCGAGCTTCAGGCCTTCAGGGAGCAACCGGTCGGCGCCCTGCCGTACGGGGTGCAGAAGCTCATCGAGGTGGCGCGAGCGCTGGCGACCGAGCCAACGCTTCTGCTGCTCGACGAACCCACCGCCGGCATGACCGTCGAGGAGAAGGACGACACGATGGTCACCCTGCTCCGGCTCCGCGAGGAGCTGGACCTGACGATGCTCGTCGTGGAGCACGACCTACGCGTGGTCGGCGGCATGGCGGACAGGGTCATCGTGTTGGACCACGGCAGCCTCATCGCGGACGGCGCGCCCGGCGACGTTCAGGACGACCCCGCGGTCATCACGGCCTACCTCGGCAGCTCCCGGCTCGCAGTGGGGGGCGTGGCGTGAGCTCGTCCTTGGGGCTGGGGCCGAGCACCGTCACCGACGCGCGCTCGGACGCGGCGCCTTTCCTCGAGCTGGTGACGGTCGAGAGCGGCTACCACCGCCAGCTACGCGTGCTGAAGGGGGTCTCCCTGACGTTGAGCCCGGGGCAGTGCGTCGCCGTGTTGGGTTCGAACGGGGCCGGTAAGAGCACGATGCTCAAGACGATCATGGGCCTGATCGACGACGAGCCGCGCAAGGGTCGCGTGCGTGTGGGTGGTCGCGACGTCACGCGGTGGAGCACGGAGTCGATATCGCAGGCAGGCATCGCCTACGTCGTCGAGGACAGAGGGATGTTCCCAGACCTGACGGTAGGCCAGAGCCTGTTGTTGGGCGCGTACCACCGCCGCGACCGTAAGGGCGTGCAGGAGGACCTGGAGAGGACCTACGCCACCTTCCCGCGCCTGGCGGAGCGACACAAGCAGGAGTGCGGCACGCTATCGGGCGGCGAGCAGCAGATGCTCGCCATCTCCCGAGCTCTGATGAGCCGACCTCAGGTGCTGCTGCTAGACGAGCCCAGCCTGGGCCTCGCCCCGCTGCTCGTCGAGGAGATCTTCGGGGTGATCCGAGCGATCAACGGCGATGGCATGGGCGTGCTGCTGGTGGAGCAGAACGCCAACCAGGCTCTGAACATCGCCGACTACGGCTACGTGCTCGAGGGCGGGAGGTTCGTGCTTGAGGGCACGGCGGCGGACCTGAGGAACAACGAGAACGTGCGTGAGTTCTACCTCGGGGTCAGCGCCCGCTCGGCGGACACGCCGCGGCTGCACGTCAGGCGGCGCCGACGGCGCTGGAACTGAACCTGGAACTGAAACGGTTAAGTGGCGCGGCGCCCCGGCCGATGCCGAACCGGCGCCGAAGCAATAGTTAGCGCCCGGAGCACGAATGCCCCGGGCGCCATGGATCGCTAGTCTGTCAGGTTAGTAACGACCGCCGGCGGCCTGCGTGGTCACGACCACGTTGGTGGCCTGGAGGCCCTTCTTGCCCTGTTCGACTTCGAAAGTGACTTCGTCGCCTTCGTTGAGGTTCCGGAAGCCGGAGCCCTGGATGGCCGAGAAGTGCACGAACACGTCAGGCTGACCGCCGCCCTGCTCGATGAACCCGAAGCCCTTTTCGCCGCTGAACCACTTGACTCTACCTGTTGCCATGTACCTTTTCCCAACTGCCCACCGCTAGGCAGTGGGCTACTTCGATTTGGGCCTCTAGGGCCCCCGTTCATGACATCCAACTGGTTGTCGAGAACGCGGGCAGTCTACGCGCCCGACGCGATATTTGCAAGCGAGTACGAGACCTGGGTGAGCGGACGTGGTCGTTCGATTAACGCACCGGTGGGCAAGGAAGTTAACCTGCGCGCATGACGGACGCACCAGTCACCCCCTACGAGACGATGCGGTTCGAACCGGCCGTGATGGAGGAAGGTGGCCCGGTGCCGGGCATCGCGCGCTTCGGCCGCCACTGGGCGCGGCTGGAGCGGTCCTGCGGGTTCACCGGCGTTCCGCTTGTCAAGGAGGCGGTCGAGGACGCTCTGAGGCGCGCGGTCGCGGGCGCCACGGCGCCCCTTCGGGTGCGGCTCTCCTTCTCGAGCAGCGGCGAGCCGGAGGTGACGACTACACCCCAGCCGACGCACTACCCGCAAGGTTTCGCGGACACGCCCGCTCTGGCCATCGCGTACGCCGGCGAGGGTCCATGGCCGCAGGTGGCGGTGGTCACCGAGACCATAGACGAGAGCGACCCGGCAAGGCGGTACAAGACCACGGACCGCTACCTCTACGAGCTGGGGCGGCCGTACGCGCCCGCGCACGGCCTGGAGGACGTGGTGTTCTTCAACACCCGTGGTGAGCTCGTGGAAGCTGCGATCTCCAACGTCTACGTGGGCTCCGCGCGCGACCTCGTGACGTCTCCGCTGTCCAGTGGCGCCCTACCCGGCGTGCTGCGGGAGGAGCTCCTCGAACGAGGGCTCGTGCGCGAGGGAGTCTTGAGCGAAGAGGACCTGCGCTCAGCCGAGGTCGTTCTCGTGAGCAGCTCGGTGCGCGGACTCCGCCGGGTCAGGGTCGCGCCCGGGCGCGTATCTCTCACTGCCGAGTAGAGCGGCCACCAGCCCGTCTTCCGGCTGCAGCCGGAAGCGTGGGCGGAAGTTAGAGTGGCCTAGTGAAAGGTCCTGCCGGGCCAGACGTCGGCGTCGCGAGCACAGGTGCGAAGCCGACCCACACGCGCCCGTTCGTCGACTACAGCGCTCAGATGCGCATCGCCTCCAACCCGGCCCTACGCACGGCGTTCCGCGTGCTCGGGTTCTTCTTCCTGGCGCTCGGCACGGCCGGCTACGTACTGCCCGGCCTGCCAGGCACGGTGTTCATCCTTATCTCGGCGTTCTTCTTCGCCCGCTCGAGCCCGCGGTTCTACAACTACCTGTTGAACCACAAGACATTCGGGGGTTGGATCCGTGACTTCCAGGCAGGGAGAGGAATCCCCGGATGGGTGAAGGTGGTCGCCCCGTCCTTCATCGTGGTCACCTCGGCCTTGAGCGTATGGGTGTGGGCGAGCAAGGGCGTGTGGTGGGGCGTGGGCCTTACCGTGGTGGTGGCCGCCTACGGCGTGTACTACATCCTCAAGCAGAAGACGCGCCCCTCGTTGACGCAGCCCGAACCGTAGCGGCGTCCACGTCGAGGGGCGCGTGCGTCCCTTCGTCAGGCCGGCGATCGCGTCAGCTGACCAACGAGGCGTTCACCGACTTCTCGACGCTTGAAAGCGCCTTGGATACCGGACAGTCGCGCGCCGCCTCCTGAGCCTTCGCTTGGAGGGTCTCGTCGTCCAACCCGGGCGCCTTGACCCGCACGAGCATGACGCTCTTCGAGATGACCGGGCCGGCGTCGGTGACATCCAACTGCACCGACACCTCGGCATCCACGTGATCCGGCGTGTACCCTGCCTTGTCGAGGATGTTCGCCAGGTACATCGAGTAACAGCCGGCCAGGGCAGCGCCGACAAGCTCCTCGGGGTTCGTGCCTTCTTCGGTGCTGGCGCCGGTCTCGAAGCGTGATCTGAACGTGTAGGGCCCGGAGTACGTGCCGCTCGGCAGCCGCATCTCTCCGCTGCCCTCCTTGAGGTTGCCTTCCCAGCGGGCGTTCGCCTTGGTCGTGGTCATGTCAAGCCTCCTCCTTCAGAGCCTAACCGGGCTCCAGCTCGTCGTACCCCTCCATGTAGCCACGCGCTTGTTTCAGGAACATGCGGGCGTACACTCCGTTCCGCTCGAGGAGCTCGTGGTGTGTGCCCATCTCTACGACGACACCGCCCTCGAGCACCACGATCCTCTCGGCCATGCGTACCGTGCTGAAACGGTGGGAGACGATGATCGTGATCCTGCCCTTCGCGTGCGCTCTCAGGGTCTCGATCACCTCGAACTCGGCGTCGGCGTCCAGCGCTGCGGTCGGCTCGTCGAAGATCAGCACCGAGCCTCCGCGGAAGTAGAGACGAGCCAGCGCCAGGCGCTGCCACTGGCCGCCGGAGAGCTGCCTCCCGCCCTCGAACCAGCGACCCAACATGTTGTCGTAGCGCTCGGGCAGGGCCTCGATGAACTCGTCGGCGCCCGCCATCCGGGCAGCCGCGATCACCGAGGCGTCGTCCGACACCTCGTCCACGTCTCCGAGCGCCACGTTCTCCCGCACGGACATCTGGTACTGACCGTAGTCCTGGAAGACGGTGCTCATCTCCGCTCTGAGGCTCGAGGGGCTGAACCGCGTGGCCTCCAGCCCGTTTATCAGTATCCGGCCGCTGGTGGGCCGGTAGAGGAACGTGATCAGCTTGATGAGGGTGGACTTGCCTGCCCCGTTCTCTCCCACGAGGGCCAGGGTCTCCCCTTTCCTCACCTTGAGGTTCACGTCCGTGAGCACGTCGCGCTCCGTGAGCGGGTACCGGAAGTGGACCGCCTGCAGCTCGATGCTCTCGATGGGGCCAGTCCAAGTCTCGCCGACGTCGTGGTCCGCGACCGGCAGCTCCAGGAACTCGTAGAGGTTCCGCATGTAGAGCAGGTTCTGATAGATGCCGGAGACACCCGACAACAGGTTCGAGAACTGCTGCTGCAACTGCGCGATCCCCTGGATGAACAGGCCGAAGTCGCCGACCGTTATCGCGCCGGCTGCCGCCCTGCGCAGGACGACGGCCGTCGCCGCGCCCACAAGTCCGGTGGAGGCGAGCGAAGCTGCCAGCCCCCAGCCGCTGCGCCGCCTTATGAGCGAGACGAGCTGCCCCCTGAACAGGTGGTAGTAGGACTGCCATTGGGCCATGAGGTAGTCGCCGAACCCGAAGAGCCTTATCTCCTTCACTGCCTGGTCGTTCGTCAGGAGGTTGCCGAGGTAGTTCTGCCTGCGCGCGTCCTGTGCCTGGCGCCGGATCATCCTGTAGCCCTCGGTACCGAACCGCGACTGCACCCAGACCGCGGGCAGCGAGGCGAGCAGGACGAGCGGCACGACCGCCCAGCCGAGCTGAACCATCAGCGCGCTGACCGATCCAAGGGTCACGACCGCCTGGCCCAGAGTGATGATCTGCGAGAAGACCCCGAGCGGTCGGCTGCCAACCTCGCGGTAGGCGTTCTGCAGCGAGTCGTAGACCTTCGGGTCCTCGAACTTGGCCAGCTCGAGGTCTCCGGCCTTCGTCAAGATCCGGCGGCTGATCCGGTTCTGGAGCGTGTCGCCGAGGAGCTCCCTGTTCGCGCCCTGCACGATGCCGACGACGTTGCCTACCGCGACCAGGCCCACCTGGAGCAGTAGTAGGCCGAGCAAGGAGTTGAACGCTTGACCCGGCGTTCCCGCCTGCCCCGAGATGGCGGCGGCCACCTGATCGAGCAGCAACTTGGCCACCCACATGTTCGCGGCCGGCAGACCGGCCTGCACGAGGCTGAGGAGCGCTATCGCGATCGTCCGCAACGGGCTCGCCTCCCACACGAGGGAGAGCGTCGTCGCAAGGTCGCCCAGGTGAACCCTGAGGTTCACGGGCGCAGGGGTGCCCGGTCGAGGAGGTCGCATACGGCGGGCAATGTAACCCCATGGAAACCCCACCTGCCTCGCACCCAATACTCAGAACGGGGTGCTAGCTTCCATTCACGAACGAAACCCATCGGGGACGTGCTCCGTGCGCATGAGCCCGGCTCCGGTCACCGGGAGGTGAGTGAGATGGCCGACACGCCAGAACTCAGGAAGGAACTGAACACGCTCAAGCAAGACTTGGCAGCTCTGCGAGGCGACGTGACCACGCTCTCGGAGTCCAGCGCACGCACGGCCAAGGAGGGCGCGGAAGCGATCTACAACGCAGCGAAGGAAGCCACGGCACAAGCGAGGGAGAAGCTCATGCAGGAAGCTGACGCTCTTATGCACAAGGTACGTACGGGCGCGAAGGACGTCGCCGGGACAGTCAAGGAGAGCGGCCAGGCGGCCCTCCACGAGGTCGAGGACACTGTCAAGGAACGCCCCATGACGTCCGTGCTGACCGCGCTGGGAGTCGGCTTCGTCGTAGGCATGCTCCTCTCGCGCCGCTGACGCGCACGTGAGGTCGCCAGCGCGAGGCACCCATGCTTAGGAACCTGACCGAGCTCGGGATCGCCTTCGTCGAGCTGGTAGAAGCCGAGGCGAGATCGCTCGCCTCCGGGACGAAGCGCACGGCCGCCATGGCGGCGGGCATGGTCATCCTTGCCATGGTGGCCGGCTCCATGCTCATCATCGGTACCGGCCTCCTGATCTGGGCTCTCTACACGGTGTTCGACGAGTACTTCACCATGGGCGGTGCTCTCGCACTGACCGGGGCCGCGGTGTGGCTGGTGTTCGGAGGTGGAG
>DASRWD010000053.1:0-15060 GCA_035654755.1 Trueperaceae bacterium
GCCGCCTGCGACCGGCGGTAGGAGCGGGTGGCGAACTCGTCCTGGGACTCACGCGAGAACTCGTAGCGCGTCGCGCACATCTCGGCGCACGAGCCCATGTGTTTGTCGTTGTAGACGTCCCACAGGCCGTCGTGGATCAGCGAGTCAACGACCTTCCCGTCGCCAAGGCGCAGCCCGCCGCGCGCGCCGGGCAGCAGGTACGGCGCGTTCGTCATGGACTCCATGCCGCCCGCGACGACGACTTCCGCGTCGCCCAGTAGCACGGCTCGAGCCGCCTGCACCACGGCCTCGAGGCCGCTGCCGCACATCTTGTTGATGGTGACGCTGGGCGTGCTCACGTCTAGTCCGGCGTAGATGGCGGCCTGCCTGGCTGGCGCCTGACCCTGGCCCGCCTGCAGGACGTTGCCCATGAAAACGGCGTTCACGTCGTTGGGTTCGAGACGCGCGCGCTCGACGGCGGCACGGATGGCGGCGGCGCCCAGCTCACCGGCCTTGAGTGGGGCGAGCCCGCCCTGGAACGCGCCGATCGGCGTCCTGGCCGCCGCGGCGATCACAGCTCTCACGTCGAAAGACCTCCAAGCGCGCCGCGCATGGCGGCGCTGTCGCCGCAATCGTAGCCCTCAGCGCCGGAAGGTGAACGTGGCCTGCACGCCCGACCACGACACGCTCAGCGGTTCGTAGAGCGAGAAGGTGGCTGGCAACAGCACGACGGCCGCGACCTCGCGACCTGGTCCAACGGCCTCCGGGTCTCCCTTGTAGACGTGAACGCGGTACGGCGCACCCACCTCGAGGCGACGGCCGGCCTGTTCGAACGCCATCGTCGTGCTCAGAGCGCCGTCCACCAGTGCCGTGCCGATCAGCAACAACGCGTGGTCGTTGCCGGCCCGCAGCGCGGCGTCGTCGATCACGTCCGTGGCCTCCGGGAACGCAAGCGGCAGCATGTCGAGGTCGAGGAGCAGAAGGCTCTGGTCATGGTCGAACAGCCGGACGCCGCTGGCGGCGCCCATCTGCGCTGGCTCCCAGGCGGTGCCGGCGTCCGGCCCGGTCGACGGAACCATGACGGGTGGCAGGGCGATGTCCAGCCGCGAGCCGTCCGGCGCGTACAGCGTGACGGGGCCGCCGCGCTCGTCGGCCGCCACGCCCAGCAGCTGCACGGCATCCAGAGGCAGGAACCAGCCGCTCCCCTCCGCGGCGCTCGGAACGTCGGTGTACACGGGCGCGGAGAGCGGCCACTCGGTGGGGCCGCCGTCGCCGGGGCGCTGCAGCAGGGCGACGGACGAGCCATCGAAGAACGTGGCTATGCCCTCATGCCCACGCCACGTAAGCGTCTCACCTGTCACGGTCACGACGTCGCCGAGGACCCGCGCGAGCGAGCCCGCCTCGACGTACGTGACGCCGTCCAAGAACGCGCCCTCGACGGTCTTCTGCGCCTGGACGAGGTTCATCGACATGACGAGGACGAGGGCCACACAGCGCATCGTGGGGAGGCTAGCACGCGCCCTGGTGACGCTAGAATCGCGTCAGAGCACGGCCGCAGAGCATCACGGCGCATGGCAGACGCATGGCTAGCCGCGGCCGAGAGGAGCGGTAGCGCATCGAGAAGGTTCACGGCAAGACGCAGGGTCTGAAGAACCACCAGCTCAAGAGGCTGTCCAACCTTTACAGACGACGCGTGCCGCCCGAGTCCGCCGTTACGGCTGACCTGGCGCGCGCGATGGCGGACCTTACCGTCGAGTTGGGCCGCGGAGTCAGCGTGCTCATAGACAGGCGGGGGCGCGTCGTGACGGTGGCAGTGGGGGACGCCTCCGACACCCCGCTGCCGACTTACGCCGGCGAGGCCGAGTCGCGCCTCGCGGGGCTGCGGCTGGCGCACACCCATCTCAAGCCAGGTGGGCTCTCGAGCTCGGACCTCACGACGCTGTTCCTGAACCGGCTGGATGCCCTCGTCGCCATCGACGTCGACAGGTCTCGCAACGGCGCGGAAGCCGTGGGCACTGCTCAACTGGCGACGGTGGCGCCAAGCGGCAGCGACGCCGAGGACTGGATCGTCGACGAGCCGCAGCCGGTTAGGGCCCTCGAGAAACAGGACGTCCTGGGTCGCGTGCGCGCCCTCGAGGAGGAGCTGTCCAGGCAGGCAGGCGCCCGCGAGGTGCGTCGCACCAGCGCCGAGCGCGCCGTGCTCGTGGGCCTGGGCCCGGACGACCAGGAGACCGCTTCACGGATGGCGGAGCTTACCGAGCTGGTACGGAGCGCCGGAGCAACTGTCGCCGCAACGGTCGTGCAGCGCCGGCCCAAGCCGGACCACCGCACGGTCGTGGGCGAAGGCAAGCTGCAGGAGGCCGTGTCGCTCGCGTTCCACGAGGACGCCGACCTGCTCGCGTTCGACCGCGAGCTGACGCCGGCGCAGGCCCGCGAGATCGAGCGTCTGACGAAGCTCAAGGTCCTCGACCGCACGCAGGTGATCCTTGACATCTTCGCTCAGAACGCCCGTGGTCGCGAGGCACAGGTCCAGGTCGAGCTGGCGCAGCTCAAGTACCAGCTCCCACGGCTCGCCGGTCGCGGCGAGGCGATGAGCCGCCTGGGCGGCGGTATCGGCACGCGAGGACCGGGTGAGACGAAGCTCGAGGTCGACAGGCGGCGCATCCGCGACCGCATAGCCTCGCTGGAGAACGCCGTCGAGGACATAAGCCGTCGCCGCGCCGAGACGCGCAAGTCGCGGACCGCGTCCCAGACGCCGGTCGTGGCGCTCGTCGGCTACACGAACGCCGGCAAGTCCACGCTCTTCAACGCCCTCACGAAGTCCGACGCGCTGTCGCAGGACAGGCTGTTCGCGACGCTGCGGCCGACCACCCGCGAGGGGTGGTTGCCGGCTCTGGGTCAGTGGGGCGGCAAGGTGGTCTTCACGGACACCGTGGGGTTCATCCGCGACCTCCCCGAGGAGCTGGTAGACGCGTTCAGGGCCACTCTGGAAGAGCTCCATCACGCCGACCTCCTGCTCCACGTCGTCGACGGCGCCTCGCCTGGTGCTCCCGATCGCGTCGAGGCCGTGCAGCGGATCCTCGACGATCTGGAGCTCGACCCCCAGCGTCTCGTCGTCATCAACAAGGCGGACTCTGCCGACCCACAGGTCATCCGGCAGCTACGCGAACGTTACGGCGCCGTGGCCGTGTCGGCCCTGACGGGCGAGGGCATCGGTGACCTGAAGGACCAGTTGGCGCACGTGCTGCCCAGCGCGGAGGCCGTCACGGCGTGACCGACCTGCGCACCTTCATGCAGCTTCTGGAGGAGCGCGGCGAGCTCGTGAGGGTGAAGGACCCGGTCTCCACCTACCTGGAGGCGGCGGCCCTGGCCGACATCGCCGTCAAGGAAGACGGTCCCGCGCTGTTGTTCGAGAACGTCATCGGCCACGACATCCCGGTGGCCATGAACCTCTACGGGACCGCGAGGCGCATGGCATGGGCACTGGGCGTCGAAGACCTCAGCCAGGTGACCGAGCGCCTGCGGGAGCTCCTCGACCTGCGACTGGGCGGCGGGCTGATGGGCATGATGTCGAACCTGCCGAAGCTGAGGGACCTGCGCTCGCTGCCGCCGAAGAGGGTGCGAACGGGACCTGTACAGCGCCACGTCCTTACCGGCGACGACGTGGACCTATCGAAGTTGCCGGTGCTCACGACGTGGCCGCAGGACGCCGGGCCGTTCATCACGTTGCCACTCGTCATCACGAAGGACCCTGTACATGGCGACGTCAACATGGGCATGTACCGCATGCAGGTACTGGGCCCGCAGACCACGGCCATGCACTGGCAGCGGCACAAGACCGGCGCCCGGCACTTCGAGAGCGCGAAGCAGGCTGGGCAACGCCTGGAGGTCGCGGTCGCGTTGGGCGGCGACCCTGCCCTCACCTACGCGGCCACCGCGCCCATCCCGCCAGTGCCGGGCCTGGACGAGCTGGCCATGACGGGCTTCCTGCGCGGGCGGCGGGTCGAGGTCGTGAAGGGCGTGACCGTCGACTTGGACGTGCCTGCGAACGCCGAGATCGTCATCGAGGGGTACGTGGACCCGCAGGAGCCACTCGTCTCGGAGGGCCCGTTCGGAGACCACACGGGCTTCTACACGCTGCCCGACCTCTACCCGGCGTTCCACGTGACGGCGGTGACCATGCGCGATGACCCTGTCTACCCCGCCACCATCGTGGGCCCCCCGCCTATGGAGGACGCCTACCTGATCCTGGCAAGCGAGCGCATCTTCCTTGTCCCTGCGCAGCTCATACTCCCCGAGATCCGCGACTACCACATGCCGCCGGCCGGCATCGCGCACAACCTCGTCAACGTCTCCATCGAGAAGCGCTTCCCGGGACACGCGTACAAGGTCGCCAACGGGCTCCTCGGACTCGGCCAGATGATGTTCGCGAAGGTCGTACTGGTCACCGACGACCCCGAGGTCGATGTCGCGGACCACCAAGGGTTCTGGCGGGCGGTCCTCGCCCGCGCCGTGCCGGGTCGCGACTCCCAGTTCGCGAAGGGGCCGATCGACGTCCTCGACCACTCGAGCCGCGCGTTCAGCTACGGCAGCAAGCTGATCATCGACGGCACGCGCAAGCACGCCGAGGAGGGCGGCGACGTGCCGTTCGAGGCGAACCTGGATCGCGCGAAGGAGAAGCTACCGGCGCACGCCGAGGTGGTTGACCAGCATCAGCTGGCCGGCGGCTTCTGGTTCATCACCACCCGCAAGACGCGGGCCGACCAGGGCCGGCACCTCGGCGAGTGGGCGGCGCGTCATCCGCTATCCAGGGGCGTGAGGCTGATCGCCGTCGTAGACGAGAGCGTCGACCCGCGCGACTTCGAAGAGGTCATGTGGACGCTCCTCAACAACATCGACCCCGAGCGCGACGTCCAGGTGATAGACGACAGCTTCGGCTCCGGCGCGCGGTTCGTCATGGACGGTACGCCCAAGCTGCCTTCCGAGGGTTTCGACCGCGGCTGGCCGGAGAAGCTCAGGACGACCGCAGAGGTTCGCGCTTGGGCCGACGAGCTATGGCAGCGACTGAGAACATGAGCGCCTGAACCAGCACGATCGTGGAGCCGCTCGGCACGTCGAGCAGGAACGATGCTCCCAGTCCAAGCAGCGTCGCCACTACTCCCAACACGACGGCAAGCAGGGTCATCTGCGCCAGCGTGCGAGCGACGAGCCGCGCCGTCGCGGCCGGGATCACCAGGTAGGCGGCCATGAGGATGATGCCGACGACCACCGAGCTGACCGCGATGACGACGGCCGCGAGCAGGTAGAGGACCAGTTCGGCCCTGGCGGTGTCGACGCCGTCGGCGCGGGCCAGCTCGTCATCGAACGTGGCGTACGCGAGCTTGCCCCAGTAGGCCGCCGTGAGGGCGCCGGCCAGCAGCGTGACCGCGAGGATCACGATGAGGTCGGGGCCGCGGACCCCGAGGATGGATCCGAACAGCAGATCCATGAGCGACACGCCGAGGTTCACGTCTGGCGGGATGAGCGAGAAGAACATGACCCCCAAGGCGACCGTCACCGCGAACGAGATGCCTATGGCCGTGTCGCTCGACAGGTCGGTCCTGCGCCGCATGAGGTAGATGCCGCCGGCGGCCAGCAGGCTAAACGGCACGGCGATCCATATTGGGTCGCGCAGCACCGCCAGCCCCGAGCCCACGAGCCCGGTCGAGACGATGACGAAGGCGCCGATGCCCATGCCACCGAACGCCGCGTGGGCCAAGCCGTCTCCCAGGAAGCTGAGGCGCCGCTGCACGACGAAGACCCCAAGCAGGCCAGTGCCCGTCGCTATGAGCGCGCCAGCGACCAGGGCACGCTGTAGGAACGGCAGTGAGAGCGCCTCGAGGAACGTCACGGCGCTACCGCGTGCTCGTGTTCCCTGTGACCGAAGGCGTCACGCAGGCGCCCGCTCTCCAGGGCCTCCTCGGGAGGTCCGTAGGCCATCAGGCGTCGGTTGATGACCAGAACCAGGTCCGCGTGGAACCGCGCGGCCGACATGTCGTGGGTGATCATCACGATGGTGGCGGGAACTCCGTCGGTCGAGCTCTCCTCCTGGTACTCCTCCAACAGGTCGTACAGGTCGTGCTCCACGAGGAAGTCCACGCCCGTCGCCGGCTCGTCGAGAAGGACCAGCACTGGTCGCCTCACCAGCGCCCTCGCCAGGAAGGCGCGTTGCAGCTCTCCGCCGGACAGCCGTGCGAGCTGGCGGTCGGCCAACGCCTCGGCGCCCACGCGTTCCAGGGCGCGCAGACCGCGGTCACGCTCGTCGCGCGTCACCCGCGCGGGCCACGAGCCGCGCAGCCCGGTCGTTACGAGCTCGAGGGCCGTGGCCGGGAACGTGCGATCGAAGGTCTTGAGCTGGGGCACGTAGCCGACGCGCTCGGGATGGGCACCGGCGCGGTCGCCGAAGAGCGCGGCGTGCCCGCGCGCGGGCGTTACGAGGCCCAGGGCCACCTTGATCAGGGTGGACTTCCCGCCGCCGTTGGGTCCGACGATCGCGAGGAACCTACCGGGCTCGAGGTCGAAGCTGACGTCCTCGAGAACCGGCGCCTCGGAGAACCGCACCGACACCGAGTGAAAGTGGAGCGCTGGAGGCAGCGCTGCGCCCGGACTGCCCCGCTGGTCTTGAGAACGCGTTCTCACATTGAGATGTTAGCGCGAGTGCAGGGCCGGATTGGGCAGCAAGCGAGCGGCCCGCCGGTACACCGGCGGGCCGAGGCGGTTCTAGCTTGGAGCTGAAGGTCAGCTCTGGCTGGGCTTGTTGGGGTTGACGAAGACCGAGGGGTCAAGCTGACGGATGGCCTTCGTGCTGAGCCACACGCGTTGCGGCCTGCCCTCGACCCAGATGGTCCGCTTCTGCAGGTTGGGCTTCACCGTGCGGTTGTGCACGCCCACCTGCTTGAGGCCCACGCCACCCTTGCGCTTGGCGGAACCCTTGCGGGTGCTCGTCTTCGACTTGCTCGTCCTCTTACCTGTCACGGCGCACACGCGCGGCATGTCGTTCCTCCATGTTGCCCGTCTATAGATGTTAGGGCAGGTGGTGCTTGGCGTTCAGGGCGGCAACCGGCCGCCCGCATGAGCGTTTGAGTTTAGCACAGGGACCCGTCGGTATGGACGTGCTGTGGGTCCACACCAGGACGCTGGCGTGAAGGTCGCTGGAAGCACGCGGGAAGGCCGGTAGCGCCCCTGCTAACATCACGTGGGTGACCTCAGACCAGCTCGCGCGTGCCATCCTGCAGCGCTCGCTCCTCAAGGGCGAGTTCGTCCTGCGGTCCGGGGCGACCTCCGACCGCTACTTCGACAAGTACCTCTTCGAGTCCGACCCCGAACTCCTGGCCGAGGTCGGCAAAGCCCTCGCCAAATTGGTGCCCGAGGACACGGAGGTCCTGGCCGGGCTAGAGCTGGGCGGAGTGCCACTGGCCGTGATTCTTGGGCAGCTCACAGGTTTGCCCGTGGTGTTCGTGCGCAAGCAGGCCAAGCCGTACGGGACCATGCGACTGGCAGAGGGTGGCGACATCGATGGCAAGCGCCTACTGATAGTTGAGGACGTCGTGACCTCGGGCGGACAGGTCGTGATCTCGAGCAAAGACCTACGCGAGCGCGGGGCGGTCGTCGACTCCGCCGTGTGCGTCATCGACCGCGAGGCGGGTGGGCCCGAGGCTCTGGCCACCGAGGGCGTGGCGCTGGCGGCTCTGTTCACGATGAGCGACCTCATGCGCGCCGGCGGCGGGTAGCCTTGGTCATGCCAGAAGAGACGATCTTCAGCAAGATCATCCGCCGTGAGGTCCCGGCGGACATCGTGTACCAGGACGAGTTGGTGACCGCGTTCCGCGACATCAGCCCGCGCGCGCCGACCCACGTGCTCATCGTGCCGAACGAACTCATCCCTACCGTGGACGACGTGGAGCCGCAGCACGAGGCGGCGCTAGGCAGGCTTTTCATGGCGGCGGCCAGGATCGCGAAGCAGGAGGGCCTCGAGAAGGGCTACCGGCTCATCGTCAATTGCAGGGAGTACGGCGGGCAGGAGGTCTACCACCTCCACATGCACCTGGTGGGCGGGAAGCGACTGGGCCGCATCCTCCCGCAGAACGACGAAGGAACCAGCGAGGAGGAACGATGAAGTACCGCAGACTCGGCAACACCGGTCTCAAGGTCAGCGAGGTCAGCCTGGGCGCGTGGACCACCTTCGGTCACACCGTCGAGGAGCAGCAGACGGTCACGCGGATCATGGAGAAGGCCTATGAGCTAGGCATCAACTTCTTCGACAACGCCGACGTCTACCACCGAGGAGCGGGCGAGCGCACGATGGGCGCAGCGCTCAAGGAGCTCGCCTTCCCGCGCCAGTCGTACGTGCTGTCTTCGAAGGTCTTCAACAAGATGTCGGAGGCGCCGACCGACCGCGGGCTCTCACGCAAGCACGTCCTGGAGTCGATCGACATGTCGCTCGACCGGCTGGGCGTCGATCACCTCGACATCTACTTCGCTCACCGCTACGACGACGAGACGTCCCTTGAGGAGATCGTCGAGGCGTTCACCGACGTCGTACGGTCCGGCCGCAGTCACTACTGGGGGACCAGCATGTGGCCTGCCACCAGGATCGTCGAGGCCGTAGCGTACGCCAAGGGTCACGGCCTGGTGGCACCCGTCACCGAGCAGCCCGCGTTCTCGCTCCTCGATCGCGAGCGCGTTCAGGAGCGGATCGCTCCCGTGACGGAGCCCAAGGGCATCGGCTTGGTCGTGTTCAGCCCGCTGGCGCAGGGCATGCTGACCGGGAAGTACGACGACGGCGTTCCGGAAGGCAGCCGCTTCGCGAACTTCGAGACGTTCAAGGACCACTTCATGACCGAGGAGAACGTGGCGCGCGTTCGTGCCCTGAAGCCCATAGCCGACGACCTCGGCATCACCCGTGCCCAGCTCGCGCTGGCATGGATCCTCAGGCAGCCCGGCGTTTCGAGCGTCATCACTGGCGCCACCCGCGTAGACCAGGTGATCGACAACGCAGCCGCCTCTGACGTCGAGCTGGACGACGCGACGCTGGGTCGCATCGAAGAGGCGGTCGCCTGAGGAGGCTGTACACCGCCGAGCAGATGGCCAGCGCCGACCGCCGTGCGGGCGAGGCCGGCGTATCGGTCGACGAGCTCATGGCTGCTGCCGGGAAGGCGGTCGCCCGAGAACTGACGTCCCGTTTCCCAGAGGCGAAGCGGGTGTTGGTGCTCTGTGGCAACGGCAACAACGGTGGGGACGGCTACGTAGCCGCAGCCGAGTTGCTTCGTGACATGAACGTCACGGTCCTCGAGGTGAGCGGAGAACCGCGCTCGGCGCCCGCTTCCGGGGCACGCGCGACGCTGCTGGACCGTGGCGGCAAGCCGCAGCCGCTGGCCCCCGAGGCGGTGCGCTCGTGGCTCGACAAGGCGCCGGCGGGCCAGGGCGTCGTCCTCGACGCACTGCTGGGCTCCGGCCTTCATCGGCCGCTGGTGGGCGAGCTTGCCGAGGTCGTGAAGGCGGTGAACGACGGCGACGTGCCGGTGCTCTCCGTCGATGTCCCCACCGGCATCGACGCGGACAGGGCGATCCCGCCAGGCGAGCACGTCCGCGCCGACGTGACGGTCCAGCTCGCTGGCGCCAAGGTCGCCTCCGTCTTCCATCCGGCGCGGCGAGCGTTCAGCGGCGCACGTCCGGACCAGCCGGCCGGTGCCGTCGTCGTGGACATAGGTATCCCGACGCAGGTACTGGCCGAGGTCTCGCCCACGCTGCTCCTAGACGCCAGAACCGTCGCAGCATGGCTACCGCCGCGCGAAGCGACGGCGCACAAGTACTCGGTGGGCACCGTCGCGGTCGTCGCGGGCTCGAGCCGCTACCTGGGCGCTGCCGAGCTGGTGTGCCGCGGGGCGTGGCGGGCCGGTGCGGGCCTCGTGACCCTCGTCGCCGAGGAGCGCCACCCTTCCGCCTGGCCGGAGACCGTGCTCGCGCATCTTGCAGCCGGCGAGTGGCCACCCGAAGACATGTCCAGGAAGCCGGCTGGAGCCATGGTCATCGGACCGGGTCTCGATCCGAGCGCCAAGGGCTCTCCCCTCGCACTACTCCACGAGATCCTGGACTGGGCACCCGGCCCGGTCCTGCTGGACGCCGGCGCGCTGCATCCCGACGTGCTGCTGAAGGCGCTGCCGCGGAATCAGGGCACGACGGTCATAACGCCGCATCATGGGGAGGCCCGCCGGCTGCTCACAGCGATTGGCAACGACGTGGACATCGCGAACGACCCCCTGGCGAGCGGGCGCGCCCTGGCCGAGGCCACCGGGGCGATCACCGTTCTGAAAGGCCCCACGACGGTGATCGTCGCGCCCGACGGGCGCGAGGCCGTCAGCGCCCGCGGTCATCCCGGCATGGCGAGCGGAGGCACTGGCGACGTGCTGGCGGGCGTCCTCGGCGCCATGCTCGCCGCTCCCGGTGGCGACGCCTTCGAGCGCTGCTGCGTGGCGGTGTTCGCCCACGGGCGGGCAGGAGAGGTGGCCGCGGAGTCTCGAGCCACGGGCCTCATCGCCTCGGACCTCGTCGACGTCATGCCGCGCGTCCTGGTGGGCCTGGCCGCCGCCGCGCCCTGAGCTTCGGCGACGGGCCTGACCTCTGGCTCGTGACGCCTACGGTGTTAGCCTTCCCCGGATGCTAAGACTGGAAGTGCCGGCCAGCAGCGCGAACCTCGGACCCGGCTTCGACGCCCTCGGACTGGCCGTCGACCTGCGCCTTACGGTCGTCGCGGAACAGGCCGGTAGCGACTCGTTCACGTACGAGGGGGAAGGTCCGCCGCCGGGGGCCCAAGGCAACCTGGTGCACCGCGGCTACGCGGCCGTCTACGCGGCGGTCGGTCAAGAGCGGCCCCCCGTGTCGTTCACGCTACGCAACCCCATACCCCTGGCGCGCGGCCTGGGATCGTCGTCGGCCGCGCTGGTAGCCGGCGCTGCGGCTGCGGACGCTTTCCTCGGCGAGCCCCTGGGACGCGAAGGGGTGTTCAGGGTGACGGCGGCCCTCGAGGGGCATCCGGACAACGTCGGGCCCGCGGTGTACGGCGGGTTCGTCGTAGCCGCGGCGGACGCGAACGGAGAGTTCATCGCGCGTTCTTTGCCCGTGCCCGCTGACTGGCGCCTCCTGTTCGGGGTCCCGGCCTTCGAGCTACAGACGGTGGAGGCGCGCGCCGCCCTGCCCGCCTCGTACGGCCCTGCCCAGACCGTGCTCACGTCCTCCCGGGCCGCGCTGTGGGTCGCAGCTGTTGCGACGGGCGACCGTTCGCTGCTGCGGGTGGCGTCCCTGGACGTCATGCATCAGCCGTACCGTGCCCGCCTGGTGCCGGGGTTGGCCCAACTCCTCCCCGAGCTGCGCTCTGCGGGCGCCGACGCCGCCTTCCTGTCCGGTGCTGGTCCCACCGTAGGCGTGATCGTCGGGGACTCCGCGTTCGAGCGCGCCCGCGCCATCCTGCGGGCCTGGGTCCGGCCGCAAGGCGCCGTACTCGCCCCCGCGATCGCGACCGGATACACCGTCGAGGGGTGCTAGCATCGCGCGCGTGAACGCTGTCCTGGGCATCGATACCTCGTGCGACGACACCGGTGTCGGCATCGTCGTGGACGGCAGTGTCCGTGCCAACGTCGTCTTGGCTCAGACCGGCTTGCACGCCGAGTTCGGAGGCGTGGTCCCCGAGCAGGCGAGCCGTGAGCACCTGAGCGCCATCGACCACGCGGTGACCCGCGCGCTGGAGGAAGCCGGACTGGAGCTCAGCGACCTGACGGCCGTCGCCGCCACTTTCGGTCCCGGGCTTATCGGGCCGCTCCTGGTTGGCCTCAGCTACGGCAAGGCGCTTGCTTGGGGCCTTGGCGTACCGTTCCTTCCAGTGCACCATCTGATCGGCCACCTGGCTGCCGCCGACTCAGCTCCACCGTTCCTCGCGCTTCTCGCATCCGGAGGCCACACGGTTCTGTTCCAGGTAGAAGCGTGGGACCGCATCACGGAGCTGGGCAGGAGCCGCGACGATGCGGCCGGCGAGGCGTTCGACAAGGTCGCCAGGCTCTTGGGGCTCGGTTACCCCGGAGGCGCCGCGCTGGCCGACCTGGCCAGTAGCGGCGACGACCACGGCGTGGAACTGCCGTGGCCGATGAAGGGCTCGAGCGACCTCAGCTTCAGCTTCTCTGGCCTCAAGACGGCGGTCGCACTCCTGCTCGAACGCTCGCCTGAAGTGGACAAGGCGGACGTGGCAGCGACCTTCGAACGGGTGGCCGTGGGCTCGCTGATCGAGGTGACCCTGCGAGCAGCCGCGCTCACGGGGGCCAAGAGGCTCGTCGTGGCGGGCGGCGTTGCCGCCAACCGCCGGCTGCGCGTGGAGCTGGCGCGCACCGGACTCGAAGTCTCGTTCCCCCCTCCGCGTCTGGCGACGGACAACGGGGCGATGATCGCCCTCGCCGCGGCCAAGGTGTTGGCAGGCGAGGCTCCAGAGCACCCCGACCCGTTGGGCGTGGACGCTCACCCGTACCTGCCGCTGGCCACGGCCTGATGCGACCGCGGCTGGCGGTCAACTACTCCCCTGCGCTGATAAGCCTCCTGCTGGAGGGGCGCCTGACGATCGACCTCTTCAAGGTTCCCGACTGGGGCGATCTGATCGTGGAGGCCACGTCTCACGGCCCCGCCTACGTCCACTTCCCCACCGAGCTGGGCGCGACGAAGCTTGGCGTCGACGTGGACCGCTGCATGGAGCTCATGGAGGAGACCGACACGAACCATCTGAACGCCCACCTGGTGCCCTCGCGGGAACGCTTCCCCCACCTGGAAGTAGGCTCCGTCGACGCCGACACCCTTGACGAGGTGGCGGAGGCGCTGCTCGTTGACGTCGCCGAGCTGGCCCGCGCCGTGGGGTCGGACCGAGTGATCGTCGAGAACGTCCCGTACCGGGGACCGGACCACGGACTGTTGCGCGCCGGGGTGGAGCCCGATGTGATCACGCGCGTCGTCGAGGAGTCGGGGTGCGGGCTGCTGCTCGACCTCTCGCATGCCGTGCTGACCGCCGATGAGCTCTCGATCGACGTGTGGACCTACCTCGACGCCCTGCCGACACATGCTTTACGCGAGCTTCACGTCTCGGGAGTACGGAAGCTGGAAGGCCGGCTGCGCGACCATCTGCCGCTGACCGAGGACGACGTAGAGCTACTGAGGGGGGCCATGGCGCGGGCGTCGGCAGGGGCGTGGCCGATGCCGGACGTCGTGTCGTTCGAGTACGGCGGCGTGGGACCGGTTTTCGACTGGCGGACCGAACCGGACGTCCTCGCTGAACAGGTCCCGCTGCTGCATGCCATCGTCAAGGGCGAACGGGCCTGGGTCCCTACCTGATCGAGCCCCACAGGCCGGCCAGGTACATCTCCTGTGTGACGATGCCCTTGACCTCCTGGCCGTCCATGACGACGACCAGCTGCTCGTGGGCGAGCATGCTGCGCAGCTCGGTGACGGCGACGTCGGCCGGGGCCTTGACCAGCTCCTCCCACGAGGTGATGCGGTCGTGGTGCAAGCCGGTAACGCCTATCGGCACGCGGTCCTGGTGGACTATGACCATACGGTTGTCCATCAAGGTCTGGACGGCGCTGGTCGCGTCTACGACGGGTACCTTCATGGCCACCGTGCCCGCCGCGGGCGGCCCTGACAAGCCGAAGCTGAGGAGCGCTGGGCTGGGGATGCGAAGCGCGCTCCGCACCCAGATCAGCGCCGTGGAGTAGGCGAACACGAACACCGCGCCCTCGAGGAGGCCCGCGGCGTTGAAGTCGCCGAAACCCAACCGGCCGGGGCCGGGCACCAGGAGCGATACGAGGTACGACACGATCAAGGCGAACACGACGGCCGCCAGAGCCCCCAGTAGGGCCGACAGCCGCAGTTGAGACGGTCTTCTCATGCCTTCCTCCACTCCGGCTCGGCCGGGTCCAGCACGCCGGGCAGGTGGTCGAGGCGGTCGACGTCGGCGGCCAGGCTGGCGTCCTCCGACCTCAGCGCCCTTCCCGCGACCCTCATCAGGTGGCTGGCGCGCGCCTCGAGCGAAGCCAACGACGCGCCGCCGCTGGCCAGGCCCACCGCGACGTCGAGCCCGATGATGCTCGCCATCGCAACGGGGTTCTTCCGGGACCGGAACGCGCGCGACACCAGGGGTAGCACGCCGGTCACGCCTTCTGCCGTGAGCAGCGCCAGGTTCCCACCGGTGAAGCGACCATCCCGCAGCCTCACGTACGTCCGGCGCTGCTCGGGGAACGCGGCCTGCATGGTCTCTTCGGCGACGATCGGGTAGACGACGTCTGCCTCGAGCGCGCTCGCCGAGTCCAGGAAGCGTATGACCGCCTCGGGCGTGATCCAGGGCAGGTCCGCCGTCGCCACGAGCATCCGTTCGGCGCCGCGGCCCAGGGCCGCGCCGAGACCCAGCGCCAAGGAGTCCTCGAAGCGGCGCCCGGCCGGAACGTGAACGACCTCGTATGCGGCCAGCTCCTGGTCCGTTGGCCCCACGTAAACGATCTCCCCTACGCTGCCGCTGGCCTGCAGGGCATCCAGAACGTAGCTCGCGAGCGGCCGGCCCGCGACGGGCAGCAACGACTTGGCGGGGACACCCGCCGAGACCGCCAGCGCGTCACCCGCATCGCCGCCGGCGAGTACGACGGCCGTCACGGCCTGGGCTTGTCGCATGGCGAAGTCTACCGCCCAACCCGGCGAGAGGAGCCCGCTCTCACGAGCGGGCTCCCGTCTACCACGCACTTGTCGTGCAGTGAGCTCAGAAGCGGGACTGGCGCACGTTCAGGTCGACCGTGCGTCCTGCCTCCAGGTTGAAGGTCGTTATGTACGTCGAGTAGCCGGGTGCGATGACGACGACCTCGTAGCGGCCGGGCTGAAGGTCGCGAAGTTCCAGACGACCGGTGCCGTTGGGGATGTTGCCCGCGTAGTTGCCGTTGAGGAACACCGTGGCACCACCAACGTTGGCCTGGACCACAACAGAGGCGCCCTGGCCGCGCAGTGAGGCGTCCACCACGGTCTCGCGGT
>DASRWD010000054.1:0-11896 GCA_035654755.1 Trueperaceae bacterium
CCTCCGCACCGAAGTCACGCTGCCGCTGGTAGCCCTCGTCATGGTCGTCGACCGTTCTCAATCCATGGCGACCGGCTCTCCGTCGAAGATCGAGCTGGCCAAGGAGGGCGCGATCCAGGTCGTCGAGCTGGCGTACCAGGAGGACCTGCTGGGGCTCATAGCGTTCTCCGATGAAGCCAGCACGCGCTGGGTGTTCGAGCTACGGCCGGCCACCGAGCGCGGCAAGCGCGAGATGCTGCAGGGCATCCTGGGCGTCGGTACCGGCGGCGGGACCGTGCTGGGACCTGCCTACAGGCAGGCGATCGAGGCCCTCACCAGTACGCAGGCGGCCGTCAAGCACGTGATCGTCCTCTCGGACGGGAGGCTTTACGACGGCGGTGGGCCGTTCGGCGCTCAGCAGGAGGTGCCGGACTTCGAGGCGCTGGCCTCCGAGGCGCAGGCCGCCGGCATCACGACGTCGACGATCGCGATCGGCTCCGAGGCCGACTTCGAACGCCTGGAAGAGATCGCGAGTGCGGGTGGAGGGCGGTACTACGAGGCGCTGGACGTGAGCACCCTGCCGCGCATCTTCAGCAACGAGGCGCTGACCGCCACGCGCGCGCTGCTAGTCGAGGAGCCCACCGTGCCGCGCGGCAGGCCCAACCAGCTCTACGACTTCCCGGCTGCGCTTCCTCCGGTCGATGCCTACGTCGCGACGAGCATCAAGTCGGACGCTCAGGAGCTCCTCTCGGGGCGGGAGGGCGAGCCGCTGCTGGCCGTGCGGAGGGCGGGCCTCGGACGGACGGCCGCGCTCACGACCGACCTCAACGGCTGGGCGGGCAGCTTCGGCTCCTGGCAGGGTCTTCCCGGGGCGCTCGGCACGCTGGGACGGTGGCTGCAGGCCGTGCCGCCTGGGTACGACGCGACCGCGAACCGCGACGGCAACGAGCTCGAGGTGGTCGTGGACGCGGTGCTCGCCGGCGAGTACGTGAACGGTGAGAGGCTCTCGGCCCGCTTCGGCGGAGCCACGGTCCAGATGGACCAGGTCGGGCCCGGACGCTACGTGGGTCGTGTGCCGTGGATCGAGAGCGCCGGGCAGGAGGTCGTCGTCGCTAGGGACGGAGACGTCGTGGCCCGGGCCTCCGTCACGGGTCCTGACCCGGAGTTCGCGGACATCGACGGGGCCCGCCTCCTCGAGGCCGTGGCGCAGCGCACCGGTGGAGCGGTCGTGACGGGTGAGACGTACGAGCCGGAGCTGGCGGGCGGCGGGCGGTCGATCTGGCAGTGGTTCCTCGCCGCGGCCGTGGCCGTCTTCATCGCGGAGCTGGCATGGCGCAGGTTCGCCCCGGCCACGACCACGGCCGCTCGCTCCGCTACCCCGGTCAGTCCTCGTGGTCGCTGGTCGACGGCTCGTCTACGTCGACCTTCATGACCTCACGCAGAACCGACGTCGCGTAGGAGCCTTTCGGCAGGCCGAAACTGATCGCGTACCCGCCCTCGACCTCTTCGACCCGCGGCTCGGAGACGATGATCCTCGTCAGGCGCCTGTCGCCCCGCCGCGAGCCGAAGCCGGCCCACGACAGCCCCAGCCTCTCCAGCACCAGGGCCTCGAACTCCCCCGCTCTCGCGGGTGAGGGCTTGACCTTGCGCCCGTAGAGGGGCACGGTGGCGCTTATCTGGAGCGACCACGCCCGCCCGGCCTCCTCTCGCTCGTCCTCGACGAGGAAGGTGCCGCCGGTGTCGTGCTTGCGCGCCCAGTCGCCTTCGATCACGGTCTCGTACAGGCCCGCACGGACGCGGTCTGCCAGGACCTCGTTGAAGAACAGAGACTGCAGGGCGGACACGAAGAAGCGCTTGAGGCGATGGCCGCCAGGCACGCGCTCCCCACGTAGGACCAGCCAGCCATCGTAGGCGTTGGAGCCGAAGCGGCCGAAGCGCTGCGGCCCGAACCAGTTGGGAGCACCGCGAGCGGCGAGAGCGTTGAGGGCGCGCTCTGCGCGCTCGGTCGCGCCCGGATCGGGGCGCCTCACGGTCACCTCGAAGCGGTTGCCTTTCAGGTGCCCGATACCCAGCTTGTTGCCGTGCAGGGAGCGTTCGAGCACGCGCACACCGGGCAACCCCTCGAGCGCGGCGACTGCCGCCTCGTCACGCTTCGGCAGGCTCAGCCACTGCGTGGTGAGGGCGTGCTTGTCCTTCAGGCCGGCCACGCCGATCGAGGCCTCGCTGACGCCCTGTCCCATCAGGGCGGTGATGAGGTCACGCGTCGTCAGGGACCTCTTCTCGACGAGGAGATAGAGGTGAGAGCCGCGCCCCTCCGGCAGGTAGAGAGGCTGTTCCTCGACGACGAAGTCTTCGGGTCGCTCGCGGATCGTGCCGCCGGTGCCCTCCACCTCGGCGGTGACGAAAGGTAGCCGCTCCCAGCTGAACGTGAGTAGCTCGCGCCTGTCGGCCTCGCGGCCGTCATCTTGGGTCAAGCTCGCTGGCGACGCGAACGCGTCCGGCGCTTGGTCATGCGCTCCAGCATCAGATGGCGGGCAAGGTCGAACCTCTCGGTGAGGGACGGCGCCGCCAGCAACGGCTGCTTGCTCGCGGCGGGCACCCTGATGTTCGCGCAGACGAAGGAGGCCTGGTACAGCGGGTCCTCCGGCAGGTGGACGTCGATGTCGGTGTCGCCTCGGTAAAGGGTGTCGGCGTACGCGCGGAACGTGTCGATGGCGTCCCAGGCAGCCACGGCCTCTGCGTTGGGGTCGCCCCGCACGACCGGGGCGGGGCGGTAGTCGGCGAAGTAGAGCGGCCGCGTGTCTCCCGCGCCGTCGGCCACGTCCTGTGAGTGCGAGATGTCGACCTCGCAGCGTTCCTGGCCGTGCAGCACGAGGTCGAAGCCCTCGTCCGTCTCCTCGACGCTGAGCAGGTGCACGAGGGTCCCGTAGCGCTCGAACTGCTCCTCGGTGTCGCGGATGGGCGCTGTAGGCGGCGTGAAGACCGTGATGAACCGCTTGGGCTCGCTCTCCTGTGCCAGCGCGAGCTTCACGAGGTGCTTGTAGCGCTCCTCGGTGGCGGTGACGGGCACCGTCATGCCGGGGAACACCACGACGTCGAGCGGCAGCACCGGCAGCGCTTCCGCGCCGTGTGGCTTCGCTTTGTCCATGGCCTCTCCCACGACCCAACGGTACCAGGGGGCAGCGGGGACGTCTGCCGCCCCCCACACCATGGTCCTTCAGCTTTCCTTCGCGAAACGAGGGCCCTGACGGTCGCCCGGGCCGCTCGGGCCGCGCATTATCAGCGCCAGACGAGGCCCAGGATCGTCCCCAGGAGCACCAAGGGCCCGAGCACCAGGTTCACGTTGAAGGCGTCGAGGGCTCGGGCGTTCCGGTAGCGCCTGAGCGCCCTCACCTGCTGTATCAGGAAGCTGACGACGACCGCCCACATCAGTGGGTACGCGAGCCCGAGGCCCTCGTAGGGCCAGCTCGGGTCGAAGTCGGTTACCAAGCCCACGCCCATCAGCGCCAGCACGGAGACCGTGTACAGCGCGCCCACCGCGAAGACCGCGCGGTCCTCTCCCAGGTCGGCAGGCAGGCTGTGAACCCCGTGCTCGCGGTCGTGCCCCAAGTCCGCGAACGCGTAGATGACATCGAAACCGGCCACCCAGGCCGCTACCGCGATCCAGAGGAGCACGGCCACCAGGTGGAAGGAACCGGTGACCGCGATGAACCCGCCGGCCGCCGCCGCACCGATGGTCACTCCCAACCACAGATGGCAGGCCCACGTGAAGCGCTTCGTGTACGGGTAGGCGATGAGGAACGCCAGCGCCACGGGCAGGAGCGCAAGCGTGAGGGGGTTGAGGGCCGAGCCGGCGAACGCCAGCGCCCCCACACCCAGCAAGGCGACGACCACGCCGTCGATCCTCGTCAGCCTTCCGGAGGGGATCTCGCGTCCGGCCGTGCGGGGGTTCAGCGCGTCTAGGCGGGCGTCTATGACGCGGTTCGCCGCCATCGCCGCTGTCCGGGCTCCCACCATCGCGAGCGTGATGAGGAGGAACGTCCGCCAGCCCGGCCAGCCGTCCGCGGCGATGATCATGCCGACGTACGCGTACGGGAGCGCGAAGAGCGAATGCTCGACCTTTATCAGGGACAGGTAGGTACGCAGGTCGCGTCGCACCGCCCCGGAGCCGCTGGCCACCGGCCCTGCGAACGCGGGCGCGTGGTCGGCCACGTCGGTCCGGCCGTTCGGCGACCCACCCACCATCAGTGCTGCCTCGCCGCCTCCTTTATGGCGTGCGTCGAGAAGCCGAACGACGGCAGATAACGCTCGGCCGGGCCGTCGAGGATGCTCGCGTAGAGCTCGGCGATGTCAGTGCCGCCGACGGCGACCGGCATGCGCAGCTCGTCCTGCAGCTCGGGAAGGGTGCGGTCGTCGAGCATCGTCTGCGTGCCGTACTTGAACATGTTCGGCGACAGCAGGAGCAGGTCAGCCTCGCCCGGCGCGACGCCCATGAGGACGTCTCGGCCGGCGAGCAGGCCGGCTACCGTAGTCACCTCACCGAACGTGACGTTCTTGAGGGCACGTACCTCGACCTCTAGGCCTGGGACCTGCCTGAGGGGCGCGACCGCGGCGTCCAGCACCGGCGCGAAGAGCTTGCCGGTCACCAGTAGCACCTTCCGCGGCAGCGGAACGCTCGGCGACACGGCCGGCAGGCGCTGGCCCAGGAAGTCGCGGACCATGCCCACACCGTTCTCGAGCATCGGGAAGCCCTCGTACTCCTCTGCGGATGGCAGCTCGCGGCCGGCCGTCAGGTAGAACTCGTCCGAGGCGAACACGAAGCGGGTGCCACGCTCGGCCAGCATCCGCTGCTGCCATGCCTCGACGCGGCGGAGCACGTCGGCAGCCGACCCCTCGTCGAACGTCTCGACGTTCGCGAGATGACCCCGGTGACCTGTGAGGCCGACGGGCACCGCGGCGACCGAGAGCACGTTGTCCCGCGATGCCAGGTAGGCGAGGGTAGCGTCCAGCTCGTCTTCGTCGTTGCGACCTGGGACGAGCACCAGCTGGGTGTAGAAGTCGATCGTTCCCAACCGCTCGAACATCGTCCTGATACTCGTTGCCTCGGGGTTCGGGACCTTCGTGTCCCACCACTTCATGAGCTCGGCGCGCTTGGCCTCGTCGGCCGTGTGGACGGATACGTAGAGCGGCGAGAGATGCTCGTCCCTGATGCGCTGGAGGTCGTTCTCCGTCAGGTTCGTCATGGTCACGAACGAGCCGTAGAGGAAGCTCGTGCGGTAGTCGTCGTCCATGATGTAGAGGCTCTTGCGCATGCCCTTCGGCATCTGGTGGATGTAGCAGAAGTCGCAGTGGTTGGCGCAGAGGCGTATGCCGTCGAAGATCACTTCCTCGAACTCGAGACCCGGCTCTTCCCACTCGACGGAGAACGTCGTGACCTCGCCGGAGGACGGTTCGCGAACCTCTATGGTAGCGAGTCCTGAGTTCAGCTCCCGCCGGTAGGCGAGCACGTCAGGGATGGCCTCGCCGTTCACCCGGAGCAGCTCCCAGCCGGTCGTGACGCCCGCGCGTGCGGCCGGCGAGCCCGCCTCGACGGCGGAGATCGCAGCCGGCGTCACGCTCACGGGTCTCGGGTTGGCTCGGCTGACGACTACCTTGGGCACAGCGGGCCAGTCTAGCAGACACCCCAGTGCCCACAGGACCTCGCGGACGTCATGAAGACCCGGTCAGATCGAGTCGTCGACGGTCTCACGGCGGTGGTGCGATGGGCGGTCGGACACGACGACGAAGCCGTGCACCGGGGCGTCGCTCTCGAACGACACGATCGCGCCCGGTACGGTGCCGGGCGGCAGCGGGCCGCGCGACGTCACGATCAACGGCGCGCCGGCGTCCACAGCGACGGCGAGCCCTTCGACCTCGAGGACCGTGCCGGTGACCGCGACGCGACTGAGGCCCAGGGACTCGAACCGATGAGGTGCGCCGTGGTCGGCCAGCGAGAGGGTCTCGACGGTGGGGTTGACGATGAGGCGGTTGGGACCCGGACGCGATAGGTACGGCCCGGTGCGCTCGAAGACCTGGATGACGGCGCCCGCCACGCGGCATTCGATGAGGGGCACGCCCTCCGGCCTGGCGAAGATCTCGGCGTCCGCAGCGAGTCTGCGCCAGCGGTTGACGAAGGCCTCCGGAGAGTCCTCCGCGCTGCCGGCCAGGCCAGGAAGGGCGGCCGGCTCGAGAAGTCGCGACGTTCCGGGGGCCAGCGGCGACGTGACCTCGTCTACCCTTTCGACAGACACCTGGTGAGTCTACCAGCCCGGGATGCCGTGCTAGACTCGCCCGCGTGACTCGACCGCCCTGCAAAGGCGCTGCTTACACCCCCGTCGGCCCCGCGCCGGACGGGGGTTTCTACTTGTCGGAGGCTGGATGTTGAAGAGACTGAGCGACGTGCAGGAGCTTGACCTGCAGATCGACGCGTTGGAGCACGAGCGGGGCCAAGTGCCTCCGGAGCTGAAGGAGCTGAACGAGAGACTCGAAGGCCTCCAGAGCCGACTGACGAGCAAGGGGGAAGAGGTCGACGACCTCAGACGCCGCGTGAACACCAACGAGCTTGACCTGAAGGCGTTGTCGGAGCGGCGCAAGAACGCTGCCGACTCCGCGATGCGTGCCTCCAGCCCGAAGGAGACGGCGCAGTTCCAGAACCAGGAGCTGCAGTTCGCCACGCGCGTTCAGGAGCTTGAGGAGGACACCCTTCCCCTGCTCGAACAGCTCGACCAACGCACGGAAGAGCAGACGGCCCTTCAGGCCGAGGTCGACGAGGTGACCCCGAAACTCGCCGAGATGCGTCGCCAGGAGGAGGAGCGCGTTGCCGAGGTGGATGCGCGCATCGCCGAGGCCCGTAACCTGCGCGAGGCCGCGGCGGCCGAGGTCGAGAAGCCTCTCCTGAAGCAGTACGAGCAGGTGCGAACGGCCAGGCGGGGTCTTGCTCTCGTCGAGGTCGTCAACAACCAGAGCTGCGGCGGCTGCAACGTGAAGCTGCCCATCCACGTCGTGCAGAAGGTCAAGAAGGGTGTCGGCGTCACCCGCTGCCCCAGCTGCGGGCGCATCCTGTGGAGCGGCGACTGACAGCACGACCCACGTAGGACGACCGCCCACGGATCTCCCGAAGACCATGAGCGAGACGAGCCGAAACGGCGGCGCCCCCGAGCGGGCGCCGCGTTCGTTCGACCTGTGTGAAGTGTCGGACCAGTGTTGACGAGGTCCGCGAGCGTCAGCGCAACATCGAGAGCGGGTCGACGGCCCTGCTCCCCGTGTACAGCTCGAAGTGCAGGTGAGGTCCCGTGGAGATCCCCGTAGAGCCTACGTAGCCCACGATCTGGTTCTGCTTCACGTACTGGCCGACCGAGACACCGATCGAGCTGAAGTGCCCGTACCAGGTCTCGTCGCCGCCGGCGTGCCTCACCTTGACGAGGTTGCCGTATCCCTGTGACGACCAACCGGCGAACGTCACCGTCCCGGACCTCGAGGACACGACCGGCGTGCCCCACGGGGCGGCGATGTCCACGCCGCGGTGGAAGCTGGACGTGCCCATGCCGAGGTTCCGCGGCCCGAAGTACGAGGTGAGGCGACCGTGGAGAGGCCACACGTAGCGGTTCTCCTCCTCGCGCACGCGCTCCAGGCGCGCCATGGCTTCGACGGGCCTAACGCCGGGCAGGAACAGCAGCATGCCCGGCACGATGTCGAAGGGCGACCTTAGCTGGTTGGCCCGTGCCAACTCCTCGGGCTCCAGTTCGTAAGCGGCGATCACGTCGAGGATCGACTCGCCGGGCCGGAGCGTGACGACCATCCCGAGCGCGGGTGGAACGAGCAGCTCGATGCCGAGAGGCAGCCTGTCGAGCGACGAGATGTCCGGGTTCGCTCCCACCATGGCTTCGACGCTCACCCCGTACGCGCTCGCCACGGTGCTTAGCGTCTCCCCTGGGCCCATGCGGTGCCAGCGGAAGCCTGGTGGCGGCGGCGCCGCGGTCTCTGCGGGACCACCGACCGCCGCGACGTACGGCACCGTGATGACCTGGCCTGGGTGGATGGTCGCGCTCTGAAGGCCGTTGACGACCATGAGATCGTCGACCGACACGCGGTAGCGTTCCGCGATCAGCCCCAGCGAATCACCGGAGACGACCGTCCTGAGAGCGTAGGATTCGGCCGCTGCGAACTGGGTGAGCGCGCCGGCGGCACATAGTACGAACAGGGCGGTTCTCACGTAGATCAAGACAATGTGCTCCGGTTAAGCCGCGGGTTGCGACTGAAGCACCCTACCGCGCCGCTGGTGAGAGCTGCATGAGCTTTCTCACCTGAGCGAGCATGCGATGTGAACCGCGTCCGTGACGGTGTTGGCAGCCTGCGTCAGCTAGCCCGTCTCTCAGCCACCGCCCGCCGTACGTAGGCCACGACGTCGTCGGTGTTCGCGCCCGGCCCGAACACCTCTCCCACGCCCAGCTCTTCGAGCCTCGGCCTGTCCTGGTCGGGCACGATCCCCCCGCCGAACACGAGCACGTCGTCCGCCCCCTTGGTGTTCAGCCCGTCGACGACGGCCTCGAAGTAGTGCATGTGGGCGCCCGAGAGCACGGATAGCCCAACGGCGTCGACGTCTTCCTGAACGGCAGCAGCGACGATCATCTCGGCGGTCTGCCTCAGGCCGGTGTAGATGACCTCCATGCCCGCGTCCCGTAAGGCGCGGGCAATGACCTTGGCTCCCCTGTCGTGGCCGTCCAGGCCGGGCTTGGCTATCAGCACTCGCAGCTTGCGGTCCAACTCTCCTCCACTCGTGAGGTCAGCCGACGTGCCGGCCCGGGCCGGGCGTGCCCCCGCGGCTCAGATGAGCACCGGCTCCTGGTAGACACCGTAGACCTCGCGCAGCACGTCCATCTGCTCGCCCAGCGTGCACATGGCGTGAGCGCAGCGCATGAACGCAGGCATCGTGTTGCGGCCGTCCTGGGCCGCGGACCGGAGCTCGGCCAGCGCGGACTCGGCCTCCTGGGCGTCGCGCTCGCGCCTGACGCGGGCCAGGCGCTGCTGCTGGACCTCGACGACGGACGGGTCAACCAGCTGGATCGGCACCTCGGGGTGGTCCTGCACGTACGCGTTGACCCCGACGACCAGCCTGCGCTTGTCATCGACCTCGCGCTGGGCCTTCCAACTCGCGTCGCCGATCTCTCTCGCGAAGAAGCCCTCGTCGATGGCCGCCTCGACGCCACCGAGGCCGTCGATCTGCTCGAAGTAGTCGAGGGTCCTGCGCTCCATCTCGTTCGTCAGCCACTCCAGGTAGTACGAGCCGGCGAGCGGGTCGACGGTGTTGGGTACCCCCGTCTCCTCGGCGATGACCTGCTGCGTGCGCAGGGCGAGCGTGGCCGCCTCCTCGGTAGGCAGCGCCAACGCTTCGTCGTAAGCGTCCGTATGCAGGCTATTTGTACCGCCGAGGACGCCGGCAAGCGCCTGGATGGCAACGCGGGTGAGGTTGACCAGCGGCTGCTGGGCGGTGAGCGACACCCCGGCCGTCTGAGCGTGCGTCCTCAGCATCCACGAGCGCTCGTTCCTGGCCCCGAAGACGTCGCGCATCTGGCGCGCCCAGATGCGTCGGGCGGCCCTGAACTTGGCGATCTCCTCGAAGAAGTCGTTGTGAACGTTGAAGAAGAAACTGATCCGCGGGGCGAACTCGTCTATGTCGAGGCCCCGCTCCAAGGCCTTGCGCACGTAGTGGATGCCGTCCGCGAGCGTGAACGCCAGCTCCTGCACCGCGTTCGAGCCGGCCTCGCGTATGTGGTAGCCGGACACCGAGATGAAGTTGAACCGCGGCGCGTGCTTGGGGCCCCACTCGAAGGTGTCGATGACCAGCTTCACGCTCGGGGCCGGCGGGAAGATGTACTCCTTCTGGGCTATGAACTCCTTGAGGATGTCGTTCTGGATGGTGCCGCCTACCTTGCCGAGGTCGGCGCCTCGCCTCTCGGCCATCGCCAGGTACATCGCCCAGATCGCGTTGGCGGGGCTGTTGATGGTCATCGAGGTGGTGACCTGCTCGGGATCGATGCCGTCGAACAGCACTTCCATGTCCGCAAGGCTGGCGACGGCCACGCCGCACTTGCCCACCTCACCGAGCGCCATCGGGTGATCGCTGTCGTAGCCCATCAGCGTAGGCAGGTCGAATGCGGTAGACAGACCGGTCTGGCCGGCGTTCAGCAGGCGCTTGAAACGCTGGTTCGTCTGCTCGGCCGTACCGAACCCGGCGAACATCCGCATCGTCCACGGACGGCCGCGGTACATGCTGTCGCGCACGCCCCGCGTGTACGGGAACGAGCCGGGGTAGCCCAGGTCGCGCTCGAGGTCGAACCCCTCCAGGTCGTCTGGCGTGTATATCGGGTCGACCGGGATCTGGGAAAGCGTCTCGAACGGGGCGTCGCGCTCCGGGTGCTGAGCTGTGGCCTCGGCGTACTCCTCTGCCAGCCACTGACGCTTCGGCTTCATGCGGGCATCATACGCGCGGCCTCCAAGCGCTTGGCGCCAACCCCGTCACCAGCAGACAATCCGCTCGCGTCGCGTGCTTCCTTGCGGAGGACGGCGAGCGCTCCGATCCGGCCATCTGGCAGCCTCGCAACGGTGCCCAGGCGCCCGACGACCTTGCCGTCCAACGAGACGTCACGTCCCGCGGGCTCGGAAGACAGCTCGAGCGCGACCAGCGCGCGCCTCACGCTGCCGCGGGCCTCGATGCGAGCCATTATCTCCTGGCCGAGGTAGCAGCCCTTGCGGAAGGAGACGAGATGTTCGAGGCCCGCCTCCTGAGGCAGAACACCCTCACCGCCTTCACGTCCGGCCGTGGGCACCAGCGTGACGACGCGGGCAGCGTCGATGGCTCCAGGTCGGACCTTCCCTGCGCCGGCACGCGCGAGCGCGTCCTCCACCGAAGTGGCGCGCTCGCTGGTCGGATCGCCGATGACCAGCACGTCGTAACCGCCCGCCCCCGTGCGCGACGTGGCGTACACGAAGCGACCACCGGAAGCCTCGACCGTAATGCCGGCGGCCGGCACGTTCAGCCCAGCGGCCTCGACGGCGCCGCGGGCGTTCGCGCCCTGGATCGTGACGACCTCGCAGGCCACTGGCGTCAGCTCCACCTCGTCGAAGACGATGTGGCGCGCCAGGGTCTCGCGCACCCACTCGCCCATGTCGTCGTCGACGACCAGCACCAGGCGACGCGGCTCGAGCCTGAGAACCTGCGCCTCCGCCATGGCCTGCCCCTTGTGGTTGAGCAGCAGGCTGCGCGAGCTACCGCCGTCCGGCAGCCCCTTGACGTCGTTCGCCAGCTGGCCGTGCAGGAACTCGACGGCGTCCGCGCCTCTCGCCTCCAGCGCGTAGCATCCGGCCAGCCTGGAGAAGACGGCGGGGCCGCGTTCTTGGGCGGCGATGGCCAGACGGGCCGCGCCCGCGGTCTCGACGTGTTCGCTCATGCCGCGATCATCCTCCATCAGACGTCTATCAGCGTGTAACCGAAGGCGTTCACGACGCGGACGCCTTCCTTGGTGACGTGCTCCCGCGGGCCGCCACCTTCCAGGTGCACATGGCCATGGACGTGAACGAGTGGTCGCCAGCGCTCGTGGAAGCGGTTGAAGGCCGGGATCCCCCGGTGGGCGTGGTCCTTGCCTGCCGATGGCCCGACGGGCGGGGCGTGGGTCAACAGCACGTCGACCGCCCTGCCGCGCCGGCGCTCCTCGAGCCACAGGCGCGGGGCCAGCCTCGAGAGCATGGCAGCGAACCCGCGCTCCGTGTACTGGTACGGACCGTCCCGGTACTGGGCGCTACCCTGCACGCCGAGCACGTTCAGGCCGGCGACGTTGACGAGGCGGAGATGAACGTCGATGCAACCTCCGGGCGGCTCGCT
>DASRWD010000055.1:0-2524 GCA_035654755.1 Trueperaceae bacterium
GAGTTGGCGTGCATCGAGGAGCATCCGCCCGAGCCAGGCGGTGAGCACGACGATCGCGAGGCTGCCGAGGATGTCGACCATGTGCGGCGGGCACCTCCGGCCGGATTCTAGGCGGGCTCAGGGCCTCGGTCGCCGTCGCGGGCTCTCCGCCGCTACTCGGCCCAAGCGCTCCTCACGTAGTCCACGACCGCTTCGATCTCGTCGTCCGACAGGCGGAGCCGGAACGCGGGCATGATCCCGCCGCCCCCGCGCACCCTGTCCACCACGTACCCGCGGTCCCTCAGGGCGGCGTTGCCTGCGAGGCGCGGTCCGACGCGGCCCTGGCCGCGGTCGCCGTGGCAGCCCGAGCAGTTGGCCGCGAACAACTCGGCGCCCGGTGCATCAGCGGAATAGGAGATGGCGTCCGCCGGCGAAACGGACGACGCCGGGCCGGTGGACGCGTCGGGAAGGACCATGGCACTGGCCGCGGCGATGGCTACAGTGGCGAGGGCGGCGATGCCGCCCGCGAGCAGGTAGTCGGCGTGCCATGTCCGCTCCGGCCGCGAGGCGCTCGTGTGGCCGCCGCCCACTGCCGCCGCGACGGCCCTCCTGGCCAACACCCACGAGAGCGCGAACAGCACGAGGGCGTTGACGGCGTGCAGTGCCCGGGTGGGACCGTCCGCTCCGTGGATCAGCGCGTACTGGAGGCCGACGAGCCCGAACAGCGCGAGAGCGACGGCCGGCACTACCCACCCGCTGCGGCTGGCCAGACCGAGCACGAACGCCCCGAGCAGCGAAGCCTCTATCACGTGGACGAAGGCGCTGTGCCACGCGAGGTAGCGCGGGTCGACGAGCAGGCCCAGGCCCGCCAGGAACACCTGTGTGACGACGCTGGCGCAGACGACGGCTGCGAGGCCCGCGAGCGCGAGCAGCACCGGGCGAGAGGTGGCCGCCGGGACACGGGCTTCCCCCGTTGCCCGGTCGCTGCGGACGGTGGCTGGGTTCGTCGGTTCCATGGGCGCGACGGTAGGGGAGGGCGGCGCCCGCTCTCCTCGGCCGTCGGTAGGGGGTGGTGGTGCGTCATTGGCCCAGGGCTTGGTGAGCGAACCGTGGAGCCCACGCTCGTTCCCAGGTCCAAGCGGTGGCGAGCTCGCTGTTGAGGTTCGGCTGGACGCCCTTGGCGAGCGGCGTCGGCAGGACGTGGCCGACCTAGCGGAAGGGGACGACCCGTAGGTCCCAGGAACCGACGGCGTTCACCTGGAGGTAGAAGTCTCCACCGCGAGGTTGGAACGACGATCCCTGACCCGGTCCCATCTGGTTCGCCATGACGTCTACGAGATCGCCGTTCGCCGAGAAGACGTAGACCTGGAACAGGTCGCCGCTCGCAGCCCACTGGACCTCCCATGGCCCGTCTACGCTGAACGGTCTGGTGTTCTGGATCCCGTCACCGCTGAACGAGATCGAACCACTCAGACGCGTGGCGCTCTGCGGCGGCAACTGGACCACACGGATCGCCCAAGAGCCCATGGCATTGACCTGGAGGTAGTAGGTGCCTTCACGTGCGATGAACGACGCTCCGCTACCGGGCCCCATCTGGTTCGCCGCCACCTCGACGAGGTCACCCTCCATGTCGAAGACGTAAACCTGGAAGATGTCGCCGCTGGCGTTCCATTGGACTTCCCAGCCGCTCGGCGCCGAGAAGGGGCGGGTGTTCGAGGAACCGTTCCCCGAGTACTCGGCCAAGGTCCCCTGGCCGAGGGCTGAGCATGCGAGCCCGCCCACGAGGAGCAGAGGTAGTACGCGCGCGATCACGGTCAGATGTCGCAGACGACCATTGCGACTCCGAGGTCGTCCACGTCGACCAACACCACGAGGACCTCCCGGCGCAGGGGGAGGCGAACTATCGAGACCCGCTGGTCGAACGAGTCGAGCAGCACTTCCTCGCGGGAGCCGTACGGCAAGTACCCTTCGTAGAACACCAGGGCTGACAGCAGGCTGGAACTGCGTTCACGCAAGAACGCTTCCGGGAGCGAGCAGAACCGGCCGAGCTGCCTGGCGTACCCGCGGGCCAGATCGATCAGGGCTTCGGCTACGCGTCCATCGGCTCCTGACGAGCTCAGCTTGTCCCAGCCCGGAAATGTCGCGCCCAGGCGCAGGCTCGTGTCGGCGAACGCGACGGAGCCGATGGCGGCTACCAGCGCTGTCGCCCTGAGCGCCCTACGTAGCTTGTGGGTGAGCTTCGGTGTCATCGCTATACCCCCTCGTCTCGATCAGGCGATGCGCGCAGGTGTCTGCGCATGTAGATGAATAGCAGCGCGGTCGTCACTGCGTTCTTACTGGCAACGGGCAGCTCCGGCGCTCGCGCGAGCGGGCGCTGGCTCGGCCCTCCCAGCGACCATCCACACCAACTTCTGATACACCGTGTATCATAACGGTGGCGGCGAGGTACGAGGACGCGCCGCGAAGGAGCGGGATGGCAGTGACCACCACGGTCAGGGAGAGGCGCGGGGAACGGCCGCCGCTGGGCCGGCTCGTCGACCTGGCG